>CALFSW010000439.1 GCA_937916505.1 uncultured Verrucomicrobiales bacterium | reverse complement strand
CTAGCCGGAGAAAAACTCCGAACCGATTCGCTTCACTCGCTCTTCAAAGGCGAAGGCCTCAAAGTCCGCCCCTGGATGGCCACCCGCATGCCCGGATTTGACAACCACTCGGCTTTCCTGGCCAAAGGCATCACCTACCGCGCCGGCATGACTTCCGCGAACCCGGAATTCGAATCCGATCCCGCGCTTACTAAAACCGGCAAGGAACTTGCCGGGCTCACCGGCTACGCATGCATCACCTGCCACGCCGCCGGAGAAACGCCCGCCCTGCAAGCCTTCGAAGGACAGGGCCCGAATCTACAACTCTCCGGGCAACGACTTCGCCCCGGCTACTACCACTCGTGGATGCATTGGCCCCAGCGTTTCGCACCGCTCACCATCATGCCGAAGTATACCGTCGACAAGAAGCGAGCCCTCAACGCCACCTTCTACGATGGAGATGCCCGGAAGCAATTCGACGCGGTTTGGCACTACATCCAAACCCTCGAAGGTGCCGAAAAAGCTCCCGTTCCAAAACCGGAGGAATAGGAATCCGGTCAAACCGGCTATCGTTTCCCGTAGATCTTGCTGCTCTTGTCGCCTCCCGACATCAGGTAGGCCATGAGATCACGAAGTTCTTTGGGATTGAGAACATTGAGCAATCCGGCGGGCATCTGGGAAATTGGAAGTTGCTTCACCGACTTCACTTCATCGATCGTTGTCTTGATCGGCTCCGAAGTGTGATCCGGTGGATAGATCGAAACATCGTTTCCATTTTGCACGAAAAGTCCGGCCTTCTTCGTCCCATCGTTCAAGGTCACCTCAAACATGCCATACTGATCCGAGATGTCCTTACTGGGATTGATCATCGCTTCCAGAACATAACCCGTATCGAACTTGTTCGGGATGCTCGTCAGGTCCGGGCCAATGTCTCCACCCAATCCGGCCAAACGGTGGCAGGCTCCACAGCTGGTCGAAAAGTAGAGACTCCGGCCGTTCTCAAAACTCGCCTCGCGGAAATTGAGATGCTTTCTGGCTGAACGCAGAGTGTAGGCCTGTCCCGGTCCCACCGGTGGCTTGATCTCAAAATCAGGAATAGGATTAAAGTTTTCACCGGAAATATCGGCAACCCCAATTCGCTCGGCGTTCGTCATCGCGGCCATATGAAGGTCACGGATATTTTTAAGGAAGCCCGGGAAGCTCGCCCCCCCCGAGGTTTTTCCAGCCTCGTTCAAAACTTCGATACAGGCCCGGCGAGCCTCAATCGACCATCCTTGGCGGGCATTGGCAAGCATGAGGACGTAATACACCTCACGACTCGGAGGAGGGTTGTCGAGATAGCCCTGGATGGTTCTGCCGTAGCCGGAATTCCTGGAGACCAGCTCAGCCCAATCAGGCACCTCCGCCTTCCCTCGCCTCTTAATGAGATCAATCGCCTTCGGGACAACAGTAGGCGATTGCAAGTAAGTCAGCACCCGAATGAGCTCGGTATTGAGATCGGCATTATCGCTGGGAAGATGCTGATCAAACAATGAAATGAAAGCCTTGCGTTGGTCCCCGGTCGGAGCATCAAGGCGCATGAAGGCGAGGGCATATCCCCGCAGCGCTCCGAGCTTTTGCCGCACCGTCAGTTTCTCAAACGAGAGCCTCTGAAGAGACTTCAGCACCACCTGCTGGTGCTGCTTTTCTCCGCTCCTCGCCAGAGCAACAGAGGCCGCGATAATGGCTTGAGCGCTTGTTTCACTCTCCAGCCGGCTGATCCACAAACCAACGGGCTGGGACTCAATCGCCACCCGGGCAGCGTGACGCAGGAAAACATCATTCGAAGAGAGATGCGGCCACGCCTCCCCAATTGCTTTGGCGTCGGAAACTCCGTGAAATTTCTCCAGAGAACGAGCAATCAGTCTTTCGCTCGTGGGTTTCAGGACCGGCGCGGTCTCGGTGGACCCGGAGCCCGTATGGCGCACCCGATACATACCCGATTGCGTTCCGCGTCCCCCAACAAGGAAATAAAAGTGCCCGTCTGCTCCGACCGTGGCATCGGTCAAGGGCAGCGGGGCTCCGGATACGAAGCTCTCCTTGGTCGCAGTGTAACCCGCTCCCTCCTGTTTCAGGTGAATTGCCCAAATTGTGCCAAAGGTCCAATCACAGGCATAGATCGCGCGTTGGTATTTTTCAGGAAACCTTGCCTTCTTGCCCGATGCCAGACCAGTCGGCGATCCGGGGCCAATTTCAACGAGTGGAGGCAAGCTGTCTTCGTAGTAATTTGGCCACTTACCCGTGCCCGAGCGCCAACCGTAATCGGAACCACTCACTGCAAAATTGATGCGGGTCGGACGATACCAAAAACTCCCGACATCCCATTCCATATCGGCATCGTAGATGAAGAGGTCATCCGCCGAGTTCAGCGCAACGTCATAGGCGTTGCGCATTCCGATGCTGTAAATATCGTGCTTCTTCTCCCTGGGGTCGTATTTCGAAATCCAACCTCCCGGCGCCAACCGCCCCCTGGCGTGCCCACGGGCATCCCACAATCGAGGTAATAGATGATCCTCCTGCCAGCTTTGGATGCGAGTCCGGCTGATCGAGTCCCCGGGTGGGATCGGGGCATGATTTCCACCGACGACATAGAAATTTTTGCCGCTCCCGTCGGGAATCACCGCGTGATTTCCATGTTCCCCTCCGCCAGGACTCGAAGGCTGCGCTTCGATGCTATCCAACTTCCCATCCCCATTTGAATCGCTGATTCGGAAAAGATTACCGCCATTTTTGTGGAACCACAAACTGCCCTGGGACCAAGACAATCCCTGTGCTCCCGAAAGAAGAGCTTTGGAACCCGGTTGGCTCAATTCGATCGAGGTCACCTTGGGCCCATCTTCTGTTAGCAGAATGTGAAAGAGCCCCATCCTTCCCTGGTCACAAGCAAAGAATCCCCCGTCAGGAGCCCGGCAAAGAGAAACCCAGGAACCCTGGGTGTCTTTTGGAACGGTGTAGATGTGGTCCACCACGAAGCCGTCAACAACTTGCAAATCCTCAACTGCAGTGACCGAGCCGCCCTTTTCACCTCCGCCCCCACTGGCGGGAATGCCCCAGGGCTTCACTCCAAATTTCCCCAATGAGATCACCTGCCCGGTCCAACCCGAATCATCGTAGGCAGCTGACTTCCATCCCTTGGTTTCCGAAAATGCCACCTTCCAATTGGTGTCTGAAAGCACATATTGCTTTGTCCCGTCGGCCATTCCGATTTCCGCTTTAAAAACGAACGCCGCGGCCCCTCCCCGGTTGTGGGCCCTCACCGCAATCTGATTGGTTCCACTTTTAAGAAAGCCGGTCACATTTTCCAGTGTGACGGGCTCGCTCCAGTCTGGAGCTGTTCCAGCGTCCTTGCCGTTGATGCTGATTGACGCCCCGTTGTCACACGTCATGTAGAGTGAAGCCGATTTGATCTGCCCCTTGATCTCGAACTTGTGACGAAGATAAATCGGCTCATCGTCCGTCTTATCGCCCCGCCAAATCCAATCAGGCTTGGGATTCCGGCCGGGGTTCACCCCGCCGGTCGCCGAATTGATCGAGAAACCAAGAAATAGAAAAGACATCAAATAATTTTTAAAAGCCATGGGTCGGGAAATGTTGATGAAATCTATGAAGCGGATGAAGACACGGCCAGCCAAAACCTCAACCGGAGGGCCTCGCACATGACACGGGTGATTCTCCGAAGCGCCAGGGAGCGAGATCGCAGCAACTAAAAAAGCCAAGCCACGCACAGAGCGGGACTTGGCCATAAATTTAAAGATTCAGCCGAATGCTATCGGCAGAAACGCCCCCCGTAGGAACCTCTTCCGTAGCTATTTCCGCCGTAGCCATGATTCCCGTATCCGTAATTGTGATGGCCCGAAGTGTGGCGGCGATGCTCGCTTTTCTTACCACTGCTCCTCCCCACCGAATAGGCAATTGCGCCCAGCGCCACTGCTCCAATCGCGGCACCAGCGGGATCAATCGACTGGCGGCGGTTTCCATAGGAATCGTAACTCGTGGAACAACTCGTCCCCAACGCGCCAAACAGAACAACGGCGATTACTCTCATAAACTTCTTCATAGTGACCATAAGACCGGAGCCTGGGATGAAAAATTCAACGCTCTCCAAAAAACAGGGTGAAGCAACTTTGAGCAGGAATCACCTCGAACGATCCCTTCGGGAGGTTCGTCCCACTGCCGGGAAAACCAATCGTCAAACCCCCATTCCCTGCGGCCCCCTGCCCATTCACGTCAGGCCAAGGTTGGAATGCCTGATTTGATCGGGGATTGGGCGGTGCCTTTGCCTCCAGAGATGTCCCTCGGCCGGTTTTCCCGAATTCTCCAATCATCGGTTTTTAAGTCCCCAGGTGACAGGCTTCCCTGCTCTTGGAACGTTAAGAATTCACATGCAGACTCCAATCATTCTCTCACTCGCCCTAATCGTGGTTGCCGCGGGCAATGAATCCTTGGTTCGCAATTCCGAACCACGCTCGCCCGAAGCAGAGCTGGCCGCCCTGCGGGTGCCGGAGGGATTCGAAATCCAGCTCTTTGCGTCCGAACCCCGGATCAACAAACCGATCAACATCGCCCACGATACGCGGGGACGCTTATGGGTCTCATCCACCTGCGAGTATCCTTACGCCGCCGCAAAAGATCGCTGGTCCGATCCGCTGGGGACTCGTGTCCGCGACAGCCGGGATGCCATCAAGATCCTCGAAGACACCAATGGCGACGGTCACGCCGACAAGTTCACTGATTTTGCAGATGGCCTGAACATTCCCACCGGCGTCTTGCCTTGGCATAAACCCGGGCACAAAGACGGGTGCATTGCCTGGAGCATTCCCAATATTTGGTATTTCGCCGACACCACGGGCGACGGAAAGGCCGATCACCGGGAAGTTCTCTTCGGTCCCCTTGGATACGAAAAAGACACCCATGGAATGTGTTCAAGTTTCCGCATGGGTCCGGACGACGGTTGGGTTTACGCCACCCACGGATTCAACAACTCCAGCACCCTCACCGCGAAGGATGGCACGAAAGTCGAACTCCACTCGGGCAATGTCTTTCGCTTCCGACCCGATGGATCAAGCGTGGAAATCTTCACCCGGGGGCAGGTCAACCCCTTTGGTCTCACCTTTGACCGCCGGAACAATCTCTACAGCGCGGACTGCCACAGCTCCCCGGTTTATCAACTCCTCCCGGGAGGGATCTACCCCAGCTTTGGCAAGCCCCACGATGGCCTGGGCTTTGCTCCAACCATGATCGAACACACTCACGGATCGACCGGGATCTGTGGCATCACCTACCTCGACCGCGACCGGTGGGGGCAGGAATGGAACGACCATCTCCTCATCGGCAACCCGGTCACCTCACGCATCAATCACGACCGCATCCAGTTTCGCGGAAGCACCCCGGTGGCGATTGAACAGAGCGATTTCGTAACAAGTGACGACCTCTGGTTTCGCCCCGTGGACCTCAGTATGGGCAACGACGGAGCACTCTACGTTGCGGACTTCTACAACCGGATCATTGGCCACTACGAAGTGCCCCTCACCCACCCCGGTCGCGACCGGGAACGAGGACGAATCTGGAAGATCACAAAAAAAGAAAACAACGCTCCAAAAAATCCCCCAGCTCAAGCAGTCCCTATTGTCGATGCTCTCGCAGCTCTGGAAAGTGGGAATCCTTTCACGCAAAGGAAAGCGGCCTCCACCCTCCAATTTCAGCCGAAAGAAGATGCCCTGAAGCCCCTCCTGGGAGCCCTCGCCCGCACCCCGGAATATGACACCCACCTCATTCACGTCCTGCGCATGGCCATTCGAAATCATCTGACGAGCTTTCCAAAAAGCATCCACACCCCCTCCACTCGGACGCCACTTCTCGCCAACATCCTCCCGGCCGTCGCCACTCCGGAAGCGGCTTCCTATCTCGCGAATTCCCCGAAGAAAAGAGATCACCTCGGTCATATCGCCCGCTATGCCGACGACACCGTCCTCAATGAGTTGATCAAATCACTCACAAACCAGAACAATCCGGACACCCAACTCGCAGAACTCGATGCCATCCAGGCCGGCCTCGACGAACGGGGAAGATTGGAACCCCATCCCGGCTTGGTAGACTGGGCAAAAAACCTCGCGACAAAACTCTTGGAGGTGCGAAAAAAGATGACCACCAGTGGCTGGAGCGAACTCCCCCACCCCGTCCATCCAAAAAGCCCGTCCCCCTGGACCACTCAAAAGCGCTCATGTCGGGACGGTCGGAACGCCATCGTGATTTCCAGCCTACGCCAGGGAGAACAGGACGCGGAACATCGAACCGGCATTCTAAAATCGAAAGAATTCATGACCGCGAACGAACTCTCATTCTGGATCGTCGGGCACCGGGGCCACCCGGAAAAAGAAGGACATCGCAAAAACCACATCGCGCTGATTGATACCGCTGGCAATGAAATCCACCGTGCCTACCCGCCACGGAACGACATCGCACAAAAGATCACCTGGAAGACCGAACCGAAAAAGCAAGTGCGGCTCGTCATGACCGACGGTGATTCCGGCGATGCCTACGCCTGGCTGGGAATCACCCGGATTGGGGGCGTGGAATCCCTCAGCACCGACTCCTTCTCCGGCGGCCACGATCTCGACGGGCAACTCACCAAACTGGCGGAACTCCTGAAAATCAATGCTCCCATCACTCTTCGGGACCAACTCAAACCATGGCTTCCCGATCCTCCCCGGGCAACCAACACGGAAGCTCCAAACGGCCCCCGGCGCAAACAATTGGAAACTCTCATCAAGCAGCGGGTCTCGGAGTATCAATCTTCAAAAAAACTTGAGGCCCTCGACCCCCGGAAGGGAGCTCGGATTTATCAGACCCACTGTGTGACCTGTCATCAAATCAAGGCCAAGGGAGGCTTGATCGGACCGCAGTTGGACGGCATCGGCAGCCGTGGAGTCCAACGTCTCGCCGAGGATATCCTTGACCCGAATCGCAATATCGACAGCCATTTCAACCTCACCAATTTCACTCTAATTGACGGAACTCAAAGCAGCGCCTTCATCACCGGTGAACGCGGCAATGTTCTGCAAATTCGCGACCTCTCGGGAAACACCAAGCGACTCCGGAAAAATCAGATCAAATCCCGGGAAACAATCCCGATCTCGCTCATGCCTCCGACATTCGGGCAAACTCTCGATCCAAAAGACTTTTCCAATCTGATCGAATGGCTTCGGACACAAAGCTAACCGGAATGGCACTCGGATAGTGGCATGATCCCTCCCGGTCATGTTCATTTCCCGGCAGCCATGCTGCGAAGCCCCCTCTTAACCGAGTGCC
>CALFSW010000438.1 GCA_937916505.1 uncultured Verrucomicrobiales bacterium | reverse complement strand
GTGAGCGCCTTCTACCTCGACCAGTTCGAGGTGACCAAGGCTCTGTGGGACGACGTGAAAACCTACGCCGGCGCCAACGGCTACACCTTCGGCAACGCCGGCTCAGGTCAGGGCGCCTTCCACCCGGTGCACACCGTAAACTGGTTTGACGCGGTGAAATGGTGCAACGCGCGCTCGGAGAAGGAGGGGCTGACACCGGTGTATTACACCGATGCGGGGTTCACCACGGTCTTCAAGACCGGGGAAGGGACGGCCCCCTTCGCGAACTGGGCGGCGAAGGGCTTCCGTCTCCCCACCGAGGCAGAGTGGGAAAAGGCGGCGCGCGGGACCTTGGTGGGCAAAACTTACCCATGGGGGGATACGATCGGCGACGGGGATGCGAACTACTTTGGAAGTGGCGATCCCTTCGACATTGGGGGAACGAAAACCACCCCGGTCGGCTTCTACGACGGCGGCCAGGTGCCTGTCGGTACGAATCGCGCCAATGGCTACGGCCTCTACGACATGGCGGGAAACGTGTTTGAGTGGTGCTGGGATTGGTATGATGGAAGTTACTACGACTCCTCACCTCCGGCCGACCCCCGCGGTGGGACTTCAGCCTCCGGGGCGCGCGTGCTGCGGGGCGGCTCGTGGATCGTCAGCACGGTCGGCCTGCGCTGCGCCGATCGCAGCAGCGGCGATCCGGTGAACGAGGACGTCGTCATCGGCTTTCGGAGTGCGAGGGGGCTTTAACTTTCTTCCTTTTACTCTTGGGGGTTCCGGGGGCTTGCCCCCGGGCGGAATTTTTTTGGTAAAAAGAGAAAATGGCGAATAGCGACAATGTCCTGACCAAGCTGCACGATCTGCTGCTCTATCTCATCCCGCAGCTGGGCAAGTTTCCGCGTGACCAGAAGTTCCTGTTGGCGGACCGGATCCAGACCCGGTTGCTCGACGTGCAGGAGCGTTGCATCCGCGCCTACTATAGTCGCGAGAAGCGCGAGCACCTGCAGGAAGCGAATCTGCTGCTGGAGCTGACCCGCCACTTGGTCCGTCTGGCGCACGACATGAAGTTTTTCAGCCACAAACGCTACGGAGTGGTGTCGGAGAAGATCGACGAGGTCGGCCGCATGATCGGCGGCTGGTTGAAGAATGCGGCCACCGCCTAAACTGAGCATGAAGACCTACAACCAGCTCTACCCACAGATCACCTCCTTCGAGAATCTCTTGTTGGCAGCGCGGAGCTGTGAGCGTGGCAAGCGCTTGCGGCACGACGTCGGAGAATTCCGCACGAGCCGCGAGCGAGAGCTCCTGCAGCTGCGCCGGGAGCTGGTGGAGCAGTCCTATCGACCGGGCGACTATCGGGAGCGCTTCATCCACCGTCTCAAGCGGCGTCTCATCAGCGCCGCGCCCTACCGCGACCGGGTGGTGCACCACGCGTTGTGCCGGGTGGTGATGCCCTTGTTTGAAAAGCGCATGATCCACGATCTCTACTCGAACCGCGACGGGATGGGCACCCACGCCGCGATCCGGCGCTGCCGGGAATTGACCAAGCGCTACCGCTACGTACTGAAATGCGACATCCGCAAATTCTATCCCAGCATCGACCTGGAGATCCTCAAGCAGATCGTGCGGCGTACCGTCCGCTGCCGCGACACGCTGTGGCTGATGGACACCCTCATCGATCACAGCAACCCGCAGGAGCCAGTCTGCAATCTCTTCCCTGGCGACGATCTGGCAGAGGCGGCGGAGCGCCGCGTCGGGCTGCCGATCGGCAACCTCACCAGCCAGTGGTTCGGCGGTATCTACCTCACGCCCTTCGACCACTGGGTGAAACAGGAGCTGCGCTGCAGCGGCTACCTGCGCTACGTGGACGATTTCCTGCTCTTCTCGGATGACAAGGCCGAGCTGCGCGACTGGAGGGCGGCCATCGTCGAGCGTCTCGCACAGGTCAGGTTGCGGCTGCACGCAGGCAAATCACGCACCCACCGCGTGGCAGACGGGGTGACCTTCCTCGGCCAGCGGGTCTGGCCGGGCAAGCAGCGCCTCTGCCGTCCGAACGTGGTCGCGGCACGGCGGCGGCTGCGGTGGAACGTGCGGCAATACACGGCAGGGACCATCACCAAGGAAGCGCTGACGGCGCGCTGGATGAGCTGGCGTGGCCACGCGCTGCAAGCGGACACCGAAACCTTGGTCGCCAACTTGCGCCGCGAACTCGCTGAACAATTAGGCCCGGCCGGAAGACAGCCTCCGGGGCGCGCGTGCTGCGGGGCGGCTCGTGGAACAACAACACGAACAACCTGCGCTGCGCCAGGCGCAACAACAACAATCCGGTGAACGAGAACAACAACATCCGATTTCGGAGTGCGAGGGGGATTCTGCGAGGGGCGTCTTCTACGGAAGCGCACCAGGGCGGAACAGGCGGCGTCCACGGACCCGCCTGGCGACCCGATAGAAAGCCCACCGGCCACGGCCTGTTTCCTGCGCGTCATGCGCGGGGAACGAACAACACAGTCGCGCCCGGGCTGGTAGCGGTGGGTCGCCCCGCCGCGAAGGCCCGGGCCGGCGATTCTTTGATCCATTGCTACAAAACATTATGAAACTACGTCGACCCTTGGTCCAAATCCTGACGGCGATCGCATCGCTTGGCGCGGTGCCGTTCGCCCACGCGACTTCCGGAGACTCCACTCCGTTCCTCCTCGACACGCGCAACTACGAAGACTCGACGCCGCTATTCTCAGTCGATACGCGAGCCCCTGACCTGATCGCCAACACGGGCATCACGGATCTGGGCGGAAGCTCTTTCACGATCACCATGGCGATGCTCAAAGTGACGGGCGGCGGCACCATCACGTTCACGTTGGTGACTGGCCCGGTCCACGGGACGCTCTTTCTGAACGGGATCGAGCAAGGCGCAGGCGCGACGTTTACCCAGGCTCAAATCGATGCCGGGCTCCTTTCCTACCAACGGGTTGCTGGGGATCGACTGACCGACACGTTCGAAGTGGCTGCGATGGATGACGATGCCGGGTTGCTGGGCGGGAATCTTAGATTTTCTGTGGCAGGAATCCCAGCGGCATCGGGAAGTCTGTTTCTCGTCGATACCCGCAACTACACAGATTCCGGGGACAGCACCGTCCACGCCGACAAGCGGGCCTACCTAACGGCTGACACGGTCCCCGGTTCGCTGCGGCAGGCCATCGCCAATGCGGCGGCGGGCGAGACCGTGGACTTTGATGCCGGGCTCTCCGGCGGGACGATTACGCTGGGCGGAAGCCAGCTTCTCATCGCCAAGGATCTCACCATTCAAAGCCCTCCTGATGGGATCACTGTTTCCGGGAACGGCGCCTCGCGTGTATTCCAGATCAACGGGCCCGCAGTGGTTGGAATTGACGGACTCACCATCATCGGGGGCAACGCGAATGGGGCCCGCGGCGGGGGCGTCAACAATACTGGAGCCATGCTGACACTCTCCAACACCACGTTCACCAACAACACCGCCGCCGAGGGCGGCGCAGTCGCCAGCGACACCGATCTCGGCGCAGTAAGAACGACCCTGATGAACTGCACGCTGACCGGCAATGCCGCGACATCCCGTGGCGGTGGTCTCTACAACTTCGACGGAAAGACCCTACTCGAACATTGCACCATCACCGGGAACACTGCCCCGACTGGCGAGGGCAGCGGAGTCGCTAGTTATGGTGACACCCTTACCGGGACAGAAGTGTCAGCGAGCATCATCTCAGCAAACAGCAGCAGCGATGTCGATTTTGTGATAGGCGCAACCAACAACAGTTTCACCAGTTCTGACTACAATCTCGTTGGCACTGGCAATGCCACTGCTGATTTCAACTCACCCGGGGACCAGGTCGGCGTGACGGATCCAATCCTCGCCCCATTGGGCAACTACGGCGGGCCCACCCAGACGATGGCACTGCGCGCCGGTTCCCCGGCCATCAACGCCGCTGGTGCGAGCGCGCTCACCACCGATCAGCGAGGCTTCAATCGGGTGGGCGCTCCCGATATCGGTGCCTACGAGTTTGGCAACGCCGCCGGCTACGGCGTCTGGGCCACCGAGATGATCAGCGAAGGACTGGATGCCAGCTTTGCCGGCAATGCCGACGAAGACCCCTCGGCCAACGGCACCGAATACGCCCTCGGCACCGGCGTCCTGATCTCCGATCCTGCTTCGCCCCACAACCCGGAAGTCATCGCCAATGGTACGGGCGGAATTGAGATCACCTTCGGCTTCAATCTCATCGCAGCAGTCGACACCCGCTGGATCATTGAGCGGACAACGGACCTGGAAAATTACACCGAGATCTACCGCTACGATGGCCCGACTGCTACGAGCACCCCGGTGGCCGGAGTCAGCGCCGTCGTCGGAGCCACCAGCATCACCGTCACCGACCCAAACCCGCCCTCTCCTAACGTCTACTACCGCTTCGGAGC
>CALFSW010000437.1 GCA_937916505.1 uncultured Verrucomicrobiales bacterium | reverse complement strand
GCTAAGGAATCCAGAGAATTGGCGAACATGTTCCCTTTCAAAGACTTAAGGGATTGTGAAACATGATCTCGAAACGAGATGAAAGACACTTTTCACGCCGTCCATGGCGGAAATCTCATCTGTTTCACAAACCAACATTTGTGGAACAATTCGTCCCGTAACTGTTTAGCAGTCAAGTCTTTACTGCTAGTGGCGCGAATGTTGGGTTAGTTTCTCCGCCGAGCAACCTCGAGCGGAACCGAGCTTAGCGTGCGATATTTTCCCTTCTATGGCGTGACCCCTAAAAGATACACTTCCCTCGAGAACTGTATGCTTTCCCTTCCCGCCCCGATCCTGAAAGACTGGGAAACAAGCACAGCCCCGACGATCCGGGGCCGGAAAAGGATACACTTTATAGGTAAAGTGTATCCTTCAGGTGCTGAGAATGTTCAAAGAGAAGCTGAAACGCATGCCTATTGACCGTCCGTGTTTGATTGTTAAGCCAAGGGCAGGCAAGCTGCCAGATTAACCTATAACAGATATATTGACTAATCCGCCCAACTCTGCCCCCGCAACCGACTTTGACTCCAAGATCAATCTTCCTCCCCCTACCACAATTCGAAATGCGATCATCCTTGCTGCGGGAATGGGGATCCGTCTGGAAGAACGAGGCAAGCTGACACCCAAGGGCTTAATTTGCCTGGGGGAAAGGTCGATTATCGAGGAGTCTATATTACAGCTGTTGGCGGAGGGTATTGAGCGGATTGTAATTGTCACGGGGCACCTCGCGGAGCAGTTCGAACCTTTGCAGAAACGTTACCGTCAGACGGTCCAATTGGTTCACAACCCGGAGTTTGCGGACTCGGGCAGCATGTATTCGCTGCACTGTGCCCGGCACTGTGTCGACGAACCTTTCTTGCTGCTGGAGGCTGACCTCGTCTATGAGCGCCGCGCCCTTACCACCTGCTTGGAATCTCCCGGCGACAACGCGATGTTGCTAGCAGGGTTTTCGAACACGCATGACGAGTGTTTTGTGGAGACGCGAAGTGGCCGCCTGGTGGCGATTTCCAAGAACCGTGAAAGCCTGGGATCTGAAGTGACGGGTGAGTTGGTCGGAATCTGCAAGATTTCCCGATCGCTCTTCTCTGTGATGCTCGACACGGCTGATCAACGCTTCCGTGAGACTCGCCACCTCAACTACGAGATGGATTGGTTGGCTCCGGCAGCCCGGCACGTGTCCATTTCGTGTCCGATGGTCGAGGATCTGAGGTGGTGCGAGATCGACGATGAAACGCATCTCTCCCACGCACAGAACGAGGTTTACCCGCTAGTAAGGCAGCGGAATCTGGATACAGATGCGCGCGACGGCCAGCGTTTCCAAAGCGACCTCATCAAGTTTAAGACCATCGGATTCTTCGACGAGCGGGACATTACGATTCGCCATATCCATGATCTCTTCGCGACTGTAAATGAGCATCGGATCCGTGCCTGCATCATGTTCGGCACGCTGCTGGGCAAACTACGGCACAACGACTTCATCCCCTGGGATGACGACGTGGACATCGTGATTTTCGATTTCGACGCTTTCCTGGAGCACTGCGCTCCACAACTCGAGCGACAAGGATATACTGTCGAGCCCGACGTCCGAGACGGCAAGAGAATGGGATGCCGCATCTTCCGTGAAGACGGAGTGAAGGTTCCCGGTAAACCTCGTCTGCGGTTCCCCTGGATCGGAATCTGGGAGCACGCAGTCGGTCAGGATGGGCTGATTGTGCTCCAGCCCGAAGACTTCCGATATAGGTCTGAGGATTTCCTACCCCTCAAGGAAACGGACTTCTTGGGTATCTCTGTCGGAGTTCCGAACGACCCGACAGCAATCCTGAACACGTATTTCGGATCCGAGGATTGGATGGAATATTGTCAACTGCCTTACCGGGATCACCGGAACGGGGGTGAACTCACCGGGTTTTCCGACGACAAGTTCAAGGTGCAGACCGTGATGGACTACCTCGCCTCCGAGCGGGTCCCCGCCCTCAGCAGCGAGGGGGGCGGAAATGAAGCCTGAAGATTCTGGCAGATGGAAGTTCCCTGCGCTCGCCAAACCGGAGTCGGACGGCGCTTTCTGCTACCACATTCAGAGACGCATCTCCGTCTGGTTTTCGATTCGGCTCGCCCGCCACATCGGTCCTAATACGGCCACCGTCCTAGACTTGTTCTTTGGGGTTGCGGCCGCAGGGCTGGTGCTGATAGGGCACTGGTTGTGGGGCGTAGTGCTGATTCAGATGTTCGGCATTTTTTCGTGCGTTGACGGAGAGATCGCGAGAATCCAAGGTCACGGATCTAAGATCGGCGACTTTCTGGATACTCTGACCGACCGGGTCACCGAAGTGCTGCTGGTCGCCGCGATCGCGATCTCTCTTTGTGACCGAGTCGATCCTATGAGCGCACTCTCTGCGGGATTGGCACTTCTCGGAGCGGTCTTCATGCTCACGACCAGCTCTGAGAAATTTCGCTCGGCCTGGCAGATGGGGTATCCGAAGCGCAAGCTTGAGCGGTTTTTCTTCTTTGCGGGAAGTGAAGGCCGCCTGTTGATTTTATCGCTCGGACTGGTCGTGGGCGATCTAACTGGGGACAGTTCGATTATGCTGTGGCTGTTGTGGGCCCTAGCCGTAGCGGTCTCCCTCAATTTTCTGGTGCGCATCGGTTTGGTCTGCCGACACTTCAAAGATGGGGAGCGCCCCGGCTCATGAGCGCCGCCCCTCGGTATGTGAGCGATGAGACAGAACTTGCCGCCTTCGTTCGTGCCCAAGGCTCCCATTGCCTTATCGTCGGCCGACACGGAGAAACCCAATGGAATGCTGAGGGGAGACTGCAGGGTCAGCAGGATACTCTGCTCAACAGCCGAGGCCGCAGCCAGGCTCAGACAACTGCGCGATTTCTGAGAAGTATTCCGCTCCTACGAGTTCATTCCAGCACTCTGCGGCGCAACCGGGAAACGGCGGACTTCATCGCCGAGGCCAACATCACTCGCCCCGACCTCGTCTCAAGCGACATGCTAAAGGAGACCGCTCTGGGCATCCTTGAGGGCGAGTTGAAGGATCAGCAATCCACCGCCGAGTTGACTCGGTATTACCAGGATTTCTGCAAAGACGAGATTCACTATCGCGTGCCCGATGGCGAGAACCTGCACGATGTTGCCACCAGAGTGCAGCGATTTTTCGAAGACAATGACGAGCTCTTGGACGGTTCGGGGATCCATCTGATCGTGGGACACAGGAACGTGAACAAGATGATTCTGAAGCACCTCCTTGAGCTGTCGTTCGACGAGGGATTTCGGGTGGAGCAGGAGCACCAGCGGCTCTATTTTTATTTCGGCTCTACGAAGGAGCTATGGTCCGTCTGGGTGGAAGCGGAGGGCGCTAGCCTGACACGGAGCTATGCCACGACGGAGGACAATGGCTATGCATAGCCATTAAAAACCAGAGCGAAATTGTATGAGGCTCCCTCGTTTAATGGCGGGGTTCGAT
Organism: uncultured Verrucomicrobiales bacterium; assembly: GCA_937916505.1. Classification (GTDB taxonomy): domain Bacteria; phylum Verrucomicrobiota; class Verrucomicrobiia; order Verrucomicrobiales; family Akkermansiaceae; genus SW10. The sequence continues at coordinate 76 of CALFSW010000437.1, read as the reverse complement.
TTCCTTGCTGGAACGTAGAGACCTGGTGAGAGCGTAGTTCTATCTTGAGGATTCAAGCGGTGAAGCGCCTGCCATC
>CALFSW010000436.1 GCA_937916505.1 uncultured Verrucomicrobiales bacterium | reverse complement strand
ACTTCGAGCCGCTCGCGGCCGCGCCAGATCCGGGTGGCGGCATCAAACGTCATCGATTCCTCGCTGGCCTTGTCGTCTCCGCCTTCCTTCAATTCGCGGCTGGCGACGATGATCCCTGAGTTGTTCTGCAGGTCCACTTCTTTGAGCTTCCAGACCAATCCTTCGCGAAGGCAGTGGCTGGGTTCGTCTTCCAGAAGCAGCACGTGGTTCTCGGCGGGGAAGATGCCCGCGCCACGGTTGTGGTTCGCATCTTTTGTCTTACTGTCTATTGGCAATACCGGCACGGAGGATGTCTTCGGGTCCGGCGGGAGAAAGGCTCGGACGTGCATCACGGTGCCGAGCGGGATGTCGCGCAGGTCCGCTGGTGCGCCGTGATAGCGGATGATGCCGTAGGGCAACATGGCGAAGGGGTGGGGATCGTTTCGGAAAAACATCCCCGCTCCCTGAACACGGATGCTGCCGCGACGATTGGCATGATCCACGAACACCAGTTCGCCTCGATAAGAGAGCGCCTTTTCCAGAGGGGGAAACTTTCCTGCCTCGGGGCGGAAGGGTTCGCCTTCACCTTCGGCGTTGGCGGTGCTCGCGAGCAGGGACATGCCAAAGTAAAGCGCGGCGACCCAGCAGGTAGACTTGAGTTGTGTCATCATTCGCTTTCGCCTGGTCAGTATTTCGGAAAGATGGACGGAGTCGGGAAGCGCTCTTCAATGCCGCCCTGGTTGATGAATTCCTCGCGTGGCAGGTGGGCATCCGGCCAGATTGCGGGACGCACGCGGACGATCCGCGTGGGGCGCATGCCTTCGGTGATGAGGTCGGTCTCGAAACGAATCTGGATGCCGCTGCTGCCGAGCGGAGCCTCTTCGGACGTTTTGATGACGTCGTGGATGGTCCCGCGTGCAGCCATCTGCGTGGGGCCGGCGCTGCCTCCTTCGATGTGTTTCAGCGTGTTCTCGACGCTATTCATCAGGGCGGGGATGCCTTTTTGAAACTCCGCGTAGAGCGAGGAATCCATGCCACCGAACAAGGTCGCGGTCACGGTGGCGCGGCCGAATTTGCCATACTCGACCGCATCGACCCACGCGGGCATCCAGCGGCTGCGCATGAAGGTCTTGTGCGTTTCCGTCTGGCGCAGCGTCGCGTTTTGCATCGCCTCGTCGTTGAGCCAGATGTCCGAGATGTGAAAGCGCATGAACACACCGCCGGGCGTGGGCTTCCACGTAATGCCGAGCAGGACGGACTGGCCGCCGAGCGATTTCTTTCCCTCCGCAGGCCATGTGCCCTCGTCGATCAAGTGTTGGATGAGGAGGCATTCGCGGCCGCGCCAGACGCGTGTGGCAGCATCGAAGGTGAAGGTTTCGTCGCCGGCTTTGTTGTTGGTGCCTTGTTTCGCTTCACGGCTTGCGATGAGCATGCCCTCGCGATTCTTGATCTCCAGCTCCTTGAGCTTCCAGATCAAACCTTCGCGCTGGCAGTGGCTGGGTTCGTCTTCGAGAAGGAGCACGTGGTTCTCGGCGGGGAAAATACCCGCGCCACGATTGTGGTGCGCGTCTTTCTCCTTGTTGTTTACCGGCAGCACCGGCACGGCGGAGGTCTTGGGGTCGGGCGGAAGGAAGGCGCGAACATGCAGCACGGTGCCCAGCGGGATGTCCCGCAGATCCGCCGGCGCTCCCTGATATCGCACGATGCCATAGGGCAGCATGGCGAAGGGATGCGGATCATTCCGGCGGAACATGCCCGATCCTTCCACCCGGATGCTTCCGCGCCGATTGGCATGATCGACGAAAACGAGCTCACCGCAGTAGGAATGCGCCTTTTCCAACGGGGGAAATTTCCCGGCCTCGGGGCGGAACGGCTCATCTGCAACGGCCGAGTGCCGTGACAATAGCAAGGCGCTCATGAAGAACGTTGCGGTCAAACAGATTCTTAGAGTCGTGTGAAAAGGCATAGTGGTTAACAGTTAGTGATTATCGATATTGGCTAATAGCTAACAGCTAATAGCTCCTTACACTTCGACCACCTTATTGCTATCGCCAAATGCATCCGTCTCCACCCCCATCCGCTGAGCCATCATCAGCAGCAGGTTGCTCATGTGGGCGTCTGAATTTGCGGGACGACTGCAGAGTCCGTAGTGTTCGCCGGGCTTGTCGAGCTGGTAGCCTCCGAAGTGCCCCTGATTGAAGTCGAGATGGCTGCCGTGCTTCAGGCCGATATCCGAACCACCGGCGAACACCAGCGGGAGGTTGGCGTTGCCGTGGCTGTGTCCGTATGACATGCCGCTGCCAAAGAGCGACATCGTCGAGCCCAGCAGTGGCTTGCCGTTCACGTCCTTCGTCTCTTCAAGCCGCGAGAGGAAGTAACGGTACTGCTCGATGGCAAAGGTGTCGTAGTTGGTGAGCTTCTCCATGTAGCCTTCATCACCGCCGTGATGGCTGAGTTGATGACGCGACTCCGTGATGCCAATTTCCGGAATGGCGAACGCATCGCCTTCGCCGCCGAGACTGAATGTGGCCACACGCGTTACATCCGTCTGGAAGGCGAGCACGATCAGGTCGTAGACGGTGCGGAAATAGTCGCCCGCCTGCGTGTGAGGAATGTCGCGGTTGGTACGCTTTCGGTCGGTGTCGGCGATCTGAGGCAGCGGCGTATCAAGCCACGCATCGGCACGCCGCGTGCGGATCTCCGCCTCACGAACCGATGTGAGGTATTGGTCGAGGCGGCCTTTGTCGGCGGCTCCCATCTTCTGCTCGAGCCGGCGCACTTCCGCGAGGTTGTCATCGAGAACGCTGGCTTTACGGCGCAGAGCCCTTCGCTGAGCTGCGATTCCGCCCTTCGGTTCCTCGAAGAGCGAAGCGAATATCTCACTGCAACGCCGCATCGCGGGGAGCTGGACACCGTCTGCGGTCCAGGCGAGGGAGCCCTGCGTCAGGGCAATCTCCATCGAAGGGTAGCGAGTGTGCTGTGCAGTGACTTCGGCCATCTTCTGGTCCACGGAGATGGTGTTGCGTTCGGAAGGGCCGATCTTTCCGCCGGTCAGCCAGATGTTGATGCAGTTGTGGTGGTGCCCGAGGCTTCCAGGATGATGCAGGCCGCTGACAGGAGTGATGACCTCGCGGTACTTCTCCAGAGGCTTAAGCGATCGTGAGAACTCATAGTCTTTACCCGGCGTCGTGATCTGATAGTTCAGAGAATGGACACCGTTGGCGAGATAGATGAAGGCACTGCGCCGCGGTGTTTCCGTTTGCCGCTCGGCCGCATTGAGCGGGAGCATGCATTCCAGAAACGGAAGCGAGATGCAGGTGCCCATCGCACGAAGAGCGTGTCGGCGGTCGATTAGCCAGGATTGGGATAGAAAGTTCATGGTGATTTTCCTTGGAAGGTCTTGGCAAGTGTCTGTTTGTAGGATGCCCTTTCCAGGGCGTCAGTAATGGCTTCGTTTTCGTATTCAGGACGGCCTGGAAAGGCCGTCCTGCGAAATGCAAATCAATAGTCAGCGTTTCCTCATCAGCTCCGACAGCGCTACCGCACGCACGATGTCCTTGACTCGGTAATCGTTTTTCTTCGCTTCTTCTTCAATCATGTTGA
>CALFSW010000435.1 GCA_937916505.1 uncultured Verrucomicrobiales bacterium | reverse complement strand
CTAGGAATTTTCTTTTGACGACAAGGGAATGAAATCCAGCGTTGAGCAGATCGGATAAGGAGCCTTCGTCAGAAATTTTTCCGCAACGTGATGACAGTTTCGTTAAGACGACCTTTGAGCCACGAGAAGGATCAAACGGCAGCCTGTCAGGGTGATCAGCCCGCGAGTTTTCAGTTCCGAGCGAAGAAAGAACCCCTCTCTCATCCAATACTCATCTTCCGTCATGAACACTCACGATGAATAGAGTCCCCCAAGGACCAAACTTATGTCCCTTCACCAGAAATTCTTCGCTTCCCTTCCTCTACTTTCCGCCTCCGAGAGCGGAGCTCAGGATGTTCTCCGGTATCGGGGCCAAATTTATGATGAGGAAGATGGCCGCATGAATGTCGAATCCCATTACCTAGACTACAAGCACACCTTCGATTTCGGAACCACTCTCGGACTTCGCGTTGCCATCGATACTCTCAGCGGACAAACGCCGACCGGCACCCACGCTAACCTCGATGATACAAACTGGCTCTTCCAACAAATCTCAGACGAGCGCACAGTTCAGGTCGTCACCTTGGAGCATGAAATTGACGACTACAGCCTCAGCTTTGAATACGCCCACAGCGAGGAAACCGATTACCTTTCCAACGCGATCGCGGTGAGCCTTAGCAGAGAGATTTTTGACAAGAACACCACCATCTCCGGAGGATTGTCCTACGCTTTTGATCAAGTGGTAAGAACCCCCTTCACCACGATCACAAGCGACCAAGACAAGGATTCATTCGACCTTTCATTCGGTGTCTCGCAACTTCTTGGCCCGAATACCGTTCTCGATTTCAATCTCGGCTATGGCAATAGCTCGGGATACCTCTCCGACCCCTACCGCAGGATTTCCCAAACCAAGACCATCCTCGTAGAAACCCCGGTTGGGGCATTCCCAGTCACAGACACTTTTGATTACCCTGAAAACCGCCCCGATAGCATCGATCGATGGGTTGCCAAGATCAGCGCGAAACACTATTTCGAACCGATCGAAGGAGCTCTCCATGGCTCCTACCGCCTCTTCAATAACAGCAATTCGATCACGGGGCACACCTTTGAAATCAAATGGATCCAGGAGATCAACGACCAACTCAATCTTAGTCCGTATTTCCGCTATTACCGACAATCAGGTTCCGACTTTTATTACTCGGCCCTCACCGATACTGGGATCGAGGGACACGGGAGGATCGACAGTCAGGGTCCCTACTACTCGTCCGACTACCGTCTCGCGGCGATGGATGCCATCACCTACGGCCTGCAACTCAGCTATTCTCCCATCGACGATCTTACCATCGATCTCCAGCTCGAGCGCTACGAAATGTCAGGTCGCGATTCTTCAACTCCGGACATTTTTTTCCCATCCGCCAACGTCGTCTCCCTGGGGCTCCAGTGGAGTTTCTAAACCCAATCCAAAAAAACATGAAAAAACAAATCATCTGTCTCCTCTCATTCATCATCACTCTTTCCATGAGCCATGGGCAAGCTGCCAAAGGCTCAGCCTTCCCCAATCCAAAATCCCTCGGCGTCACCGGGACCATGCCTGCGACAAAAGGGAAGGTCGTCCTCTACGACTTTTGGGCCTCCTGGTGCGGTCCCTGTCGCCAGGCCTTTCCGGCCTACGAGAAACTCTACCAAAAATATAAAGGCCGCGGCTTTATTATCGTCGCTGTCGGAACCGACAAGAAACCTGCCGATTCCGCAAAGTTCCTCAAAGGGCTGAAGACAACTTTCCCGGTCATCTTGGACCATTCCCAAAAGCTTGTAGCCAAAGTCCGACCGCAGGGAATGCCCACCGCTTATCTTGTCGGAAAGAACGGACGTATTATCGACATCCACACCGGTTTCCGCGGCAAAAAAACAATCAAAGCTCTCGAAGCGCAGATCGAAGCTGCTCTCAAATGATTCCATGAAATACCTGCTGCTTCTTTCCTCCCTCATTTTCCTTCATTCCTGTGCCAAAGTTTCCCCTTGGGAACGTGGAAATCTGTCAAAGAAATCGATGGCCCCGGATCGTGACCCCTTGGGCGACTCCATGTCAGATCATATGTATTTCTCCCGTGAAGCGTCCCTCGGAGGGAATGGCGTGGGAGGCGGAGGATGCGGATGCAACTAACAATCTACAAACCAGAATCACGTCCATGACCCCTAAAATTTTCGCTCAAAAAGCACTGCATATTTTTGCCAGTGGCCTTTCCATGACAGCGCAGCGGCTGCCCTTTCTTAAGACACTCACGCCTCTTCTGACAGCTGGTCCCGGGGGGCAATTCGCGGCTCCGCTTGTGGTCTCCTTTATCGGAATTGACACTCTCTCCGGCGCTTCTCCCACCGTCAGCACGACTGGAGGATCCACAAATCCGGCTACCGCCAATGTCGGGGAAACCTTTGTCTGGCTATTTCGAACCAACGGTGAGACCGCGAAGTCTTACGACATTTCGACCCTCCCTCCGGGCCTCACTTACACCTTCGGATCACCAGTCAGCTCCATCACCGGCACCCCCACCACCGGCGGTTCATTCGCAATTCAAATTGTGGGATGGGAAGATCGAAATCAGCGTGGCAAAAACACCCCAACCTACACCTTCGATCTGACCGTCAATCAGCCTGCCACCCCCCTGGAGATTTGGACTGAGTCCTTCTGGGCGGATAGTTATCTATCCAACCCAGATATCTCAGGTCCCAATGCCGATCCGGACCACGACGGCATTGAGAACCTCCTCGAATTTGTCTTCAATCTTGATCCTACGAAAAAGGAAACGTTCCCAGGCACCTTTGGAACAGACCCCTTAGATGAGGCCTTCCTGACCTATACTCTTCCCTTCAACACCGATGCCGGAGAAATGATCAAATTTCAGGAATCATCCACCCTCAAAAATGGCGAATGGACTGACATCGATCCGGCCACTTCGGAGGCGAAAATTACCAGCACGGCTAGTTCCATTTCCCTGAAAATCCCAAAGGCCTCAGCCTCCAGGAAAATGATCCGGGTGGTGGCAAGGGTGTCTGGTTAAGAGAAGGACGTCAGGTTACCCCCAAAGCTGGTGCTCTTGAGAGGTTCAAAAAAGTGGCTTCCACTACAGGAGCATATTGACCACAGCTCACGAGACTCTGCAAAAAAACACACCCACTATCAAGTGCGCCAATCACGCGTGAAACTCCAAGTCCGATCCATTTTTGATCGGAGAGTGAGGGGCAGATTAGGTAGGAGCT
>CALFSW010000434.1 GCA_937916505.1 uncultured Verrucomicrobiales bacterium | reverse complement strand
GTCAGTCAGGTAACCGCGGCTTCACCATCATTCGTGGAAGCTCCACGATTCTGGAAACCCCCGAGGTGCTGGAACTCTGGGCCGCCAACCATGGTCTGACGGGCGAAGCTGCCGCTCCCACGGCCGACCCCGACCACGATGATCAACCGAACTGGGTCGAGCTGGCGACGGGTGGCAATCCCGCCATGCCGGACTCCGCAGCCCCACTCAGCGTGACCCTGACAGGGGGGCAACTCACCGTTCAGGTTCCTTTGTGTTCTGGTGGTGTCGGCGTGCCGGGCGGTGATTTCGTAATCAACGGCGCCCGGGTCGCTATCGAAGTGTCGTCCAACTTGGGAACGGGGGATTGGCTGCCGGGGATCGAACTCCTCGATTTAGTCAACGCCACGCGGAACAACCTCGGTGAGGGTCGGGAGATTCTCACGCTCCCGGTGAATGCTTCCTCGAACCAGCAAGGGAAGTGGTTCATTCGTCGGCACCTAACCCGCATTGAAACGCCCTAACTGTGAGTCACCTAAAGGACTTCATCCGTTCGTAAAACAAGGTCGACTTTTAAGAGTCATCCTCCAACTCAAGTGATAGCTTGGCTGAAGCGTGAGGAGGATGACTTCTGTCCTCCGGGATTATTTCAGTTGCCAAAATTCATCGAAAAATCCCGCTGCGGCGATCTTTCCCGGGCGCTCGACGCCAGGGGCTTCGGTGAAATCAATGACCGCCCAGTCGGGAAGTTTGGGAACCTGGCGCGCATTGTTCAAGTAGTCGAACTCGCGGTAGGTGAAACTGCTGTTGAGAACAAGGTAGCGCCCGGGATTGAGAGGATTGGGATAGATCATGATCAGGCCATGGGTTTTTGCGTCGAAGGACTGGTCGCCCACCGTGATTTTTTTTGAGTCCCACTTGATGGGAAGCTTGTCTGCGATCCGGGCGAGGACCGAGTTTGTGGAGGGATTTCCCCAGAGAACCAGGTTGTGTTGGCTGATGTCCTTGTCTGTCAGTTGATCATCACTTTTCAAGCGGGCATCGCCACGGAACTGCTGACGCCAGTGAGTGATGGCGCGGGTTCGTTCGGAGGTTTCCCATTTAGAAAAGGCATCGTCTTTCGTCTTCCCGGGAGCGACGAAGAGGAAAGAACTCATGAAGGCATCATCGATGGGCCCTTGCAGAAGATGGCGTTTCGCAAGTGAATTTGAAGGTTCCTCCAAGGCCCATTTTTCCTCTTTGAGAACGAGATGGATTTGGGAAGCTTGTCCCTTTTTAAAGGGAGGAGCTGTCATTTTCTGTCCATCGATTTCGATGATTGGAGACTCACCAATTTCGACGGGCAGAGTGTTGGCAGGGAAGCGGAAGGTGAGAGCGGTGATGTTTTCGACGGTGCTGACTTTGACTCCGCTTTCTGTGATTTTCGCCGCGAGATAGGCGCGTTGCCAGTGCTCTTTCATGCGGTCGATTTCGGCCCAATGCATCCGGTTGTAGCGCAGAGTGTAGGTTTCGAGACGGATCGATTTAGGAAACTGCCGGCCTTTTTTTGCGATGGCATCGAGTCGATGTGCGATCTCTTTCTTGGTTTCGACTTCGATTTTGTGACCGGTTTTTGGTCCGATGAGATGAGTGAGTGGGAGACCTCTTTCCTTGAGGGCTTTTGCCATCATGTCGGCGGCTTGCTTCTGTGCGTCGATCTCGCCGGAGTAGGCGATGGTTGGCAGATTCGAAAGGTTCGCGGCGTAGCCGGTGCAATCGTAGAGTCGCCAGAGAGTCTCTTGGAATTGCGGTGGATTGGGGCGTTGACCGTAGCACATTTTTAGGAATTCCGGTGTCTCGGAGAACCCCGCGCCCGGATTGGCGGCGCACCATTGATCGGCGTAGTGCACCGCGAATTGCCAGCAAGCAGCGCCGCCCATGGAAAAACCTCGTACTAAAACACGATCCGGGTCGATGCGGTATCCCGCTTTGACATGTTCCAGAGCTTCAAGGCAGTCGATCTCTCCCGCGAACTTGTTGGCATTGGAGAACCGGGCGTAAGGATGGAGCACGATGGTGTCGGCTGGCGTGAATTGTCCCTTGTCGGTTCTTCGGCGTTGGATGAAAGCGACTTCGTTGACCTTGTCATCACGGCCATGAAACCAGAAGTCGAGCCGGTGGATTTTGGAACCATCGAACTGATAACTTTCTGGAATGACGAGGCCGTAGGGCTGCACCGAGCCATCGATTTTTGATCTGAATCCTCGCACGACCAAGCCGGTTTTCTTTGTCCAAGGGGACTCTCCTTTCTTGAGAGAACGTGCACGCTTCAGGCCGATCAGGAGTTGTTCTTTGGCGAACTTGAGTTCGCGGGGCTTTTGAAATTCCTGATGCTTCAGGGAATCACGAACGGCCTTATGGAAAATTTCGACATCTGGTTGGAGCGGATGGCTGGCAAGGTCTTTTAAAGCGGCTTCCAGCTCGGCGAGTCCGGACTTGAGTGCGGCTTGCTCTGCTTCGGAAACCTCGATTCCGGCCGGGGGAATTCTCGGGATTTCGGCTCCGAAGGTCGGGAAAGAGAGGATGAGGGTGAAGCAGGTCAGGAGGCGAAACACGATGGCTCTCATACTCTTCAGCGAGAGGAAATGTTACAGGGTGATCATTGCAACGCTTGTAAGACCCGTTGGGAATCACCTTGCACTTAGTGATCGGTAAAAAATGTTTTTGAAAATCGGACAGGTTTGGTAGATCCCCGGGAATGGAACTGCGTTCTACGAATGAAACGTTCGCCTGAAAAATCGAGATCGGTTGTAAGTCGACTATGCAATCTGAAAATGGGAAAGAAGACTTCCCGGATTTCAAAATTCGGCTCTTTGGTTCTCTCTTCCGTAGTCATCTTGGGCCTACTTCTGTCCGCACTGTTCGCTTTGCTAGCACTGGTATTCGTTGGAAACTTC
>CALFSW010000433.1 GCA_937916505.1 uncultured Verrucomicrobiales bacterium | reverse complement strand
ACTAGTCACCGGCCACGTTCGCTGCGAAGCGGGCGTGGCCTTCTTTTCCCATATACTTCTTAAGGAGCAGCTGGGGAGCCTCGCAGAGATCCACCAAAACCATCGCTTCCAAACAGTGTTGGAAATGCGGATTGTAGGCGAAGTCCAGCAAGGTCGCATTCATCTTGAAATACTGCCTCAGGAGAACCGGAACCCCTTTCCCGTCCGGCTCCTGGGTCGCGACCTGGGCCGAGACCTCTTCGATGCTTGAAAAAGTCGCACTCAGATCTTCGGGAGCATCCTTCACCGGAAAAAGAGCCCGCATCGCAGCACTCCACGTTCGATTGGTTTTGGTTCGCCGAAGAAAGCGGATCATCAGATTCTGTGAAATCGAGGTGTAGTCGTCACTGGTACTCACCGCTCCAAAGAGTTTGTGATACCGCGGATATCGGGACACGAACTGACCGATCCCCTTCCAAAGCCCAAGCAAGGAATGCAGTGAGCGTTGGTAGTCCGGCAGAACCCATGACCGGCCCAGTTCGAGCCCGGGGTTCAAGTAATCAAGAAGCGTCTGGTCACACTCACAGATCGACGAGGTGTAAAGTCCCTCGAAACCAAATTCCGCAAGAATGAGATCGGTCCGGCCCAGGCGATACCCTCCCGCAAGGCCTTGGCGCTCCCGGTCCCAAAGGAAAAGGTGAAGGTAATAGTCGTCATACCGGTCAAGATCCCTCGATTTCCCGGTCCCCTCGCCCACGGAGCGGAAAGTGATCTCGCGCAGACGGCCGATCTCCAAAAGGACATTGGGAATCGCGTCCGCAGGGGCAAGATAGACGTCGAGCCTCCCTTGCGTGGCCAGAGGACCGCTTTCATCAATCCGCGCAATGTCCTCAAGAAGAGCCGCCACCGGAATGGCTTTGGCAATTTCATTGAGGGAACTTTTCATCGTAGTAGCTTCGTTCAATTACGAGGAAGACTATCAAATCTTCCAAAATCGCACCCATTGAAAGCAAATGACATTCCATTGATTCAATCAATGTTCGCCAACTGTCGATGACGCAGGGTGGAGGGTGCGATTCCAAAGCCGTCTTCCGTCGAGAGCCCTCGTTCACGACACATTCCATTGATCATCGCAAAGTGATGCACGGTATGGCTCACCAAAAACTGCAACTCCCGACCTAAAGTTGAAGTGTGCCGTTCCTGGTCCCCTCCTCCACAGTCCATCTTCACCGAGACCCGGGTCGTCACGTCCAAAGACTTTGCTTTCTCCAACTCCGCTTTGAGCCTTCCAATCTCCTCCAAGGCACATCCTGTCGAGCATTCCAGACTCTCGACCCGTTCACGATGATCGTAGTCGATCGAGGCCCCAGACAAGCCATTCAAAAAGGAAGAATAGTGATCAAGGCAGTGCCTCAAATGTTGGCCCAAAGTCGAACCAAAGAGGATGCCAACCGGATCGGCGTAGTCGTGATCTGCCATCACCGTCAGCAGGCGCTCGGCTTGGTTCAGAAGATGAGTGTTCGCGCTAATAAGATCCTCCATCAGGAGTAATTTTGTCGTAGGAGGCAGAAACGGTCGATCTAATTCCCTAATTCTGAAAGACCTTCAAGACGAAGGCGAAACCACGGCCCGGCCTCTTCCCCCATGGCCCGCAATTCCTTTCCGGAAACCGGTTCACCTGCCCGTGCCACAATCTCCCGCCCCTTCATTTTTGCCAATCCCGTGGGAATCAGGGCCCGTCGTACAAACGGCGACAAGCGGGACAAAAAATTGATCACGGGTGGTGGACTTCCATAAAACCAAAGGGGAATAATGGTCGCATCCATCCGCTGGATTAATTTTATGACATGATCATTCCAGGGCGGGTCCTTCATGCGATCTCCCTGCCAAAAGGCCACCTTCCCCGCCGGAAAAACCCCGAGACCACCCCCCTGCTTCACATGTTTGAGCATCGCCCGCAGGCTGCGCGTATTTTCCTTCGTCTCTCCGGTGCTCAAAAGGGTCACCGGGAAAATTGCCGGAGCAATTCCCTCCAGCAACATCACCTCCCGATTCGCCAGCACCCGAAAATCGCTCCGCAAATCACACATCACCGCCAGCAAGGCGAGCGCATCGGAGCCACCGAAGCCGTGATTGGCCACCACCACCACCGGCCCTGTTTTGGGAACTTTGGCCGAGAGTTCCTCCATGCGAATTTCGAGCCCTAGTCTCATCGCGACCCCCGCAAAGGGATTTTTCTCCTGTGCCGAGTCCGCAAACGCTTTCCGGATTTCCGGATAGCAAAGGAGCCTTTCCAGCACTCGCGCGACGCCCTCATGCCGGGCAAGAAAAGGAACATGAGTGCGGACGTCCGCAAACTGTTCAGGAACTTTGTCTGAATTCATCAACCTCCAGGTAGTTTTTCTCGCGATGTCGACGAATGAGGTCCAACAGGTCCCCCGGCTCCGGAGGACTCACGCCTTTCTTCCTCCAGGCCGCTCCCACCTCGGCGGCCGTCTTGAACTGTCCACAGAGATCCCTCACCCCCTCCCACCAGGGATACCCCGGTTGATAAATATGCGCGGGCTCACCCATCACCCCGTTGAGTTCCAGCACCACGATATGGCGCCCCGCTTGCAAATCGTCCACCGAGGGAACCTTCACATCATAGCGTCCGTGATGAAAGCCCGGAAAGCGTGCTCCCATTTCATCGAACGCCTCCCGAAGTTCTTCGGTGATCAGCGAACGCTCATCCGTGAAAACAGCTCCCCTTGCATGGGTTCCGATCGGAGCCAGCGTGAATTTTTCATTCCGCCCCGGGACCCGGTCCAAAGAATCCGCGAACTTGGAAAAGTAATATCGCGACATCAAGACGGCGCGATCGTCATCGAGAATCAACCTCTCCAAAGTCCGCTCCCCATCCCCCGTGACCGACTGGGGGTGCTTTCCGCAGAGCGAAGCGACACTCCCTTTTTCGGCATCGGGAAACTTCGACCAATGAACCCCAAACTCGAGCCCTCCAATCAATTCCTGAACCAAAAAACCTTCCTCGCAATTCTCCACCCAACGCTGCGCCGCCTCCTCATTTTTGACAATCTCCACCCCCTGGCCGCGCTGACCAAAGTCCGGTTTGAGGACGACCGGATAGTCCAATCCCCGCTCCTTCATAAAGCCCTTCACGTGTTGCAAGGCATCCTTCGCCCCCGCCCCGATCCGCAGGTATCCCGCGACCCTCACCCGCCCATCCGGACCACCAAAGGAATCCAAAATTCCACCCTTCTCCTCCAAAGCCATTCCACTGGCCTCCATCGCGGGATTACAGTTCGTCCACAAGGTCAATCCGCGCAGCCGAATCCCATGCCACACCACCGAAGCCAGCACCGGAGGATAGACCGCCCATACCGGCCAAAACTCCCAGCGCTTGAAACGCTGCCAGCGGGCCCAGAGGAGGCGTTTGGTTTTATAGGTCATCGGAGAGGTAATTCGACGACCGTTTTCACCGGCTCCCCGATGAGTCCGGGTCGCTCGGAAAGATACTCCCAGGAAACCCTGTCTGTCACACGCACCCGCGAGCGACTCCAGGTCTGGGCATCAGGTCGATTCATTCGAACCGAATATGCCGAAGGAGGCTCCCACGGTGAAGCGTGGAATTCCGCCCCGGTCACTCCCGTCGAAAAACAGGCCTCCCTCGACGCACGAACTTCCTCGAACTTGTAGGACGACGAAGTCAGAAACGGAGGAACGTCTTTCGAGAGCAACTGTTCGCCATCCCACTCCCAGCATCGGGTCCCGAGCGGAGAAAAGGCCGCCAAAGTGAAAGCCTGATAGTTTTCCAGCTTCATTAGAAACTCCCCAACCTCATCCGGAGAACCGGCCGATGCCATCTTCCAAACCAAGCGTCCCCGGCTCCGGGGCAAAGTGATCTTCCGTCCCTCAAGTTCCCATTTGTTAAGAAGGCAAACGACCAGGCCCTGATCGTTCGCCAACATCCAGGTCCCTCCCCCCTTGGGATCGAGGGGACTCAGGAAAAAAGAATCCCCCGACTCATGGAGAGAGGGAGGATCTGCAATGGGACGCGTTTTGAGTTCGTCCCGGTTAAAAAACACCTCCAACCCGTTCGACGGATCGCGTGTCCAGGTAAGAGTGCACATGGGGTGCCTGAAGCGAGCTCACTCGCCTTCTTTCTGATCCTGATCTTTCTCAGCTTCCTCGTCATCGTCACTTCCGACCGGAAGTGCTGGGTTGGCCTTTGCTCATCCTCCACCTGAGGACATTGATTTACTCGCTCATGTCTGGACGCCCATCATGGGCAAAATCCACATCTGCAGGGCGATATACGCGCCGACCACTCCGACTCCGATTAGTATTCCTTTCATAGTGCTTTCGGGAGGTTAGAGCTCCCGGCAAGGGGATTATTCCCAAGGATCGCAAAAACGCAACCGGGAGCTGCATTTCCTTCTTCCCGGGTTCTTTGCTCTCTCGCTCAAACCGGAGTGTCGACCCCGGGATCGAGATGGATTGGAAATGCCTTGCAGGAACGCCTCCCGGTAAAAAAGACCGACCCCACCCGAATAGGGTGAGGCCGATCTCATATGGCCGAGCAGATATTCTCACGATTCCCCTTTCGGATTGAAATCCGGGAGGCGGAGTTCTGATCGGCTTAGGAGAAGCCGATCAGGAAGAGGAAACTGATCCCCCTCATCTCATAAGATGGGAATCGCGCTGCGTTCTTTACCGAGAAAATGAAGTTTTTCTGCCAAGATGCTGATAGAGGGTGAAAAATCTTGTGCAGTAGGCTGAATGAGACCCAGGTTCTGTTGGTAAACGTTTTTTCGGCAGGAAACCAAATCCATGAGACACCTCGGTGACCCTGTCCACCTACGGCCCGTAGACCTCGACGCGGTGCGTCGGGCCGCCATTTTCGTCCCTGCCGCCGACGAGGAGGACCTTGCCGTCGGGCAACAAGGTCGCAGTGTGCCAGGCACGGATCTTGGGAAATGGGCCGGTCGCTTTCCATTCCCCCAAAACCGGATCGAAGAGCTGGCAGTTTGGATGATGCTCGCTTCCTCCGGCAATGAGAATGTCACCGTTCGGCAAGCGGATGGCGGGGCCCGACAAATCTCCGGCACCCGGCGAACCGGCGGGGTGCCAGGAGTCGGTATTGGGATGATAGCGTTCACTGGCGGTAGAAGCATTCCCGCCCGTGACGAGGACGCCACCGTCGTCCAAGAGCGCCCATGAAGCTCCGGCGTGCGTAGAGTCCATGTTCCCGGTCGGAGACCAGCGACCCAACTCCGCATCATAGAGTTCGCAGCTCACCAAATGGACGCCTTCGCGGGCCACGCCTCCTGCCACGAGCACTTTCCCATCGGGAAGAAGCGTCAGTAGCGGTTTGCGGCGTGGGCGGTGCAGCGATCCGGTTTGGCTCCAGGTGTTCGTAGCAGGATCGTAGAGATGGCAGGTAGAAAGGGCGACCCGCGCGGTGCTCCGTCCGCCGACAACGAGCACCTTGCCGTCGGGGAGCAGGATCGCCTGGTGGTCGATCAGGGGAAACGGCAGCGAGCCGGGATCGGTGGGTACAGGATCGATTGAATCCTGATCAAGGTCAGTTTGCCACACATTGAGCCGACCGTCGGGGCTGCAGTGCAATAGGGCGCGGTCAGCGCCGTTCTCATCGCGGGCGAAACGGATCCAGTTGGCGGCCTGGCCGAGCTGAAAAGAAAGCCGCTCGCGCCGTCGTGATTCGCCGGGCTCGGGGGCGATCGGGAACAGCTTCAGGCTATCATCCCCGCTCGTCGCGATGAGGGTGCGGTCGTGGGACACGGCGAGCGCGGTCACGGATCCGCGGTGTGCCAGCCAACCGAGTGCGGGGACTTCCTGCCAGGTGGTGGTGTCCCAGACCCGAATGCGACCACTTTCATCGCCGGCATAGAGCCTGCGGCCGTCGCGACCGAAGGCGATTGCGGTGGCGTAAGCGCCCGATTCATCCCCAAGGTAAGCGACGATCTTGTCCGGTTCAGAAAAACGGTGGATTGTGACACGGGCCCCGAAATCAGAGGAGGCGATCCACTCGCCATCCGGTGAAATGTCGTGGCTGGCAAACGGGCCGGCGCGCTTGCCGAGGTCACCGCTCCAAGCCACCGTGCCCAGCTTGAGGTCGGCGCTGAAGAGCCAGCCGTTCATCGAACCGGCGAGGCGTTGTTCATCCGCTGAGAGCACGCCTTGGCGGGTGCGTCCATCGTGCATCGAATTTTTGCACGAACCCATTAAGCGTCTCTGCTCCCGCGCTTTCCCGTCCTCGATTGCCCAGACCACGACCTCCGTCGTAATCTTATCCAGGGTGATTGGACGTCCACCTTTCAGCACCGCGAGTGGGGTGTGACGGGTGGTGATCGCCTGGTTTCAGATCACGGTGAAGAACGCCATGCTGGTGGGCGTGATGCACTGCACGGCAGATTTTCACCATCATCCCGACAAGCTCTCGAGTCGCCATTGGAGCGCCCTCCAGGCGCCCGGCAAGATCACCCCCACGAATCAATTTCATGGTGAAGTAGGGCTGCCCCTCGTGCTCGCCGACTTCGTGAATCGGCACGATGTTCGGGTGGTCGAGCTGTGAGGCCAGCCCGGCCTCTGCCAGGAAACGCAGCCGGTCGAGCTCGTTGGCAAAGAAAACCTGTCGGAGCATTTTCAACGCGACGCGCCGACCGAGCAGCGTGTCCTCCGCCTCGTAGACCATCCCCATCCCGCCGGCTGCAATCTCGCAAATCACCTCGTAATTTCCAAAAACCGAGGGCAGGTCGAGCGGAGAAAAACGCGTCGCGGGAGCGGGCGGAGCATTGAATCCGAGGAGGTCATAGGCACCCGATAGAGCACACGCCGGACAAGGAACATCCCTAGAGACAAGCGCTCCACAGGACTGGCAAGAGCGTGTCGTGGATGAGTTCAAGGAAACAAGGTTGTCATGACAGTGTGATGGGGGATTCCCATTGATAAGCAGGGAAAGGATCTCCGGATCTTACCCGGGGTTGGAAAGTAAAAACTCATGTCCGCATGAGACCGATCAGGTATCTCAATTCCTCTTCGACATCCTCATCCCGCGCCACGGTATCACGGACCACTGCGCGAATTTGCCCGGCAAACTGTTTACGGAGATCATGGGCCGCCTTACCGACAGCTCCTTCCGACATTTCGAGTCGCACCGCAATCGCGGCATACTTCTCAACATTCCCCGGGCTCTCGACCATCAAGCGCAGAGCCTCGAACAAAGCGGGGCGGTTTTGCCAGCGCTCTTTTAGCGCCAGCATCGCTTGGGAGACCAAGGACTCCGCCCAAGAGCGGTCGAAGGCTTCTTCCGGTGTCGTCGCCGCCAGGTGCGAACTGTGGTTCCCCATCTCCTGATCATGCCATGGTAGCCACTCGATCTCGGCGTCCCGCTTGACGTTGATCACCCGCTTGCGCTCATCCTTCAGCCAGCGCCGCAGCGCCACCAGCAGGAAGTTGCGAAAACGCCCGCCCTCCGGTTCAATGTTGCCTAAAAAATCTCGTGCGAGTAAATAAGCAAAGAACCCTTGGGTGGCGTCCTTGGCATCGTCAGGGCCAAGAACTCGACCCCGCAAATAGGCATGGATCGGATGCCAGTAGGCCATGGCGAGCCCCTGCAGGGCCTCGAGCGATGAACTGTCGGCGCTCGCTTTCGCCGATAACACCATCGTCCAGCGGGTCTGGGGAAAAGGGTGATAGGCCATATCCTAGT
>CALFSW010000432.1 GCA_937916505.1 uncultured Verrucomicrobiales bacterium | reverse complement strand
ACCTGAGAGGTTCCATTGTGTTCCGACTAATGAGAAGCTCATGTTTATGGTGCTGATGGGTGGATAATTGCGTGGATATTTGGTGATCGCCCACCTTGACCGGCTCGGGAGTTGAGAAAAACGCACATCCATTTCTGGCGAGGCCCTTCCATAAAATGCTCCTTGGTAAGCGGATGACGTCGCGGTTTCATTTAGTGGCGATAATGACGATCTTCTTGATCTGCCTATTCAATTCGTCAGCGTTGACGACTGGAACCGCTGCGGAGGATGGAACGATGATCGTATTGTCGTCCTCAAATTTCGCTTGAGTCTTATCGACCATGAGATCGACGGAAGAGCAGGAGGAGAGGAGTAGTGCAAGGATGGGTATGGTTTTCATGAGTTTAAGTCCAGTGATGTTCTCCCAGAGGTTCTTGAAGTTGAGGGTGAAGTCTTCCATATCATCTTTCGCTGCGGGACTGGTTTGGTCACGCAAGAGGTTAAGACCAATGCTAATATGAGAAGCAGCCAGCGCATTTTTTATGGGGCCAAGATTTCATTAGCAATAGTGTTATTCGACCCGCTATTAACTGATACCGTTGACACGATGTTACTAGCGACAATGTTGTTGTCAGTGTCGATGCGGATTGACTCCTGTAATGTACCAATGAAAACGTTACCGGACACAATCGAGTTGCTTTTGATTCTCGCACCTCTGCTACCTCCAGTTGTGTAGTTGTTGGTGATACGTATATTTGTTTGAGTATTGGGTGAATTGGTCCCTATTGCCACCCCTGATGCCAGCCCCGAATCAAGTTGCGTGATTGTGTTGCCATCAATCAAGACATTATCAATGTTGTTGCCGAGGTTTATCGAACTGCCGGTAAGGTTTGTAGTCAAGTTGTTCCCAACGATACGACAAGGTAAAGCGGAAGTCGTCACTACCAATGACATATAGCTCAACGTGCAATTTTCAAAAACAATGCCGACTGGGATCGTGTAATTGGCCGCAACCGATTGGTCGTTGATTATTGTTGAATTGAAAACGCGATTTCCCCGCAATGTTGGATTCCCTCCTTCTGAATAACACCCACTCACTAAATCAAGTGTCCCCGCCAAAACTTCTAATGCTAACCCTAATGTGTTCTCGACGCGGCAATTTATAAAAGATGAGTTTTCCCGCACAACACCGCCAGAAGGTGCAACGTAAATGTGCCATGCTCTTGAGCAATCATAGAATTCGCAATCCCTTGCAATGGTTTTGTGGCCAGTACCGTCAATTGCTCCGCTTCCGCTCGTTCCCGGTTCTCCTGCAATGGCTCCGTTGTAGCGTTGAACCCCCACATTTTTAAAGTGGCATCTTTCAATAATTATGCCGCTAGCGCCGTGCATACCACTGCCGCCGATATCTTCAAAACGGACGTTCTGAAGTAGATTCCCATAACCATCAAGGCTGACCGTTGGAGAGTCACCTGCGAGGATATCATGATCAATTCCTTCATTTGCAAAATTTTTAATCACACAATCTTTAATTGTCCACAGTCTGCATGAATCTTGCAAATCAATCGCAGTGTTTTCTCCGCTGATGAAAGTCGTCCCGCCGGGGTTATTCCCTAAAAATGTAAGCCCTCTGATCTCAAAATTGTTTTGTGCAACAACTTGCAAGAGCGCAGGCAACCCGCTTGTGTGAGCAAAAGGCAATTTCAAAATTGTTTTTGCGGCCCCGTCACCAACCAAATCAACTCCTGCCAACAGTAGTAGGCAGGGATCGCCAGACCCCCCTGCCGCGACAGTGTAGCCAGCATAAAAATTCACAGGTGGGAGTTGCAGTTGGTAAGTTCCCGATGGGATAAAGACAATGCCGCCACCTGCAACATTGGCTGCACGGATCGCTTCATTGATTGCTACCGTATTATCCGTCGCGTCATCGCCAACCGCTCCGTAGTCTTCGACATTAAATACCCGTTCTTTCCCTGCGCCTAAATTGTCCCGACCTTGTAGCTGCTGTGCATCAGTAAGTGTCTGGGCAGTGTAAAGAACTGCGTATGGTGAACCATCCGCTCCTGCTGGTCCTGTTGGCCCAATTGGCCCTTCTGGACCTGTTGCTCCTGTCGGTCCTGTCGGGCCAACTGAAATTTCAATATCTGCCGGGATCGTTATCGGTGCATTGATTATGTCACTCATTTTGTGATGTCATTGACAACCGTAAGGACGCCGGAGTAAAAGGTTAACGGAGATGTATTGGATCCAGAATAGAATTCCATATCCCATGACCAATCTCCATGACACGGAATGAAATCTTGAACTTCAGGAATAACGGCAGCCCATGTCGCGGCGTCGCTTATAGTGATCGGAGCGTCTGGCTCTTCGGTTGCGTCCGAATCAAGCTTGAAGGTTTGAGTCCGCTTGACGAAGTGCATGCGAACTCTAGCGAGCGTCTCCGCTGGTTGAGCTCCGTTTATAAGGACCGGACCAATCGCAGAGATTCCTGGCCATCGATCACCTCGTTTGTGATCGTTTAAATCAATATTTACGGGGATACTCATAATCTAAATCTTACCAACTACCATCAATTCAAAAGAGCAAGAGCCCAATGCCGGGTCATAGACGTCAATCTCTTGGTTCGTGAATGCTGAACCAGTGGGAGCAGAGATCAAAACCTCTCCACCTGGATGAACCTCAACTTCACCTATAATCATTTGATCGGCACCAACGAATGACCCACCAGTGATTTTGACCACGGTTAATCCCGTGTTGCGGAGATGGAACGCCATGATTTCGGAGAGGTTGACGGAATTCCCATCGGGGTCTTTTCCGTCTCCTCCTGCGATGGTTCCTCCGGTGCTGCCGCCTTGTAACCCATTCTGCAAATCAATTGAGGCAGTCCCGGTTACGTCTGTCGCGTCAATCGTGAAAAGTTGATCTACGGTTGAGATTGTCGCGTTACTGCTAGAGTTGCCGATTGTGTAACTCCCGACTGCGAACGGGTCGTCAGGGTTGACCGTCGCCTTAGCGCTGGCTTTAATTGAGAACGCTGGAATGTCCATGCGAACCACCAAATGTCAAATCAGAGTTCGTCGGTCGGCCAGAGCGCAAGCCAATCGGCTTTGATTAGCTCCTCGACGTTGGGATTCTTTGAGTTGAACAAGTCGGTGAACTCGTCATCTGCCAGCCTGCTGCATCGATAGGCGAGGAGCACAGCAGTTCCGGCCGCGTTCTGTTGAGCGTCCTCCAATGGTTGGAGATCTCGGAGTGTTTGTGCTTTCGTCCCGGTCGCTTTCGGAAACCCATGTTTGGTATTCAGCGCGGTTTCAATGCCTTTGTAGACTCCATTTTTAATGGAGTAATAACGGAACCCAGTATCGGCTCTGCTCTGCTCAAGCGGGGTTAATGTGATGTCTTCGGGCATGTTAAATGGCAGTCAGGTTTACGGTCCACCCCTTCGCCAGGAGAGACGCCTCCACGGTGGTGATGTCTGGGGCAGTCTCGGCATTGTCGTAGTCGATATCAATGACCGCGTCAGCGATCACGGTTCCACCATCTGCTGCCGTTGAGGTTG
>CALFSW010000431.1 GCA_937916505.1 uncultured Verrucomicrobiales bacterium | reverse complement strand
CTAGTCGTGATCTCACCCGTCCCAGCGGAAAGCCAAACCGAGCGAGAGGACATTCTGGCAGCGACAGCTCGTTGGCAAACGACCTCCAGCGCTGAAGAGGATGACTTTCCCGATGTCTGGAAAGAGCGGAGTTCCTCGACTGACAACCCGCTTGATGAGTCTTCATGAAGTGGCTTCTTGATACCTCGGTCTTTTCGCAACCCTTGAAAAAATCCCCCGACCGATCTGCTCTTGAGCGCTGGAATAAAGTCGGGGATCTATCCTGCCTGACCAGCATCGTTGTCACAGCCGAAGTCGAGTGGAGCTTGCTCACGATCGGGAGTGAACGCCTCTGGGGTGGCTACCGCGAATTACTGGAAGACCGTCTCGAAATCCTGGAAACTGGCGCGAATGTTTGGCAACGCTTCTCCGAAATGAAAGCACGCCAAAAGAAGGTTGGGCAAAAGGTCGGAGACCTTGATCTCCTCATCGCAGCCACCGCCTCGACCCATGGCCTCACCGTCGCCACCCTCAATCATCGTGATTTCGCGCGGATTGAAGGACTCGCGTGGGAAGACTGGGGCTCATCCTAGAGATAGCCCAGATCCATATTCAGGTTCCAACAAAGCCCCCTCTCAACCATCTCTCCTCTGCTGCTCCGCTGCTCTGCGTGAACCTTCCCGCATCCAAGCCCCCTCAACCCTCTGCGTCTCCGCGGCTCTGCGTGAGATCTCACCCCATCCCCAGCTCTCCCCCTGAGTGTCCGTGCCTCCCCATTCATAAAACCTTCACCGCATCGCTTCGCGGAAATGCTTTCGACACATCGCCACATAGCGCTCATTGCCGCCGATCTCGACTTGAGAGCCTTCTTTGATCGCGCTCCCCTTCTCATCAGTGCGGAGATTCATGGTGGCCTTGGAGCCACAGTGGCAAATCGTCTTGAGCTCGGTGAGATTATCGGCCCACCCGAGCAAGGCCGCACTGCCGGGGAAGAGGTTCCCTTGAAAGTCGGTCCGTAGTCCGTAGCAGAGCACCGGGATATCCAAATCGTCGGAGACTTGAGCTAATTGCTCCACTTGCGGACGAGTCAAAAACTGGGCTTCATCGATGAGGACACAAGCCATCCCGGCCTCACCAAAGAGGGCCGGATCTTCCTCTCGTGCCTCGACAAGGGCATGCAAGTCGTCGTCCTGATGAAAGGTCTCGGCACCAGCCTCGAGGCCGATTCGAGAAGCAATTTTCCCGATGCCCGCCCGTTCATCGATTGCGGGAGTCAAGAGCAGCGTCTTCATCCCGCGCTCCTGGTAGTTATGACTCGATTGCAAGAGGTTGGTGCTCTTGCCCGCATTCATCGCGGAGTAGTAAAAGTAGAGTTTTGCCATGGTGAAAATCCTGAGACCTGAGAGCCGTGAAGATGAAGACCTTACGCGCCTCCCCATTCTTCACGCTATCCCAAGCGTGACAAGCAACTGGTATCATCCACGAGTGATTTCCCCTCACCCTCGCGTTCCGTCGAGTCATTGCAGAACCCATGCTTCGCCCTGGCGCCTCTGGAAAATGGAACTATTTTTCGGATCGCATGATGGCTGTTGATCGATACCGTTTCATTCATGACAGCGTTGTTTCAGCGGTCGGCCAGATTGATCGGGATCGTCAGCGTCGTCGATTTGCCAAAAAGAAAATAGGTCTCATGAAATTTGTCATTTTATTACTATCGCTGCTGCCAGGTTTACTTGTCGGAGAGCAGATCAAGCCATTGACCGTGGAATATGCCAAGGTCGCCGGAAAGAGCCTCAAGTTGGACTTCTATCAGCCTGATGATCATTCGAAGTCAAGGCCGCTCATCGTCTGGGTCCATGGCGGGGCCTGGCGGGCGGGGAACCGGAAATCAGTGCCCATCAAGGAGCTTCTTAATAAGGGCTTTGCGATCGCGAGTGTTGATTATCGTCTCACTCCAGTTGCTCCCTATCCCGCGAATGTTCACGACATTAAGGCCGCAATTCGCTTCCTCCGGGCCCATACCGCAAAGTACCGAATTGATGACGAGCAAATTTCGGTTGCCGGGGTTTCGGCGGGTGGGCATCTCGCGGCCTTGGTGGGTCTCACGAATGGGAGCGCAGAACACGAGGGCGCGGTTGGGGATTTCTTGAAAGTGTCTTCGGAGGTTCAGGCTGTCGTGAGCTTCTATGGAGCATCGGATTTACTCTCGATTCTTGGCCAATCCACTCCCCACGGATTGAGCGTTCGCGTTCCCGCCTTAAACCTTTTGTTGGGAGGCCCCCCAACGGAGAAGTTGGAATTGGCTCGTCTTGCCAGCCCTCTCCACCAGCTGGATTCAACGGATCCTCGCGTGCTTCTGATTCACGGCGATCAGGATCCCCAGATGCCCTATCAGCAATCGAAGGATCTCCATGCGGCCTGCTTGAAACTAGAAATCCCCTGTGAACTCGTCACCGTAAAAGGAGGGAAGCACGGTGGGCGGGAATTCTATCAAGAATCCCTGATGACAAAAGTCGCCGGATTTCTTTCCAAGGCCAAGCCCTTCGTTCATCCCGGGATGCTTCACAGCGAAACGGAGATTACCTTCATCAAAAAGAAAATCGCCTCCGGTGAAGAACCTTGGAAATCAGCTTGGGACCAATTGCAGTCGGCCGAGGGTGCTTCGCTCACCTACACCCCAAAACCCACAGCCAACGTTGTGCGTGGCGCGCGAAACCGGACCGACATCGGCAGCTCGGATCTGTCAGACGATGCTGCCGCAGCCTACGCCCATGCCTTGCAATGGAGCCTTACCGGCAAGCAAGCCCATGCCGACAAGGTGATCGAAATCCTCAACGCCTGGTCCGGCACTCTAAAATCAGTCGGGGGGCACGATGCCAAATTACTCATCGGGATGGATGGCGTCTCGTTTTGCAATGCCGCCGAACTCATCCGCCACACCAACCACAAGTGGGCTGAGAAGGATCAACAACAATTCGAAAAAATGCTCCGCGAAGTCTTCTATCCCGTCATCAAGGATTTCCATCCCACAGCAAACGGCAACTGGGACGCCTCCATGATCCAAACCATGATCGCAATGGGCATCTTCCTCGACGACCGCGCCATGTTCGACCGCGCGACGAACTACTTTCTCTCGGGCGAGGGAAACGGTGCCATCACCAAATACTTCAACCACTTTGGTCAATGCCAGGAAAGCGGACGGGATCAACTCCACACTCAAATGGGCATGGGCTTCCTCAGCTGCGCTTGCGAAATGGCCTGGAAGCAAGGCGTCGATTTCTACCGCGCCGCCGACAATCGTCTCGCCCTCGGATACGAATACACCGCGAAATACAACCTTGGCGAAGACGTCCCCTTCGAGCCCTACCGAAGCGTCGAAGGACGATATTTTTCCAAGAAAATCTCCCGAAATTCCCGTGGCCGCTTCCGACCAATTTACGAACGGATCGTTCACCACTACCACGACCGAAAGGCACTCGATATGCCCTATAGCCGAAAGGTCGCCGACAAGAAACGCCCCGAAAAACCGCACGGCCAACACATTTCCTGGGGCACCCTGATGTCCTACGGATTGCCAAATGACTTGAAGGCAAAGGCGACGAAGTAAAGGAGAGTCAGTTAGAAACGAAACAGAGCTTTCACCTTCCTCCATACTTCCACTACTGCCGGAGTCCCGAAACATGGAACGCTCGCCTCCAACAATAGGGACAATCATTCCCCATCTCTGCCAATGCTTCTTGAGTCTCTCAAAAAGTAGCCTACGGTCTCCAGGAGTGATTTCAGACTTTCAGGAACCTGTGCGAAAACAAGTAGGTGGCCGGCTTTCAAGCCGATCCACTCTCGACCGCTTGGAAAGCTTGCGGAAAAACGCCGCCTTTCTGAGAGGCAAACCAACCCCACTCCCATATGACGATGGAAGCCTCGTTCGAAAAGTTGTTGGTGCGCCTCGCCCGAGCTGAAGTCCGCTTCGTTATCGTTGGTGGCATCGCAGTCAGCTTACAAGGCTACGTCCGTCTCACCGAAGACGTAGACATCATCCTCGACTATGAAGAAGCGAACGTGCTGCGCTTCTTAGAATCACTAGCCGATTATGGCGAAGGATTTGCCCGCGAGTTTTCCCTCGAGGATTTTGTCCCTGAAGAAGGAGCTCTCCGACTGATCGAAGAAACCGAAGGTTGTCAGTTGGACATCTTCACCGTCATGTCAGGCAAGACTTACACTGATTTAGCGAACGACGCCGAAATCTTCAGGGTTCAAAATCTTAATGTTCTCTACGCTTCCAAAAAGAGCCTCATCGAACTCAAGAGCAATACCGTCAGAGAGAAAGATCAGCTAGACGTCCAAGCCCTGAAAAAACTGGCAGACGATCAAGACGCCTTCGAATGATTCTCCAACATCAATATTTTCCCTTCAGTCTAAAATCCGCTCGACGGATCACAACTTGATTCGGCCCCTTCACCGAAGCATGATCAAATCCTCCATCCCGATGAACAGTCGCAGAAAATTTCTAACCGTAGCGGGGGCCATCGCCCTCGCCGCAAAATCTTCACAGGCTCAGTCACCTGATTCGAGTGCCAGTCCGTCCGGGATCAAGGGATACAACTATCGCCTCCCCCAATTCGCCAAAGGCAGCCGCCTCCTCTTCCAAGGCGACTCCATCACCGACATGAAATGGGGCCGCAACGAAAAAGATCGCAACCACTACCTCGGACACAGCTACGTCTACCTCATCGCCTCCCGACTCGGCGTCGAAATGCCCGAAGCCCTTCTCGACTTCTACAATCGCGGCATGAGCGGCCACAAAGTCTCCGATCTTCGCAAACGATGGCAAAAAGACGCCCTCGAGATGAAACCCGACCTCCTCAGCATCCTCGTCGGCGTCAACGATGTCGGTCGGAAAACGGAAGACATCAACATCGCCGCTTGGGAGTCCGATTACCGTTACCTCCTCGAGGCCAGCCGAAAGGCCAACCCAAACCTTCGCCTCGTCCTCCTCGACCCCTTCGTCGTGCCATCAGGGCGCCTCGCCGAAAAAGACGCCTTCAAAAAATGGCGCGGGCAGGTTGACCAAATGATCCCCGTTGTCACCTCCCTCGCGAAGGACCACCAAGCAGTCCACATTCAAACCCAGGAGGTTTTCGATGCCGCATCCCAAGCAGTCTCCCCCGAGCACTGGATTTGGGACGGCGTCCACCCCCTCCCGCAAGGCCATGAACTCATCGCCCGGAACTGGATTCAAAAAGTCAGCGAGCGTTGGGAATAGCTCTTCTCCAGCGTGATCAAAGAATTCCTTCGCTCCTTTGCGGCTTTCCGGTTCAAATACCCGCCTCATGAGATTTCTAGTCACCTGTTGGTGTCTCCTTATCCTTTTTGTCCCCACTCTCTCCGCTGAAGAAGAAGCGGCACAGAAGCACGTCGTCATCGTCGTCGGCACGCACCATTACTCGCCCCATCAATCGATGCCTCTCTTTGCCGGGACGCTTCAAAAGCTCGGTCTCAAGACCACCGTCCTCAACCCCGCCTGGGATCCCGAAAAAGGAGACAAAGGCATCCCCGGACTGGAAGCGCTCGCTGAAGCCGACCTCGCCATTTTCTTCACCCGCTTCCTCAAGCTCAAGGACCCGCAGCTCAAACACATTACCGACTACCTCGCCTCCGGCAAACCTGTGATCGGACTTCGCACCAGCACCCACGGTTTCAACTACCCCGGGACCAATCCCAACGCAAAGTGGAACAACGACTTCGGCAAGGACGCTCTCGGCACCCGCTACCTCATCCACCTCACCGGAAAAACCCAACTCAAACCCGTCGCCGATGCGCAAGCCCACCCCATCCTCACCGGAATCAAACCAGGCACCGACTGGGTTTCCCCGGGCACTCTTTATCTCACCGAGCTCCCCGATAAAGGCATCACTCCTCTCGTCATGGGAACCGGAAACTCGAAGCGAACCGGCAAGGTCAAAAACCAGTTCGGCACTCACGAACTCAAGAAGGAGATGACCGACGTCATCGCCTGGACCTGGACCAACAAGTGGGGCGGGAAAACCTTCACCACTTCCCTTGGCCACACCGGAGACTTCGCGGTCGAACCTTCCGTGCGCCTCATCGTCAACGGAGTCTATTGGTCCTTGGGTCAAGACGTTCCCGCCGCCGACCAAACCATCGGGACCATTCGCATTCCTGCAAAAAAGAAAAAGTAACTCTCACCTCAATGTCCCTCTCCAAAACTCTTCTCATCATTCCTCTGGCTCTTCTCGCGGCCATTCTGCCAGCGACCACCCATGCCGCCCCCCAAAAGGGCGCGATGCCCGTGGTCACCATCCCCAACGATTCCCTCACCGTCCTTTACGGGAACAGTCTCATCAATCGACTCCAGGAAGAGGGAACCTTCGAAGCCTACATTCATGCCTCCCCCTTCAAGGAATCCGGCCACAAAAACCAATTCCGCTCCATGGCCTACGTGGGCGACCAAGTCCACTTTCGTATTCGTCCTGAAAAGTTCGGTAGCCACAAAGCCTACCTCGTCAACCAATGGAAGGCCGATCAGGTCATCATGGCCTTCGGCGGAAACGAAGCCCAGCGCGGCCCCGACGGACTCGCCGCTTTCAAAGAGCAACTCAACAGCTACCTCGACATCATCGCCGAGCGCCACACCTGCAAGCATTACGTCCTCTGCTCTCCCATCGCAGCCGAAAACAACAGCCGCATTCTCGATCTTAGAGTCGCAGAGCGAAACGAAGACCTGAAGCTCTACTCCGATGCCATCGCCGACGCTGCCAAGGCCCGTAAGATGACTTTCGTTGACTTGTTCAGTCCCACGAAATCTCTCTTCCAGGGCACCGATGGGAAATACACCGTCGATGGGCTTCATCTCAACGAACTCGGAGCCGGCAAGGTGGGTCAATTTCTTGCGCAAGGCCTCCTCGGTGCCAAAGCCAATGCGGTCGACTCCACCAGTCCCGGTTTCCTAGCCCTCAAAAATCTCGTCAGCCGCAAGGCCTACGAAGTCGCCCAATGCTACCACCCTTCCAATGGCATCAGCTACTACGGCACCCGCGCGCGCGACTACGAATACACCGCCGAAATCCCCCACCACTTGAAGCTGGCCAACCAACTCGATCAGGCCATTTGGAAACAAGCATCCAATCTCAAGCAAGCCCTCCCTTTTCCAAAACTCCCGGTCCTCAAAGTCGAGATGCCATCAAAGAAACCCAGAAACGGCCTCGGTAGCATCAAGCCTTCCCAAGACGACCTCAAAGACTTCACCGTTGCCGATGGCTTCGCGCTCAATTGCTTTGCCTCCAGCGAGGACTTCCCCGAGCTCATCAATCCCCTTCAGATGCAGTTCGACGCCAAAGGCCGACTCTGGGTCACCTGCTTCGCCAGCTACCCCCACCCGCTTCCCGGTGCCGTGGCCCATGATTTCATCCTCATCCTCGAAGACACCGACAACGATGGCAAAGCGGATAAGAAAACCGTCTTCGCCGACAAGCTCCTCCTCCCCGATGGCTTTGTTCTCTACAAAAAAGGAGCCCTCGTTTCCGTCTCCCGAAAAATCATCTACCTCGAGGATACCGATGGCGACGACATCGCCGATGTTCGGGAAGAGTTCCTCCGCGGCTTCGACAACACCGACACTCACCACAGCGGCTATCTCTCCCGTTCTCCCCGTGGCGATCTCATTCTCTCCGAAGCCCTCTTCCACCGTGGACAATTCGAAACCCTCAACGGGGTCGTCCACACCAAGGACACCTCCATCATGTCCCTCGACCTCGACACCCGTCGCCTCACCGTCGAGCGCCAAACCGAAGCCCCCAACCCCTGGCGAGTCGCCTACAACTCCGTTGGCGAAGCCATCCAGTTTTATGGCGGCGGACAAATCATCGATGCCGACATTCACAACATCCACACTCCCATGGGAGCCTCCGCACCCACCGCTCTCGGATACCCCTTCCGCTACGACAAGGGATGCAGCGCTGAGTTCGTCGAAAGTCCCCACTTCCCGCAAGACTGGCAAGGCGGCTATCTCACCAGCCACCTCCTCCGCACCAACGAGATCAACTACACCGCTCTCAAATACGTCGATGGCGCGATCAAAGCCGACGGAAACAAAATAACTCTCCTCAGCTCCCGCAACAAAATCTTCCGCCCCTCCGATCTCATCTTCGGAACCGACGGCGCCCTCTACATCTCCGACTTCTACTACCCCATTATCGGACACGCCCAACATTCCAATCGCGATAAAAACCGCGACTACGCCAACGGCCGGGTCTGGCGACTCACCCAAAAAAACACCCCGCTGGTCGATCCTCCAAAAATCGCCGGAGCCAGCACCAAGGAACTCATCGCCCTCCTGAAACACCCGCATCTTAAGATTCGCCAACTCGCCCGCCTCGAGCTCGAAACCCACCCCAGGCCCGACGTCCTAGCCGAAACAAAATCCATCCAAGTATTCATCACAGGTAGAGATAATTTTTCCCTCGAAATCCTCTGGCTCCTCGAACGACTCAAAGCATTCGAAGACCCCAGCGTCTTCTGGAAGAACCTAAGCTCCAACAATATTAACAACTCACGTGCTGCCGTTCGATCTATCCGATGGTGGGCCCCGACCTTGGGTGCCGAGCTCACCACCATCGCCGAAAAAATCGCGACTCATCAGGACGAGCGGATCAAAATCCTCCTCGTTGGAGTCCTCTCCCACCTCCAGCTGCAGGACGACAAGTGGTCCGCCGTCATCGCCACCATCCCGGCGAAAGAAAAAACCCCGCTCGCCTACGCCAAGACCATGGCCAGCTGGAAAGATCGCCCCAGCATCGCCCCTCAGTTTCCTCTTTTGAAAATCTCGCCCGATGCCTACCTCTCCAAAACATCCTTCACCGGAGACCCAACAAAAAAGGCCACCCTCTACTTCAAAAGCGAAACCGAAACCGAACTCATCATCGGTCACTCCGGCAATCCCTACCTCAACATCTCCCTCAACGACAAACCCATCCTCATCACCTCCGGCAGCCCCCACACCGCCACCTCGCAAAACACCATTGCCGTCAACAAGGGCATCAACAAAGTGGAAATCACCGTCACCCCCGGAAAGGTCAGACGTTCACCCAAAAACCAGGCCATCTATCTCTGCACAAAGGCCGGCTCGAAACCCGAAACGATCTCGCTCGCCAAGTCCGAGGCCCAGCGAGAGAATTGGATCGCCCAATACGACAAACAATTGGAATTCAACTGGGAGAGCTTTGCCCGCGCCACCTTCCAAACCCACTGCGCCAACTGCCACGCCGTCGAAAGCAAAGCGGTCGGCCCCGCTCTCAAGGGACTCTTCGGAAAAACCCAA
The DNA here is from genome assembly GCA_937916505.1 of uncultured Verrucomicrobiales bacterium. Classification (GTDB taxonomy): domain Bacteria; phylum Verrucomicrobiota; class Verrucomicrobiia; order Verrucomicrobiales; family Akkermansiaceae; genus SW10. The sequence continues at coordinate 13,855 of CALFSW010000431.1, read as the reverse complement.
ACCGTCATCTTTGCCGACGGAAGCAAGAAGGAAGTCACCGTGGATCACAACTACCTCCACGACGCCCTCCGCAAGCCCATGTCCGCCTACCCCGAAGGCTACCTCCCCGCCATGCCGCCCCTTCCACTCTCGGACAAGGAAATCGAAATCCTTATCCGCTGGATCAAAAACATGTAACCCATACTCTTCTCGATCATGAGATTCCTATCCACTATTTGTTGCCTCGCGCTTGTCTCCTCTTTTTCTGCACAAGCCGTCGAGAAGAAGCCAAAAAAGAAGAGACCCGCCTATCTTGAAACCGGCGGAGAACGGAAGCTCGATGTCGTTTACAAGAAGATCGAAAAGAAAGAGCTGATGCTCGACCTTTATTATCCCACGGCCAAGAAGAGCAAAAAATCCCCCCTCATCATCTACACCCACGGCGGAGGATGGGCCGCCGGGAGTCGGGCCGGAGCTGCCAAAGGATCTTTCGCCGCCGTCTTCAAGCCCCTCCTCGCTGAAGGCTTCGCGGTGGCCTCTGTTGACTACCGCCTCGCCCGCAATGGCATCACGATGCGCGATTGCGTCATCGACTCAAAAGATGCCATCCGCTTTCTGGCCAAGAATTCTGAATCACTCAGCTTGAGTCCCGGGCAATTCTTCGTCTTCGGAGACTCGGCGGGCGGACACATTGCCCAGATGCTCCTCCTCTCTCCACCCAACACGCTCACCGGCGACGACAAGCTTGCCAAGGTCCACTACAAGATCGCCGCCGGGCTTTCCTGGTATGGTCCGTGTGACTTCGAAGACATCAGCCTCTTCAATCACGATGACCGCCCCGACTTTCGCAATCGCTTCGCCGGCCGCATCCTCGGGGAATCCGAGCACACGCCCGAGGAGAGAATAAAACTCTACCGCGAGATGAGCCCGGTGGCTTACCTCAAGAAAGAGAGCCCACCACTCCTCATGATTCAAGGAGACAAAGACACCACCATCCCGGTGAAGCACGCCTACCGCATGGCCAAAGAGGCGGAAGAATTGGGAGCCCCCGTAAAAACGATGATCATCAAAAACTCCGGCCACAACTGGCGGAAAGTCGACGCCGACATTGAACCCACTCGAGCCGAGATCATCAGGGCGACCATCGATTTCTTCACTTCTCAGCTCCCTGACAACTAACACTCAAATCATGACCTCGCTGAAGTCACTCCTCACCTTGCTGATTCTTTCCCCGGGCTTTCTTTCCGGTGAATTAACGGTCGGCTCTCCCTTTACCACAAACGGAGTCCTGCAACGCGATCAGCCTATCCCCATTTGGGGAACCTCTGATGCTGGTTTGACGGTGACCGTGAAATTTGCCGATCAAACAAAATCCGCCACAGTCTCTCCGGATGGAAGATGGAGCCTCCAACTCGATGCCCTGCCCGTCTCCCACGATCCCCGCACGCTCTCCATCAGCGATCAAAACAACGCCTCCATCGAGTTAAATAACATCGTGGTCGGTGAAGTGTGGATTTGCTCCGGCCAATCGAACATGCAGATGGGCTACAGTGGCATTGCCGACATCAAAACGCTGATCCCCACCGCCAAAAATCTCCGCACTTTTAAAGTCAAAAACACCGTCTCCTTCACCGAAGAAGATCGCTGCGGAGGCCATTGGGTCGAAGGGCCGCCCGACAGCGCTGTCGCCTTTTCCTTCGCCTACTTCCTTGAGAAAGCTGCCGGGGCTCCCATCGGCATCATCCAAAGCTCGTGGGGCAGCTCTTCGCTCGAAGCATGGATGCCATGTGACCTGACCAAGACGGTTCCTCATTTCAAAACAATGATGAAGGAGTTCGATGCCGACACCGAAACACGGAACAAGATCACCGCCATTTTAGACGGACCCAAACCATGGAGCCTAAAGGACGACATCTTCCTTCGCCGCCAAACGAACATTCTCTACAACGCCATGATCCACCCTCTCATTCCCTATGCCTGTCGAGGTCTCGTCTGGTATCAAGGCGAGCGAAACACCCAGTCCATGCAAGACATGCTGAAGGAACCATGGTATTCCCGCAATTCCGGCATGTTGAAATACGGCGACACTCTTAAAGCCTGGATACAGCAATATCGGAAGGAATGGCAACGTGACGATTTCCAATTCCTCGTGGTCATGCTTCCCGGCTACTCCAAAGGAATCAAAGAAGGCCCCGAGAACCCCGACTCTCCCTCGTGGGCCTGGATGCGTGAATCCCAACTCAAAGCCCTTGAGCTCCCCCACACCGCAGTCGCCAACACCATCGACCTCGGCCACGCCACCAACATTCACCCCAAAGACAAACTCCCCATCGGCAGACGCCTCGCCCAGCTTGCCACCAGTAAGGCCCAAGGCCCCAAGTTCAAGACCGCTGAAGTGAAAGGCTTAGAAATCATCGTTCATTTTGATCACGCCAACGGCCTCAAAACCCTCGATGGAAAAACACCCACTGGATTCTGGATCGCCAACGAATCAAAGACCTGGGTGAAAGCCGACGCCACGATCAGCGGCAGTTCCGTCACCTTGACTTCTTCTGAAGTCAAAAGTCCTCTCTACGTCCGCTACGCCTTTTCCGGAAAACCCACCGTCAACCTGGTCAACGACACCAACCGCCCCGCCTATCCCTTCCGAACCGATTCCTTCGCCCCTCGATAAAAGAAGGTCAGGAATCCTCCGAACGAATCCTTCTCCATCACCGTAGCCAAGCCTACTCAAAACCATGGTCCGACTTCCACTTTCCATCGCCCTCTTCTTTCTCTGCCTTTCTCCAGCCTTCGCCGGAGAATTCAAACACCCCGGAATCTCGCACACCCAGGCGAGTATCGGTTTCATCAAAGCCAAACTGAAAGCAGATGAAGAACCCTGGGCCACTGCTTGGAAAGGGTTGCAGGCCTCACGCTATTCCGCCCTCGACTGGAAGCCCCAGCCTCATGCCAAAGTCGAGCGTGGTCCCTACAACAATCCTAATATCGGATCTTCGGAATTCAGCCAGGATGCTCAAGCGGCCTACGTTCATGCCATCCACTGGGCGCTCACCGGAAAAGTCGAGCATGCCCAAAAATCCGCCGAAATTCTTAATGCTTGGTCGAGCACGCTCGAATCCATCTCGAACCACGACGCCCGCCTACTGATCGGAATGGACGGCTACGAATTTTGCAATGCCGCCGAATTGCTCAAGCACACCTGGAACGGATGGCCGAGTGGTGATCAGGAGCGATTCGAAAAAATGCTCCGAGGGATCTTCTATCCAATCATCAAGGATTTTTACCCCACGGCGAACGGCAACTGGGACGCCTCGATGCTCCAAACCATGATGGCCATGGGAGTCTACCTCGATGATCGCTCGATGTTTGACCGAGCGGCGAATTATTTCCTCAAGGGCGAAGGTAACGGTGCGGTTCGCAATTACTTCAAACCTTCCGGCCAATGCCAGGAAAGCGGACGGGACCAGGCTCACACCCAGATGGGACTCGACTTCCTCGCCTGCACTTGTGAGATCGCCTGGAATCAAGGAACTGATCTCTACCAAACCTTCGGCAACCGATTACTCAAAGGATTCGAATACACCGCAAAATACAATTTGGGCAACAACGTTCCTTTTGAGTATTACGAAAGCTACAAAGGACGATACAAACACAAATCAGTCTCCGACGACAGCCGCGGCCGACTCCGGCCGATGTACGAAAAAGTCCTGAACCACTACCAAAACAGAAGGGGCCTCGAGGTCGCCTTCACCAAGCAAGCCGCTCTCAAACTTCGCGAGCAGTCCAGTCAGCTCCGTTCGCGACGCCGTTCCCGAAATCGTTCCTCCGCCCTCGACACCCTCATGTTCGCCGGGAAACGAACAAGACAAGGAGGCACAATGAAGAGTAAAGCATTAGCGTTGTTTGCCGCCCTCTTCTGCATGATGATAACAACCGCGGCTTCCGCTGTTGAACACGTCATCGCTTCGCCGAATGGACGCCACGAAATCACCTTCAAGCTAACGAATGGCACTCCGGCCTATCACGTGAAATTCGAAGGAAAACCCATCCTGTTGGATTCCCAACTGTCCGTCACGTTGAACGGGAAGATGCTCAAGGATGGGTTTGAAATTCTCGAAACGACAACCGACTCAAAAGACTCCAAATGGGCTCCGGTCGTCGGCTCAAAAAGCAGCTATCCCGACGCCTATAATCAAAGGATCGTCAAACTCAGATCAACCACGGACAAGAACTGGGATATCTCGCTGACCTTTCGAGCATACAACGAAGGCGTCGCTTTCAGATACTCGATTACGAACAACAGCGATGACCCGAAATTCGAGGTGACTTCGGAAAACACCGGGTTTCAGTTCACCGATGACCATTTTGTTTATTACGACGACTACCCTCAAGCCCGGTATTCCAAGGTGCGACTCTCTGAGATGGGCAGAAATTCCATCCGCCCGCTCCTCGTGGAAACCAGCTCCAACTTCCTCGCCATCGCCGAAGCCGGAAGCATGGAAGCCTACGTCCCGATGACGCTGAACCGTTCTGGAGAGAATCGCCTCGTCACCGGATTCCGACGCGGAAGAGTTTCCGCTCAAGGCTCTCTCGCAACACCCTGGCGAGTGATCATGGCGGCCAAAAAACCCGGGACCTTGGTTGAGAATCACTATCTCCTCCAAAACCTCTCTCCCCCCAGCGAATTAAAAGACACCTCATGGATCAAACCCGGCAAGGTCTGGCGAAGCGCATTGAAAACTTCCGCCGCGAAAGACATCATCGACTACGCTGCGGCCAACAACTACCAATACGTTCACTATGACGCCGGTTGGTATGGCCCGGAACGGAGCGCCGACTCGAATCCCTTGACCATCATCGATCCAATCGATCTCAAGGAAACCATCGAATACGGACGCGCTCGTGGCATCGGCTTGATCTGCTACATCAACAAAATCGCCATGTCGCGATACGATCTCGATAAGACCTTCCGGACCTACCGGGAATGGGGGCTCAGCGGAGTGAAGTTTGGATTTGTGAACTGGGAGAGTCAGTCGGACATGGAATTTCTCCACATGGCAATTCGCAAGGCCGCCGAACACCGCCTCATTGTCGACATTCACGACAACTTTCGCCTGACCGGGATCGAACGAACCTATCCCCACCTGCTCACCGTTGAAGGAATTCTCGGGAATGAAGAACGGGCTTCAAAGGGGAACACTCCGGAAAATGTCCTCACCACTTCCTTTGCCAGAATGATTGCGGGAGCCGGCGACTACACCCCTTGCTTCCTCGACGGACGAGTGGTCAGCCGCTCATTCCAACTCGCCCTCGGTGTCGTGTTTTACAGTCCGCTCCAATATCTTCACTGGTATGATCAGATCGAAAAATATGCCGGTCGCTCCTTTCCGGAACTGGAATTCTGGAAAGAAATGCCAACCACCTGGGATGATTCAAAAGTCATTCACGGTGTCATCGGAGATCACATGACGGTCGCCAGGCGGAAAGGCAAAAGCTGGTTCGTGGGAACGATTGTCAACGATGCCAGGGAGCTGAAATTCCCAATGAACTTTCTTGGCGACGGAGAATACATCGCACGGATCTACAAGGAGTCCCCTGGAAACAAGAAGGAGGTCAGCATTGAGTCGATCGAAATTGATTCCTCCAGCACCATCATCGCGTCGATGAGTTCAGGAAGCGGGCACGCCATTTGGATCCGGCCGAAACCTTAAGAATCACCACAAGAAAATCATCATGACATCCCATTCCAAAACAGTTCGACTCCTTCAATCACTTGTTGGCCTCCTGGCCAGCCTAACCATCGGGGCCTTTGCCGCTGAGGCCGAGCACCCCAACATCGTCATCATCTTTGCCGACGATCTTGGCTACGGCGACTTGAGTTCCTACGGAGCCACCAAGATCAAGACACCCAACATTGACCGTCTTGCCAAAGCGGGAATGAGATTCACCGACGCCCACTCTGCCGCTTCTTTGTGCTCCCCTTCCCGCTATGGGCTCCTGACCGGACAAGCCCCCTGGCGTCTGCACCGGAAAGGCAATGGTTATCGGCTCAATCCGGGCCAGGTAACGTTGGGGTCGTTTCTTCAGAAACAGGGCTACACGACTGCAGCCATCGGCAAATGGCACCTCGGCTACAGCAAGGACTGGAACAAGTTACCCATCACCGGGCCACTCGGGGTGGGCTTCGACTATCACTTCGGCGTTCCCTCCAATCACAACGATTCCACCAGAGCCTTCATTGAAAACCACGATCTTGTCGGACGCAAACCCGGTGAAAGCTATCGCATCGTGAAGGGAAAGGACTTTCCCGAAGGCCTTGCCAAACCACGGATTGAGGATCAAGTCGACACCACTCTGACCGAGAAGGCGGTGGCATTCATTCGCAAGAATGCCAACACCCCCTTCTTTCTGTATTTCACTCCCTGCGCGCCGCACACTCATGTCACCCCTGCGGCAAAGTTTCGCGGAACCAGCGAAGCGGGTTTGTTTGGTGACCACATTCAGGAACTCGATTCCCACGTCGGCACGCTTCTGAGCACGCTCGACGATTTAAAGTTAACCAAGACAACTCTCGTCATCTTCACCAGCGACAATGGTTCGACCCCAAAGGACTTCAAGGGAACGCAAGGTGTCCGCCTCAATCTCGCCGACGATTCGGGAGAAATTCGGACCAAATTTAAAACCGCCAAGGCAGATGCCAGGAAGCTCGGCCACATCACCAACGGTGCCTGGCAGGATGGGAAAGGGTATCCTTACGAAGGGGGGCACCGCATTCCCTTGATCGCGCGATGGCCCGGACACATCTCTCCCGGCACCATTTCGGACGACACCTTGAGTCTCACCGATTTGTTTGCAACTGCGGCGGAAATCGTCGGTGGAGACCTTCCCCGGGATGCTGCTGAAGATTCGATCAGCCTCTTGCCTTTACTCCTCGGCAAAAAACAGGCACCACATGAAGCCGTGTTCATCCTTGGCGATGGCAAGGACAGCTCCATTGCGGTCTGCTCCGGAGAGTGGAAACTGATCGTTCGCTACGACGACAAGCGCAGGGAATCATACGAATTATACAATCTTCAAAGTGACCCGGGGGAGCGCCAAAATGTCTTTGAAAAAAATCCCGGGATCACCAAGCGACTGGCAACCGCCCTCCAACGCGCCGAGGCAGCCGGACGCACCCGTCCCTAAAATGAAAACTCCCCAACGATGAAAACGATTCTAAGCATCCTCTTTCTAACCCTTCCGTCTCTTCTTGCCGCTGCCGAAAAGCCCAACATTCTTTTCATCTTTGCCGATGATTGGGGCTGGGGTGATCTGAGCTGCCATGGTCATTCCTACATCAAAACGCCAAACATCGACCGCCTCGCGAAAGAAGGAACAGACTTTCATCGATTCACCGTGGCCAGCGGAGTGTGCTCGCCCAGTCGAACGGCGGTGATGACCGGCCACTTTCCGGCCCGCTATAATATTGATGGGCACTTTGCGTGGGTGCCAAGCAATGCCAGGCGAAACATGCCCGATTGGCTCGACCCCAAGGCTCCACTCTTGCCGCGATTCTTGAAGGAAGCCGGTTACGCCACCGCACACTATGGCAAGTGGCATCTCGCCAACAACATGATCCCGGATTCGCCCTTGCCGGGAGTCTATGGCTACGACGAATACGGTGCCTTCAACTGCGCCGGTGAACAGATGCCCGTCCACGAGGATTCGGAACACGCGGCGCTTTTCATTGAAAAGTCATTCTCGGCCGGCAAACCGTTCTTCATCAATCTCTGGCTTCATGAGCCACACACCCCGTTTCACACTGTGCCAAAGTATGAGTGGCGCTTCCGGCACCTCGAGAATGAACCCGACAGGATCTACGCCTCGGTCCTTGCTCATGCCGACGACCGGATCGGCGAAATTTTGAACACTCTCGACCGTCTCAAAATCACCGACAATACCCTCGTCGTCTTCAGCTCCGACAACGGACCTGCCCGGGCGTCGAGCCCGACTGAGTTGAAGCTTATGTATGACACCGCCACCGGTGCCGGGTGGGGCATTGGGGCCGCGAAAGGCACCACAGGTGGGCGCCGCGGTTACAAAGCCGCGCTCTTCGAGGGTGGCATTGGCGTGCCCTTCATTGCCCGATGGCCGGGTAAGATCGAGGCGGGTCGAGTGGACAAACGCTCTCTCATTTCGGCCGTTGATCTCCTGCCCACCTTTTGCGAGATCGCCGGAGCGTCACTCCCCAAGAACTACACTCCAGATGGCGTGAGTCAGCTTGAGACCTTGAAGGGAAAGGTGGCACCTTTGCGAGGGAAACCCCTGTTTTGGAAATCAAGCGCGAGATATCCGGCTCCAAAAAGCCGCCCGGATCACTGGGTATCCTACGCCGTCGTTCACCAGCACTGGAAACTGGTCGGCAATCGCGACGGCAGCCATTTTGAGCTCTTCGATATCGCAGAGGATCCCTACGAGAAGAACGATTTGAAGGGCTCAAAGCCCGACATCGCAGAGGCATTGCTGAAACAAATTGAGGACTGGAAAGCAACCTTGCCACCAAAGCCAAGAGGCAATGTCTTCTCAGCCGAACGAGCGACGCTCAAAAAATAAACCTTCTCAATCCCATGAATACAAGAGTGTCATCCGCCTTACTGACAGCCGCCCTGATCTTTGGGGCCTCCCCAAAATACGACGCAGACGAAACGAGGAACTTCGATATCACGGATTTCGGAGCCATCGGAGACCGTAAAACGATCAACACGGAAGCGGTTCAGAAAACCATCGATTCCTGCCACGCAGCCGGCGGCGGAGTGGTCCGGATTCCCCCGGGAGAATTCCAGATCGGGACCATCAGGCTGAAGAGCAACATCACCCTGTCTCTCGATCACGGAGCCTCATTGTTGGGGAGCACAAACATTGCTGATTATTCAACCAAAGGTCTCGATGACCCGAGGGAGGGCGGTCCGCATTGCCTGATCTATGCCAAGGACGCTAAGAACATCACCATCGAAGGCCTCGGAGTAATCGATGGCCGAGGAAGCTACCTTAACTTTCCACGGGTGAAAGTGCGCGGAGGCAAAAGAATGATCCGTCCCCGCCTGCTTCGCATGGACAACTGCGAAGCCCTAACCTTCTCCGGAGTCACTTACAAACGGCCCGCATTTTGGGGTCTGCATCTGGTTGATTGCCGGGACATTCACTTTAGCGCGGTGACAATTCGCTTCCGCAACAACAACTACAACAATGATGGAATCGATCTCGATGGCTGCGAGAATGTCGTGATCGAGAATTGCGACATTGACTCCGGCGACGACGCGATTTGCCTGAAGAGTTCCAAAAATCCCTGTCGGAACATCACCGTCAGCGGATGCCGGGTGTCGAGCAACACCGCACCGCTGAAATTGGGGACCTCCTCCCGGGGTGGCTTTATCAACGTGAAGGTCACGAATTGCTACTTCTACGACAGCCCCATGGGCGCGATCAAACTGCAGTTGGTCGACGGGGGACGACTCGAGAATATCGACATCTCGCGCATCGTCATGAAGAACGTCGGAAACCCAATTTTCATCCGCTTGGGCAATCGAGGCAGCACCTTTTCCAGGGACCGGAGTCAGAAAGCCCCGGTGGGAACGTTGCGAAATGTGCGCATTAGTGATGTCGTGGCCGAAGTGACCGTGGAAGATCGCGAAAAGGCGGCTTCTGCACCCTACAAAGGCCTCAAAGTCGATCGAACTCCCGGCGTCACCGACAAGGAAAAATCCAAAGCCGGTCCCATCATGATCACCGGAATCCCCGGGCACCTCATCGAAAACGTCACCTTAAAAAATGTCAAAATTTCCTACCCGGGTGGCGGCACGACCGACGATGCGAAGCGGAAGGTGCCGGAGGACATCGAACGCTATCCCGAACAATTCTTCTTTGGCGTGCTCCCCTCCTGGGGTGCCTACATCCGTCATGCCAAGAACATCGAATTCAACAAGGTGGAATTGACTCTCCGCGGAGAAGACGCCCGGGAAAAACTGTTTCTCGAGGACGTCCAGGGCTTTATCGAAAAATAACTCCATCAGGCATGATCCCGAAATCACATTTCCCTCCCTTGAGACCGATGAAACACCTTCTTCTCTCTTTTTTCATCCTCATCATCCCGGCAAGCTCAGCTGATTTTTATGTCTCTCCCAAGGGTGAGAACAGTGGACCGGGAACATTGGCTGAACCATTTGCCACTCTCGAACGCGCCCGCGATGCCGTTCGTAAATTGAAAAGCCAGACTGACAAGAATATCGTCGTCCAAATTCGCGGTGGCGAATATCGCCTCGGAAGAACCACCGTTTTCGGCCTGAAGGATTCCGGAAAAAATTTCACCATCACCTACGAAGCGTTCCCCGGGGAAAAACCAGTTTTCAGTTCAAGCCTCGATCTCACCGGATGGAAGAAACTCGACCCCCCTTCTCCATTTCTCCCCAAAGCCGCCCACGGAAAAATCTGGGTCGCCAAGCTCCCCAAAGGCTCACCCGAGCGCTTTTACACCCTATACGACTCCCAAGGGCTCCTCCCCCGCGCACGCTCCAAAGGTTTCATCCCAGCCGACTCCAAAGCTGCTTCACGAACGCAATTCCCCTACCCGGAAGGGATGATGCGCGCTTGGCCGAATCTCGACGACGTCGAACTCGTCGTCCGCCCCCACCACGCCTGGATCGTCAACATCCTCCCGCTTCAGTCGATAGACACGCAGAAGCAAATTGCCACTACCTCCGTCGCTGCGACCTATGCGATGAAACATCTCCACTTCCTCCCAAGAACGAAATCCGCCTGGATTGAAAACGTCATCGACGCTCTCGATGAACCCGGCGAGTGGGTCCTCAATTCTCAAGAAGGAAAAGTCTATCTCTGGCCCCGGGTGGACGGACCGCCCGAAGACATCCACCTTCCCCGACTCAAGGAGTATTTCCTCATCGAAGGACAGAACGATCTCAAAGGCCCCACCGACAAGCCCGTTCGAAACCTTCATTTCAAAGGTCTCACCTTCACCCGGGGAGAAGCCGACCGGATCAAGCCCGACGACAAAGGCCTTCAACACGACTGGCAATTCCACGACAAAGCAAATGCCCTGATTCGATTCCGCGGTGCCGAAAATTGCTCCATCGAAAGTTGCCACTTCCTCCACAGCGGCGGCACCGCCATCCGCGCCGACCTTCACAGTCAGAAAAACCGCTTCATTTCCAACCACCTCGAGCATCTCGGCGGCACCGGCATCCTCGTCGCTGGATACGGCCCTGGCACGAAGGATGTCAACCATCACAACCTCATCGAGAATAACCACATTCATCACGTCGGAAAAATCCACGCACACTCACCCGGCATCTTCCTCTGGCAAAGCGGCGAAAACCGCGTCGCGCACAACCTCATTCATCACACTCCCTACTCCGGCATCATTGTCTCCGGGGTCATGACCCAGTTCTTTTCCAAAAAAGGAAATTCCCGCGAGCTCGTGCGCACCATCCGGCGCCACGAAACCGGCCCTCCCAAAAACGCCACTCTCGAAGAAATCCGACCGTTCCTACACAGCCACGACAACCGCATCGAATACAACGAGATCCACCACGTCATGCAGGAACTCAACGATGGAAACGGCATCTACATTCGGGGTTGCGGAGCAGGCAATATCATCCGCCGAAATTACCTTCACGACCTACTCGCTCCCACCGTGATGCAATCTTCCATTCGCACTGATGGCGGACAGCGCGATACTCTTATCGCAGAGAACCTGATCTACCGATGCACCGCGCAGGGGATGCAGGTGAAATTAAACAATCGCGCCATCAACAACATCATCGCCGACATCCGACCCGGCACGCACAAAGGCGAAGAACGAACTCCCATGTTTCTCAAACTCTACGAAGGCCCTCTCACCGGCGGCGCCTACCAAAAAAACATCTTCTACCATCCCGGGAAGGAGGTCGTCTTCTATCAGGAAACCAAAAACTTCCGCACCCCGGTTGGAGCCTTTGCCAAAGACGCCGATACCGATCACAATATCTATTTCTGCGCCGGTAACCCGGATGTCGGCAAAGCCTTCCTCGCGCAAAAGCAAAGCGAAGGCATCGACAAACACAGCCTCGCCCAAGACCCGCTCTTCGTTGATCCTGCAAACGGTGACTTCAGTTTTCAACCCAACTCCCCCGCCTTTGAGCTCGGCATCACTCCACTAGACCTCTCAAAAGTCGGCCTGAGAAAAGGTACCAAATAACAATCTTCACACTTCGATCGAATCCATCATGAGTCACCTCCTTGTCTCCTTCTCCCTTTGCAGCCTGCTCATCGCCTCAGTCGCAAACGCACAGCAGTAAAAGCCCTCTACCGGATCTCAATGGATCACTAAAAAATCTGCCTTAAAACAAGACAATGATCAAATCAGCACTTTTTGCCATTCTCTGCCTTTTCACCAAATCAATCCTGTTTGCCTCCCCCTCAAACAAACCCAATATCGTTGTGATCCTAACCGATGATCTCGGCTACGGAGATCTCGAGTGCTATGGACATCCTCACATCAAAACACCCCACTTGAATGCCATGGCAAAGAATGGGATTCGTTTCACCAGTTTCTATTCCGCCGCCCCTGTCTGCTCGCCTTCACGAGTAGGCCTCATGACCGGCCGCAGCCCCAACCGAGCTGGCATTTACGACTTCATCCCCGGCAATCGCAATATCTACATGAGAGCATCAGAAGTCACCATCCCGCAACTTCTGAAAAAGGCAGGATACTCCACGTGCCTTTCCGGCAAATGGCACTGCAATGGAAAATTCAACTCCTCCGCCCAGCCTCAACCCGATGCCGCAGGCTTCGACCATTGGTTTGCCACCCAAAACAATGCAAGTCCCTCCCACGCCAATCCAACCAACTATGTTCGGAATGGTGACAAGGTCGGACGAGTGGAGGGTTTTTCGTGCGAAATTGCCACCGACGAAGCAATCGGTTGGATCAAGTCGCTCAAAAAGGAAACACCGGATAAACCCTTCTTTCTCTATCTCGCCTTTCACGAACCTCACGAACCAATTGCCTCTCCGGAATCGCTGGTTAAGGAATATCGCGAAGATGCCAGTCAAGAGGAAGAGGCCCTCTATTTTGCCAATGTTGCCAATCTCGACGCCGCCGTTGGAAAGTTAAATGCCGCTCTCAAGGAGCTCCAGCTTGAGAAAGAGACCCTCGTCATTTTCACCTCCGACAATGGACCCGAGACCCTGAATCGATATCGAAGGGCGAGGAATTCATTTGGGTCGGCTTCTCCGCTTCGCGGCATGAAACTCTGGACGACCGAGGCCGGGTTCCGGGTCCCCGGAATAGTCGCTTGGCCGGGCACGATTTCTCCCGGTCAGATTTCCGAGGTGCCTGTCTCCAGCCTGGACTTCCTCCCTACCTTCTGCCAACTCGCCGGAACTGCGCCACCTGCCGGATTACATCTCGATGGCACCAACGTTCTTCCTCTGCTCCTTGAAAGAAAACCAGTCGATCGTAAAAAGCCGCTCCTCTGGATCTTCTACAATGCGCTCAACGAACGCCGCGTCGCGATGCGTCACGGAAACTATAAGATTCTCGCCCGTCTCAACCTTCCCACCTACATCGCCGTGAACACCCTCAACTCAGAAAACATCAAACACGCCCGTCTTTCAGACTTCCAACTCTTCAAGGTCTCGACTGACCTTGATGAATCCAAAGAACTTTCCAAAATAGAGCCCGAAAAGTTCACCGAGTTAAAATCCTTGCTCAAACAAGAATACACCTCGCTTGTCCGAGGCTCCCACGTCTGGGAAGACGAGACCCTCAGAATCAAGGGCCATAGCGGAATGGCACCAACTTAAGAGGCCTGATCGTCTCTTTTTCTGTTAGAAAAGC
>CALFSW010000430.1 GCA_937916505.1 uncultured Verrucomicrobiales bacterium | reverse complement strand
AGAAAAGGCAGGTAGGCGGGCGGGGTGATGTGCTCTTCGGTAAGGCCACTGCTTTTCAGGACAAACAAAAATCTTTTAGGTGTGGCACCCGTAGTACGCTGGGCTGCCAGATGATTCATGAAGGGCGTGAAGGCAAGGCTGCCAAGAGATAGCTTCCCAAAGGTTTTGATGGTGTGACGTCTGCTGTATTTCATGAGATCGCTCCTATTTCCGGTATAAAAATGAATCTGAGGTGAGTAGTGAAATTAACATTTCCTTAAAGCTCCCCTTGTTATCGACATACGCTTTTTCCGCATCGATGAGAGTTTGCGAGTCGCTGAGCAATTCATTGCGTCCCATGAAAAAGCGGAATGCGTGCCTGACGAATGATTGTTTAACGCGTTTGGACTTAGCCAGTTTGTGCATCATTTCAGAGACATTCTTCACTTCACCATCAAGGCCCGCTTCCCCGCTGTAGCTAATAGCGCCGCTGGTGACGACCGCTTTGCCTTTTTCTTCGGTGCGGAAACGACCGCTGTCATAATAGCCCTCAAAAGGCATCCCGAGCGGATTCATTTTCTTGTGACAGCGCCAGCACTCTTCCGCTTCAACGACCGTAAAGCGTTCGCGCAGCGTCTTGTGTTCATCCTCCGGCACATTCGCGTCTACGTTAATGGGAATATCGAGGACAAAGCCAGCCAGGAGCTTTTCGCGTATCCACTTGCCTCGGCGCACGGGATCATTTTCAAAATTGTTTGAATGGGCGACCAGCCACGAGGGTTGGGTGAGGATGCCAATGCGCTCCGATTTGGGCAGACTGTATGGCTTTTTACTCGAGTCTTCAGCGCTGCCCGGATTCACGTTATAAGACATCGAGTAATGTTTGTTATGCAGTTTCTCAATCGGGCTTAGTTCGCCCGTGACCTTCTTACTTTCAAACTTTTCCTGCGCTTTTTGAGCCGCTTTCAATGGTCTATTGCCAATGCTCGTGCTGAAAAAACTGAGATTGGTGGTCAGCATGTTCTCCAGCACATTTTCGTCCTGATCAACGAGGTAGAGTATTAACTGGTCGGTATCGCTGACCATGCTTCGAGTGGCGCCGCCTGTATAGTAAGCAAAGCGCTTTTCGTCCTTGAAGACATTGGGTGCGTGGTGGTAGCCGAAAAATTCCCGGAAGAACTGAAGTATCCTGGGATTCTTGATTCGATGCGCCGGGCGACTTTCACTCTTGGGACGGGTGAACAATTTCTCACTGAGCAGTCGGCGCAACTCACGTTCCACGTCTTCTTTCGTCTTGAGCTTGCCTGCCTTCATGATCTCGCCGAGCCCTGAGACGCTGCCCCTTGGATTCATGATGAACTTTTTCAGGGTCGCATCGATCAGCTCCGTGTCTTCCGCGCCGTCCAGGGGATGCTTGGGTGTTTTGTTGTTCGCATGGTAGAGCAGGTCGTCGACATCCGGCGAATCCGGGCTTCCCTTTTCATTTTTGTTCTTGCTACGTTTGTAGTCGAAATCATCAAAGGGAGGCTTGTTAAAAAGGGCATAGTTCAAGGCATAAACAAGCTCATGTTCTGAGAGGTGTCGACGGCCGTGACTGTCCTTTTCCCCCATGCCCAATTCAAGGCGATAGACGAACTCCGGAGAGATCGCCATGGCGATCAGGACGCTTTGCAGGGCCATCAAATTTCCGTGAGGCAGGTTCTTCTTGAAAAGATCGTCGACGTAGCGGCGCACTTCCCCGGGGTTGCCATCACGATGCAGAAGCACATTAAAGCAGGTCTGCACCGCGGTGTTGATATCCGGGTCGCTCGGAGTTCCCTTGGAATTGAGTATCCTGATGAAGGCCGGTTTGATCAAACCGACATTCTTGACGAAGCCGGTGACGGCACCCCCGGCAAAGCCGCCCGGATTATTGGCGAACTTACTGCCTTCATCCTTAACCGTCACGCTTACCGGAATCGCGCGGCCGACGGTAAGGATCTCAGCCATCTTTTCCGCATTGACTAGCAGTGTTTCAAGCGAAGTCTGATCAGCTACGATGGAGCTGTAGTCCGTAATCCCCGAAGCATGGTGCACGAATCGAAAAAAGGGGTTGGCATAACGAAGGTGCTGGTAAGCTCTTCCCCGTGCCAGAGTCTTCCCCGCATGCTCGCCTTCCTTTACGGTATCTCCGCCCTTTCCTCCGATCTGGAATCCCTGTCTGGGCTGTCTTCCGTATCGCTCGGCGAAGTTCGCTTCGTAAATAAACGGGCGCGTGCGCCACAGGCGTGCCGGTGTATACGCTTTAGTTTTAATGCTGCCATTGAACAGCAGTTCATGGCTCATGTAATTGGCGTATTCAGGAAGCAGGAGCTTTTCTTCCAGACCGGTGCCATGGCCTGATTCGTTGAGTTCAGAGGATATCCACTGGATCACCTTTTGCAGCTCCGCGGCATCAGGCCGCTTCTTTTTTGCAGGCGGCATTTCATCATACTGCACCTGCTCGTAGATTTTCTGCCAGAGGCGAACCGTTTCGATCTTATCGAATTCCGCGTTGATCGCATACAGGTCAAGGTCGGCCTTTGGATCGTCTTCATCGTGGCAGTTCGTGCAGTGCTTGTCCAAAAACGGCATCACGAGATCTTTGTAGCCCTGCATATCCACCGCCATTGCCGAAACCGGCAAGAGCAAAATGGTCAGTAATCCTTGTTTCTTCATGATCAGGTTTTTAGTCGATGTATGCGACATCCGCCCAGCCCAGATCATCTGCCAGGATAAAGACGATATTCGGCTGAATCGCCTCGGCGTCGAGAGGAACAAGCCGGGCGATGATGGCGATTGCCAGGATCGACGCGTGGAATGGCGGTTTAATTCTCATGTTGGATATCTTCGTTGAGAATTTTCCCGTCCACTCCATGGTGTCTGAAAGTGGCGCGGGGCTGACCATCAACCCGCTCGACGTCCACCCGAAGAAAGCCACCGCGGATCTTCAGATACTGATGCATCTCGGAGCGATTCTTCAGGCTGAAACCTGTGGCGTGCTTGTTGGTCGTCGGTCCGCAGGAATACTCGCGCACACCGGTTTTGGCATCGAGCGAAACATACTGCCAATGCCGGTCGCCGCAGATCACGAACATGTTCTTCTGCGAGGCGATGAACTTGCGCAGCTCGTCGCCTTCGTGGGTGAAGCCCTTGTTGGTGTGATTGTCGTTCTTGCCGCCCCGGTCCGGTCCGACCACGGGGGTCGGACTAATGAGAATACGGAAGGTGGCATCCGACTTTCGGACTGTCTCGAAGAACCAACGTTTCTGCTCCGCGCCCCAGATGGTCTTCTCGGGCCCGTCCGGCATCTTGTTGGCACTGCGGAAGTCCCGGCCTTCGACAAACCAAACCTGCAGATCCTTGCCCCAGCGGACGGTGCGGTAAGTCTTCCTGCCCATCGGAACCTGCTCGGGGAAAAGCGCGAGCCCCTGCTCCCAGGTCAAGTCGCCATAGCGTTGCCCTGGCCAGCAGTCGTTCCGGAGCGTGTCATGGTCGTCCTTCATAAAATAGCTGGCGGTGCGGTTGTGAAAGTCACGCTGAAACGGCAGCGCATAAAGTCGGTTCCACTTGAAGCGCGCCAGCTCGATGTTGTCCGCGTAAGGTTGCGGCTTGTCGTAATACTCAATGTCGCCGGTGTGGACGAAGAAGTCCGGATCAAGCTTCTGCATTTGCGGGTAGATCTTGTGCCCGTTCGCCGGATCATCGCGGCGCGGGTAATCCTGCCCGGTCACCACGGCAAAGCGCACGTGTGCTGGAGTTTCCCCGTTCGGGGCGGTCCGAAAGGATCCATCCACGGAACAAGACGGCTTACTACTGCCGGCACTGCGCCCCTGTGTGACCACGGAATACGCGATTCCCGATTGCAGATCACCAAGCGGAAAATGGCAGGTGAAATCCCCCTCGGCAGCGACGGCTTTCCAGTCGGTAAATTTTACAGGAGCATCACCACCGGACGGACGGATGCCGACGCGCACTTCCCCCGCAGCGCCGGGCACGCTCCCTTCCATCGCGGCGAGATTCTCAAACTCTTGAGACTTCCGCTCCTTGTTCACGTTCTTGGGAAACGGCTTCCCATCCACGTTTCGCTCGGGGTGGCGAGTGAGGCGGGTCCAGACGATGGCGGAAGTCGGGGTGACTTCGCCAATCTTAATCCCGGTGGCCATGTGGACCGGGGCCGACTCTTCTGCGCAGAGTGGTGCGGCCCAAGCCAGGGTGCCGAGCGTCAGGTAAAGGGTGAGATTCTTTTTCATGTTGATGATGATGTGAAAAGTTGGGCAACGTTTATCTACTTCTTCAGCTCTTGTTTGAAGAGCCATGGTGTCGTTGTTTTGGAATAGGTCTCTCGATGCTGCTTGATCAAGGCGGCTTTGTCTTTGTTCTGGAAGGTTAGAAGACTCTTTTCCAGGTCATCTTTTAGCCCCCTATTCTCCGCATTCTTGGCCAGGTTTTCCCATTCGTGGGGATCTTTGTCATGATCATAGAGTTCTTCCGATCCGTCCTCATAACGGATCAGGCGATAGCGATCCGTTTGAATCGCGGTGTTCTCGGGACCGTAACTGATGAAGGCGGCCTCGCGTTCGGCCTTCGGGTCCTTCAGCAGAGGCACCATCGAGGTCCCCTGCAGGTGCGAGGGCTTATCGATACCGGCCAAATCACAGAGCGTCGGGTAAACGTCGACAAGGGAAACCGGCTGCTTGCTGCGTGTGTCGGGCTTCGTCATGCCCGGAGCCACAATGACCATCGGCACGATGGTGGTGTTCTTCCATAATCCCCCTTTGCACCAGTGTCCCTTTTCCCCCAGATTCCAGCCGTGATCGCTGGTGAGGACGATCATCGTCTGGCGACCGCGGGGGTTCTGTTCGAGTGCCTTTAAGATGCGGCCCAGCATGGTATCCATGAAGTTGACGTTGGCGAGATAGGAGGCCACGACGCGTTTCCATTCCGTTTCTCCGTTCTTATTCAGGATCGCCTCGTGGTCGCTGAACCTTCCTCCGTCGTGCAGATCCTTGTGGGCATGCGAGCGCGCCATGCGGATGGCATAATCCGGCAGATCATCCCAATCGTTGCCCTTCGGCAAAACGGGTAGTTGGGTCGTCACCGTTGGGAACTTGTCAAAATATTTCTGGGGTGCCCAGAGCGGTCGGTGCGGACGGAAGAGACCGATCGCCATCATCACCGGTTTTTCGGTCTTGGTCTGCCATTGTTCAATGGCAAATTCCGAGACTTTGTAATCCCCTGTTTCCTCGTCACCGTAGGGAAGTGCGGCGCCATCCCAAGGCGGAGCCTTGGCATTCAGTTTGGGAACGTGATCGGGTCTCGGCCAACTCGGGTTACCAAGAAAGGCATCAAGATATGGGTGCTTGCCATAGGCGACCTTGCCGCCCATCGCGACATAGTATCCCTCGCTTTTGAAGTGCTCGGGAAAACCCTTTGGCTTCGTGAGTCGCGGTGTCGTACGTGGTCCCGCGTTCATGTAAACGCCCGTCGCCTTTGGGTAGAGACCACTGATAAAACTAGTCCGCGAGGGCAAGCACTGAGGCGCATTGCAATGCGCATTGGTGAATAGCATTCCTTGCCGGGCGACGCGATCGAAATTTGGCGTTAGACTCTGCGGATGTCCGCCCATGACCCCCACCCAATCGTTGAGGTCATCGACAACGATAAATACGACGTCGGCTCGCTGATCTACGGCAGCAGCGGTAAGGCCGCTGTGAAAAATCAGAAAGAACAGGGAAATCAGGTTGAGTCGCATCGTCGGTATTGGGTGGGTGAATGGTCGATAGATACTTGAGGCGGGTGCTATCGTCGCTTAAACTGAAGAAGAACGCGGTGGGTGTTTTTACGATCCGGGGACGACAGTCTGCTTGAAACGTTCGATGGCTTGCTGCATCGATACGGTGATCTGAGGGGTTTCGGTGGCGATGTTGGTGGTTTCCTTAAGGTCCTTCGCGAGATCGAAGAGCTGAAGGTCGTCGCCCTTGATGATCATCTTCCAATTCTTGCGGCGCATGGCGGTCCCGAGTTTGGGCTCGTAGCCGAAGAAGATGTCGCGGTCGGGAAAGGATTTTTGACTCAGGAAGTGGTCCTTGGCGCTGGCTCCATCGAGATTGTCCGGATTGCCTTCGGAGATACCGGCGAGTTCGGTGAAGGTTGGGAAGAGATCGAAGCCGACGAGAAGCGCATCGGACTGCGTGCCGGCCTTGATTTTTCCTGGCCACCACGCCACGGCCGGGACCCGGTGCCCGCCCTCATACTGGCTGAACTTGCGGCCACGCAGTCGCCCCTCTACCGGGTTCATTGCGACGTCGCCGTTGTCCGACCAGAAGAAGACGAGGGTGTTGTCGGCCAGTCCCGAATCCCGAACTGTATCGATGATCTTGCCAACGCTGGCGTCCAAATCCTTCACCATCTCGATGTAGCGAGGGCGGTTTTCGTCGTTGGTGCGGTTTTGATTCCAACCCTCCTTGCGGTTTTCCGGTGTGTCGGTGCGGGTTTGGTAGGGGTTGTGCGGAGTCTGATGAGCGACATAGAGGAAGAAGGGATTTTTCTTGTGTCGCTTGATGAAGTCGACGCTTTTCCCGGTGATGATGTCCGTCGAGTAACCCTTCACTTCCTGTCGCTTGAGACCATTTCGCCAGCTCCCGTGCCGGTGGTAATCCCCCGCCCCATTGAGGAGGCCGACAAACTCGTCAAAGCCATGGTGGATGGGGTTGAATTTGTCGGGGTAGCCGCAATGCCACTTGCCGAAGAGGGCGGTGGCGTAGCCGTTTTTCTTGAAGACCTGACCGAGGGTGGGCATGGATGCGGGAATCCCCTGGTCCGGCTCCCGGTCGCCGACGATGACGTCGACAATGCCGACGCGCTGCTGGTAGCGACCGGTGAGAAAGGCGGTGCGGGTCGGGCTGCACACCGAGGAGTTGGCATGGAAGTCAGTAAAGGTCATCCCTTCCTTGGCCATGCGCTCGATCCGGGGCGTCTCGACCCAGCCATCGTAGAGCTTCAGGTCACGGCAACCGAGGTCGTCCGCCAGGATGACGATGATGTTTGGCGGCTGGGCGGTAGTGCCGAGGACGGATACGAACAAGGAAAGGAATACAAGGCGAAGGATCTTCATGGAATCGAAACTGAAAGCTAATTGAGTGCGCAGCAGATGGAACAGAAATCTCCCGAGAAGAGGATCTCCCTGTTGTGCTGTCCTAGTGAAACCCCATGACTGCGCCGGGTTCTGCATCAGGAAAAAGAAACGGGGTCAAAAAGGAAAAAAGGGGTCACAAAAACATTTTGAAAGCATTGCCCAACGCACTGTTATGCCTTCTTCCTTACTACGGGTTCACCCGCCATTCGAGGATGCCGGCAAAACGGTCCGGCTGTACTTTTACTTCCAATTTCAACCCATCAGTTTTGATTGGTTTGAATCCAAGGTCAGATTGCTAAGCCCTGCTAAAAAACGCATACGATTGCATTGGTATGACAGATTGAACGAAACCACCGGCTGCCAGGGCTTTAATTTTCCAGGCCCCGGCTGATCTCTATGGCCCAATCGATTAATATACATTTTTTCCGGGGTTTTTCATGCTATCGACGTCAAGGAGGTCGGTAAACAGCGGTGTGTGTGTTTCACCGTATGTATCCCGCCCATATTTCAAAACCGTTCCGCCAAACTTAACCGCCGCGTCCATCCTGGCTTTATCCATCTGAGCGACAGTTTTTTTCCTGCGCCCAAACATGAGACGCACTGGCCCCAGACTACTTCTCTGACCCCGCCCGTTTCAGGGCGGTGAGAATGGTGGCCTTGAGTGCTTCGGTTTCTTCCAACTCCTCCGTTCGCATGCTGATATAACCGGCTGCGATGTTGACCGCCAAGTAAGCCTGTTCGGCGTCGGCCAAGGCGGCCTTTGAATCCCCCATCGCCTGGTAGACCTTGGCCCGGCTGCGCAGGTGCGGGATGGAGATTTTTTTGGGCTTCCAGTTTCCAGGTGCGTCCGCCGGGCGCAGCTGCTCAACGGGTGCATGGGCGAAGGCCAGACGCTTGGCTTCGTCGAGATCGTCGCCTGCCAGCGCAGAATCGACCATCTTCTCGTCGTGAAACTCGATCACGTTTTGAATCACGTAGCCCTTCTGTGCGCTCATTGTCAGTCCCGATAGCGTGATCGCAATGCTGCCATTGGGCCGGATCATGACAATGTTGGGCTTCGTATCTTCCGCAAGGATGCCGAGCTTGCGCACGATCGGGTTCTGCATGCCGCCGGGTACGAGAAGCGTCGGGAAGGTGTCGGGCGTCTTCTTCTCTTCGAGAAGCTTGCCTGCCGCATCGGCATCATCGTCCAAAACGGCGGTGATCAGGTTGATATCTTCAAAGGGCCGACCCGCGACAGGCGCGGCATAACGCTCCAGATACCCGTTACCCGCAGCGGTCGGGACAAACGAGATCACGGTCCACTTGCCTTCGGACGACTCGGGAATTTTGACCATCTCGCCGTCGAGCGTTTTGAGTTCGGTCTGGAAGGTGCGCTGCGCGTCCTCGGACGTTCCGATCGCGAGGAAGTGCCCTTGGCGTCGGCCGTAGGTCCAGCCGGCGGTATAGGGCGGGTGGTATTGCCAGTAGCGGTGATAGCGGTCCAACAAGAACGCGGTCGCGGTCCACATCGCGGGAGAATTGGCGTGCTTGTCCAGGAAGGTTCGGCGGTACTGGTCGTGCAGCAGCCGGTCGCCGGTATCCAGCGCGAGCAGCGAGGCCGCAGTGAGTGCCGGGCCGGACGCTTGTTGCCCCCCTGCTGCCTCGACAAAGCCTTTAATGATCGCTTTGGGATCGGCGTCAGTCGCGCGAAACGCCAGCCTTGCCAAACACAGCCGCGCCACCACATCCGTGCCCGGCGGGTAATCGCTCTCAACCGTGACCTTCGCTTCAGTCACAGCCGCAGCAAAGGCGTCTTGATCGCCTCGCGCCTTCCACAATCCCATCAAAGCGGTAATGCGTCGGTTGCGCACGATCCACAGGTCAGGGGCCTTCGGGTGCGTCGTGATCACGGAACGGCACAGGCCATCGGCTTTCTCGTAGTTCGCAATGATCTGATCGTGTGGCGTGCGGTAACGCAGCGGAGGATCGATAAAGCATGCTTGGATTGCGCGGAGTTTGGCCTCGGGAACCGACGCGGCGTCCCGGGGCAACTTGTCTTTCTTCGCCACATTCCCCTGATACTCAGCAGGAGCAGCGGGATCGAAATCACCTTGGGGATCCATCACAAGGAACTCACCGGCAAAGATCGACTGGAGCTGGCTGGCATAACGTGGCTTGGCCCACTGGCTGGCCAACATCGATTGCAGCCGACGCTCATAGGTCCTGTTGCTGCGCCCCCCGGATTGATAAAGCGCGACGTATCCGGTCGGGCTCATAGTCAGGACCGTCGGCGTGTCTCTTTTGACATAGGTTTGATAAATCGGGTTGTCTTGGCCACCGGGCATTTTGAGCGCCTGCCAATCGAGCCCCAGGCCGCGCAAAATCGATTCGCCGGCATCGGGCAGATCGTCCATGTTCATACTGACAAACTGGAACCGGCCGGCGGCCTCCAGCTCAACCTTCGCCTTTTTCCACGCGGCGGCCAGCGCTTTAAGGTCTTCCTCTCCGTCGCCCCCCTTCGACCAACAATAGATCGCGGTCGTCGTGCCAAGAAAGTCCATCGGGAACCGCACCGACTTGCCGTCTGATCGTTTAAAGATGCCGATGAACGGGGCCCCAAACACCTGGCCCGCCAGCTTCTCGCGCTGGAAGTTGATCAAATCCATATCGCCCGGGAAGCGCTGGGCGACGACCTTCCGCAGGTCATTGACCAGCTTGGTATTGCCAAACTCCAGCGCCATCACCATCGCGATTCGGATCACCTTCACCTCGACGTCGGTGTCCCGGTAACGCTCGACCAATGGGCGAAGCGCATCCGCGCGGGCGTGGGTGTCCCCGCCCAGTCGTGCCGACTCAGCCTGCGTCAGTAAGAGGTCGGCATCGAGGCGCTGCGCTGCGAATTTGTTCGGTGCTGCTGCCAGTTCTACGCAGGTCGCAAGAAGGGCTTTCCGGTTTGTCGCCGAGTTGTCCAGACTGAACAAGGCCTGCTGACTGCGGAAGAGGATGTTTAGGGCTTCGTAGCGGTTGGGTGCGGAGGGATGCTTTTTGATCAGCGCCTCGCCCGCACGAATCACACGCCGGATCGCGAGTTTTTTTCTAGCGGCGGACGCGGCCTCACCGGCCTCGGTCAGCTTGGAGTTCAGCGCGGTGATCTCGTCACCGGAGATCGCGGCGGCCTGATTCTGCCCCATCACGGGCAAGGGCCATACGCCTGCGCTGACCAGGACAAACAAGGTAATAACGATCCGGGAAAGTCTGATCATGGGAATATGCTTTTAATGTGGTTGTTTATTTCACCGGTTTGAGCTGAAACTCTTTGATACTCACGCCGCGATTGGGCGCACGGAAGGTCAACTGAATCGAGTTCCTTCCTTCGCGCAGCTCGATGATTTCCGGTTCGGTCCGCTGCCAACTTCCCTTGGTGTATGGGAGCATCGTATTGACGAGCGTGCGTCGGTTGAGCCGGGCAATGACTTCATACTTCTCCGAGACCGTGCTGGCATTCAGGCTCAGTTCGTATTTCCCTGCCGCAGGCGCCTCAATCGTATATCGCAGGATTTCGGGGCGGAGGCCCAGTCGCTGGTAGTGGAGTTGCATGCCGCCGTCCCAGCTCTTTAAGAACGCGACCTTGTCGGTGTTGTTCTTCGGACTGGTGCAGGCCACCGCGGGAACGGTGATCGTACCGTCCTCGGCGACGACGATCTTCTTGTCCTCCTCGGGAATGATAATTTCTTCGACTTCTCCATCGCCGAGAACCTTGTCCGACTCACCGAGGAGACGAGCTTCTTCCGCACTCAGTGCCGCCAGTTCTGCGTCCGCTGCCGCTTGCTCCTGATTGGCAGCTTCAACGACTGCCCGCTTTTTATAAAATGCGAGGCCGTCCCATAAATCACCGCCCTGGCCGTAGTGCCGGATACTGACATCTTCCTGTCCCAGTGCATCGCCGACCCATTGGGCACGAAGCACCTGCAGGTAGTCCGCTTCGTGCTCGCGCGCCTGCGAATCGAGGTAGAAGTCGAGCCCGCCCTGGGGACCGCACCAGTTCATTGACCACCAGGCGCCGAAGTTAACGACCCAGCCGTCGGGGGTCCAACGGTTCATGGCGGCGTGGCCGGTCTGAGTTGAACGCCTGGAGGGAATCCCAAAGGCACGGGCGATGAACCGACCGAAGAACGCGCGGCGTCCACAGATCCCGCCCAAGGCGAGGGCTTGTTGCTGAGGCAAACCCAGCGAGTCGTCATGCCGCGTGCTGGTATACGGAAGATCGCTTTTCACAACACGCGTGTAGCGCCATTTCTGGTCGGGGTTGGTGATGTGGTCCGGGCGGAACTGGCGAAGCATCGCACGCCCCCAGGTGAGTTCTTCATTGCTGTAGGGATCGTTCGTGATGAATCGACACTCCCACGCGTTGAAATCTTTGAACTGCGGATCCAATTCTTTCGCAAGGTAAGCCTTTTCGAAATGCAAGTAGCGTGCGACCTGGCCATCCGGGTTGCGGTGGTCGGTAAAGACAATCCCGTTCACGCTGCCTCCCTTATCTTTGCCGTTCAGCCACGGTTGATGGAGTGCGGTGCCCAGCGCGAGGCGTTGAAGGATGCCCGGCTTGCGCGCCAGCTCGCTGGCTTGGAGGATCGCAGTATAAACCTGCATCGCCTCGCCATACTCGCCCCCATTCGCGCCACCCGATTTAAGAATCTGTTTCATCAGCGCCTCGTCAGCGAAGAGTTTGTCGAGCAAAGCTTTGTGTTTGGCACTCTGTTGGGCGAACTCTGCCAAGCCAGCCGGCGTTCCGTGCCGAAGAATCGCGCCCTTCATCAGCTTGCTGTCTAAAGCGTCGCTGGTGAGCAGCGCCTCAACATCGGCGAGCAGCGGTCGGGCGCTCTCAAGTGCCTTCGCCTCGGCAAGCGGTTTGGCCGCTTGGTATGTCTGATGCACTGCTTGGCCGGCATCCTCGGGCGGTGCCTTGAGCGCGCCCAACTCAGCACGGGCGGCTTCAAACGCGGTCTTCTTTTTCGCATCGATCGCAGGCAGGGCTGCGGAAATCTCTTTCTGTATCGTATCAAGTTGCCCGGAATATTCTTTTTCAAGAACCTTGCCTTGCGCGGTCAGGACCACCACGGGCTCTTTGCCTTGAGCGGATGAGACTACGGACAAACTTGTGAGAACTCCTAAGAGGCCAAACAACAGGCTAATAGATTGGTAGGGTGTTTTCATTTTGATTCCTCTTCTCTTGATTGAATCTCGTTCGCCTTTCTTGCTGATCTCATACGGATCAACTCGATCGCTTTTTTCGCGAAGCGTTGGCCCAGGATCGGGTATTTCTCTTTTGGAAAGTGAACGCCGTCGTCCGGTTCACTGAGATCGTCGGTGTCGATCCAGGCTCCATGATCTGCGTCCTCTGCCAGTTTAACCTGCACCTCGCGCATCGCCGTCCAGTTCGGATCGCTCATCGAGGAGTCATTGATGCGACCGATCACAAAGCCAATGTCCTTCCGGTCCAGGTCGGTTTTCATTCGCCCCAACAGTCTCAGAAAGCTCTTTTCGTAGACGCTTCCCAAACCACGCCCTCCATCCGACTCGCCCTGCATCCAGACAAATGTGATCGTATCATACTGCTTACCTTTGAAGGCTTCCTGAACCCTCTCGATCAATGGACCGTATTCCTGACCATGTTGCTGCTTGCTGCGTTCTGAAGGAACTCCCTTGCCGGGAAATCGGTAGTTTTTGGGGAACGCATAGTCTTTGTCCCAGAAGCGGATACCACGGCCTGACTTGCTGTGATGAACAACAGTAACCTTTTCTTCGCCGAAGGTGTCTGCGACCGTTTTCGTAAAGCCCGTCTTAAGCCCACCGGTCATATTCGATTGACCAGAGAGGATAAACAGGTGCTTGCCGCTCTTCTTTGTCTCTGCGCCCGCCGAAAGATTCAGGGCCAGGACAAGCAGGGCAACAAGACGAAGCAAAGGTCCGGGCGGATTGAATTGCCTGATATGCTTGGTCATCTGATAAGCTCTCACTTTAGCGTTGATAGACCGGGATATACCGGTTTGGAGTTCCGAGGATGATAATCGACATCGGAGTCTTGTGCGGATAATCCTGCTCCTTTTCCTGCCACGACCCGTTGGGCTGCTGCAGCGCGATCAGCGAGTCGCGAATCTTGGGATACCACTTGGCGTAGTGTTCTTCGCCAGCCTGAACCATGGCCTGCATCGCGTAATAGTGCGAGTAGTAGAAGTGGCCGTTGTCTTTTCTTGAAAACATCTTCGGGTCATTTTCAAGGGAGTTAATCGCTGCCGAAACCCATTCGCTGTCCCGGTTACCCGCGAGTTGGGCGGCATAAACGCCCCCGGCGGTACAGGCGATGGTGTAGCCTTTTCCTTGGTAGCCGAAGCCTCCTCTCTGCTCGTCGAAGGCCTGATCGCGGAGGTAGCCGGTCAGTCTTTCGATCGTTTCGGCCGGCACCAGGACACCCGCTTCACGAGCCGACGCCAGCGAGACAAAGACCATCGCGGTGACCGAGGTGTCCTGGCCGGCGTCCGGCCTTGGCGCATATCGCCAACCCCCGAGCGGGCTCTGCGACCTTAAAATAACTTCGACAACCCGCTCCAGCGCCACCTGAATTTCCTTGTTGTCTTCGGGTTCGCTGGTCATGCCCCAGAGTTCGGACATCGCGATGGTGAAGAGTCCGATTTCATACATCTTCACACCCATCGCACCTGAAGGAGAATCCTCGGATCTTTTGAGCAAATAATCCTTCGCGCGATCCAACGCTTTGCCGTAAGGGCCGAAACCGGGAAAGTGTCCCTCGACCATAAACGCCATCAGCCCGAGACTGGTTCCGGCGATCGCGTATCCACCACCCCCGGCCATTGCCGGATCCTTCGAAGACCATGAGCCGTCCTTATTCTGATTGGCAATCAGAAATTTTAGGCCGCGCTCGATGGCCTTTTCAGCCTCCTCGGTCAATTCGGGCGCCTCGGCTTCAGCAGAAGTGGACGCTTCGACAGTCAACGGAGGCTCCTCCTGCGCTGAAAGTGGCACCGCCATAAAACCGGCCGTGAGAAAGCACAAGACTCCGGTGAGATAACTTTGTTTGCTGTTTTTCAAATCATTCATTTTGCAACCCTTTCGTAATAGTTCTTGAGCAAGCCGCGGTATTCCAACGGCAGCTCACGTGCGAAATTTTGATTCAGTGCGGCCCGATTACGATCGCCCCGCACCTTCCACCCTGTTCGTTGATCTTTGGGCGCTTCACCACTCACAAAGTCGGCGATAAACCCCGCGGCAAATTCGGACTCACCATCACTGCCCTCACCATCAGCAGCCGGGTCCGCGTCCTGGGCTGCAGCCGGAGGCACGGCGGTCTCCAGGATCAGGGCCTGTTCAATGATGAAGTGCCGAAGCGTTTGCATCGCCGCCTTTTGATGGCGCTTGATCGCGGCCTGATCGGCTGACTGCATGGCCGTAGTGGCCGCCAAAAGCTGTGAAGATGCGGTCTCGAGCATCGCGTGTGGAGCACCCCACATGGAGAGTTCCTGGCAACGCGTCGCAAGTTTCCCCTGCAGCTCAGCAAGAGCTTTTATCGCCTGGGCGTCGGCCCTGTTTGTATCACGGAAGAAGATCTTGTGCGCCGAAGCGACGGACAGCACATCAAGCAATCGCTCTACGTCAGGATCGGTAAAGCTCATGATCTCGATACTCGGCAAACCGTGGAGCATGGTGATCACCGCAAACAAGGATTCGCCGTTCTCTTTGAGCGCCGCCCCCGCGAGTTCCATTTGCTCGATCGCAGCCGGCACGTCATTTGATTCCAATATGGTCAAGGTCTCGCGCATCAATTTGGCGGGCTCGGCATAGGCTGAAATACCCGAAACCGACACGTGGAGTCGCCCCTCTTTTTCTGCCTTTGCAAGCAACTCGCGCTGCTGCGTTGCAAGAGCTTTCAATTGTTCCGGCGTGGCCGACCCGACCTTACGCGCCAGCTCATCTTGCTGGTATTCCAACATCGCGGTACTCGCGACGGCGATATGCAAAAACTCAACGATCTCAGAAACATATCCTGTCTCAGATTTCACTGCCTTTACCAAGCCATTCACTTCTTCAAGCGATTCGGCAGCCACCTCTTGAGCATCGAGGGCGTCGAGCTGATCGCCATCTTCCAGAGCAGCCACGGCATCCTCAAGATCCGTAACCGCGAAGGCCAACGGCGAGCCGGCATCGACTCGTGCCGCTACCATATCCAGCAGCGGTGCGACATCGTAAATACAGCGTCTCAGGTTATTGAGCATCGGAAACAACTGTGAAGTTTCATCTGATTTCAAGGCCTCGGTCGCCGCGATCATATCCCGCTGCTCGGCGACGATGTCGCCCATATAGCCATTGGCAAATCCGACCGAACGCTGAAACATCAAAAGACTCTGCAGCAAGCCAAGCTGTTCGTTTTGCTTGGTCACAATCGCAAAAGCCCCGGCGAGGATATCAGCCGCTTGTTCCTGATGGCCGATGGCCTGATCGGCATCGTTTGCCTCCAGAGATATAACCGCACTTCGCAGCGCTTTTTCAGCCCGTTCCATTCGGCCTAGCAGTGGCGGAATGTCTTGATCCGACTTTGACCGGTTTTGCTTCACGAGGTCGCTCTTAAATACAGACAGTTCCTCGGCCAAGAGAAGTTGAGGCTCAGCCAGGCTATCGACCTTCTTCTCGTCCGCCGCCGCAATATCCGTTTCCTCCAGCAAAGCGATCACCTGCGCCTCATATCCTTCGATGAGCGCGAGGCGTTCGCCAGTCACGGCGACCAGAGTACTCAGACCGAGTGTTTGAAGACCCAACTCAACGGACCAACGATCAACAAGTTCAGCCAGATGAGTCAATGATTTCTCAGCTTCATCCTGCTGTGCAATGGCCTCGTCCTGTTGACCGGCGGCCAACTTCTCAATTGCACCCGCCATCGCGCGGTCCGCCTCCTTCAGCAAGGCTTGTCCCGGAGGAGCCTCCGGCCAACTTTCATCGAACAACTGGGTTCTCGGCGCAGGCACGGTCTGCAAGAGCAGAGTCAACAGGCGCTTGCGAAGCTTCTCTTGAGCCTGTTCGACATGGGTCCCGCGCGTCTTAAAATCTTCAGATGACATGTCGGCACATTGTTCACGGAGCATCGCCTGTGCCCCGACGATCGAACGCATCTGATCCCGGGTTTTGATCAGCGTCGAGTAGGCCCCACTGAGGCGCACCCTAAACTCCGCATCGAGCAAGGTCGTCACCACCCCGGCCTGAAGCGGCTCCGCTTGGTCGGCTTGGTCCTTCGTGATCAACTCAGCAGCTTGACGCATTCGCTCTTCTGTCTTTGCTCTCTGCAAATCTTTGACACTTTGGATCAGCCGAAGAACGGCCAGTGGTCGTTTCTCGTAGCGCATCCCATTTTGAAGATCGGTGATCAGACGATGAGTCCACTGAGCCAGCTCATCTTGTTCTTTGGCGAGAGAAACTCTCGACCCGGCTGATTGGTCCTGGACGGCTCGCCATCGTAAGGACGCCTGGACCTGCGCCAGCATGCGGGCTTCCCGCGCATAAACTTCCTGGGCCGTATCGATCGATCGGAGCAAGACGAGGCTACCCAAGTCGCGGGCGGCAATATTGACGGCACGCGCTGCGAATGATGGGTCGGGGGATTCCTCCGTATCGCCCCCTGCGACACCGGATTGGTGTCGTAAGCGGGAGGCCGCGTTGACCAGGTGTTTGTCCGCGATACCGAGTAAGGCCGAACGAATCCCTTCAAGGGACGCACCCTCGGGCGCATCCGAAACATTGTTCACGGCCAGATCGTCGAGCAAGTTCTGCAACTGTTCCGAAATCCCCTTGAGTTGGTCCCTTACCAGCTCTTGCCGGATCGCTTCGATCTGACAAGCCTGCATATAGTTGTCGGCTGTCGGCTCAAGATTGCGCACACTCTCAAACGCGGTGCGTTGTTGGCGATATGCTGTCTGAACACGCGAGAGCAGCCCGTCCTTCTTTTTCTGGATCTGCTCCAAATAATCCTCTTTGGATAGGAATGTGATCCGCCGTGTTTCCGAGCGGACCACGTGTGGGCCATCCTCCCCTGGATAGCGATCACTGACTTCCAAGGTGAAGGCTACGCTATCTCCGGTTTTCAAGTCGGGCAGCGCCTCCCGGTAGTCCCAGTAGATTGGCTGTTCGCCCTGCCCACTCTGAGGAGAGAGATTAATCTCAACGTCCACTTCGTCCCGCTGATTCACACGATAGGCGACAGAGGTCGAACCAATGCCGTGATCATCCTGGGCGCGGACAGCCAAACGGAGCGGGCGTCCGATCATCCCAACGAGATTCGATTCGGGCGAAGTTAATTCGACTCTCGGCGCCTGGTCCGATGCGACCTGCAAGTAATAGCGTGGGCTGGTGAAATCAAACCCATGTTCTTCTTCCACCCACGAGAAACTGTAGCCCCGCGAGGCTTCCACCTCTTCCTCAATGACAAGCTGACGACCGCCGTTGGTCACCTTCAGCGGAAGCGCTTCCTTGCCATCACGATTGAGCACCGCCTCGCGGATCGGGCGGTCGAGAGTGAGATCCCAACGGAGTCGCGTGTCTTGTGGCACGGTCAGGGTCAATGCCTCGACCGACTCGTCCGCGCGTTCGAGATACTTGGGAAACTCGAGCCCGACCTGCACGTTCTCGATCCGTGGCGCGTTGATCACCCTCACCTCGTGCCAATCACTCCGCGCGTCTCCGGTCTTGATGCGGTAGCTGAAATCACGAGAAGCGGAGGCGAGGGTGTATTCGCAGCTACCATCGGTGATCTCGAGTTCCATTTCCCGTGGATTCCCCTCGCTCGTACGGAGGTAGAGCGTTGCCTTGTCAGGAATCACTCCGGACACCCCGATCAAAATTTGAGCCCTATCTCCTTCCTTCACAACCAAGTCACCCGACCCAAGATCGAGCTTGGTTTTGGTGGGGTAGGCGATCTTCGTCCAGGGAGTGAAGATGCGGGTCAATCCCGCCACAAGAAAAGGTCCCCTGAGCACGGCGAAGATCAGCACCAGCGCCGCAAGAACCATTGCCACCCGGAGAGGAATTCGAAGGGCTCGAAAATTGACGACCTTCGCAGGCTCCACCTCCTGTGCAGCGCTTGCGGCTTTCTGCTTGGTGGCTTCCAAAAGGGCCTTCGAAGAGCCTGAGCCGGTTTCCAAGTTCTCGAATTGCACGGCAGTGACGAGGAGGCTCTCGAGTCCTCCGTGTTGGGCTTCAATATCCAGGGCAGCTTGCGTGGCATCGTAACGACGAAGCTTCCTCCAGCCGTGTTTCCAGGCCATGTGAAAGGACACGACCAAGAGGATCACAAGGATCACGGCACGCCCTGCACTCGGCAGGTAGGCAAACCGATCGATGGTCATGCCAATGAAAAACAGCGGAATACCCCAGCGCAAAATCGCCAGCAAACCCGTGATCAACTGCTTGCGCTGCTTACGACGCCAGACTGCGTGTAAGCATGATTTAAAAGAGGACTCTTGAGAGGTGTTGGTCATGGCAGGTCGTGTCTTCTTCGGAGGATCCACTCGGCACCCAGCAGGCCGACGAGGAGCAGGATGACGAGCCAATGATCCCACAGCGGTCGCTCGGAGCGAACCTTGGTGGTCACCGACTCGCCGTTTACGAGCGAGGAAAGCTTGGGAAGTTCACGGACGCCAAGAGTGGCTCCGCCGGTCAGATCGGCAATGCGTTGCAGATTGTCGAGACGCATGTCGGTGTCGGTCAATTCCTGACGGATATCGCTCACTTGAAATTCAGTGATGCTTGAGACCTTACGATCATTCTCGTTGGCCTCCATCCGGTAGCGACCCGGCCCCGGCGGAGTGAAGTAACCTTCGTAAAGTCCGGGCTGCGAGCGATCAGGTTGCAGCTTGATCTGTTGGCTGGCGGCCGCTCCATCGAGACCGCTCACAACGACATCAAAGCCTGATTGCACAACGGGTTCAAAGTTGTCGTCGAGAACGAGGGCATAGAGCCGGCCCTGGTTCCCGATAAAATAAGACGAGCGGTCGGTTTCGAGGCGGATGCGTTTGTGCTCTCCCATGAGGCGGGAAAGAGTCATGAACTGAATGCACTGCGACCAGACACGCCAGTGATACTTGTCTCCGGTCTTGTAACGGAGCCGCCACAGTCGATCTGAAGCAATCGACATGCACTTGCCCGTCCCGTAGCGCTGCCAAGCGACCAAGGGGTAGCTCTGATCCCGCTCAGTACTATCGGAGAGCACCGCGAGCACGGTCGCGCCAGGCTTGGCTGACAGCAGCGGCGGCAATTGATCCATCGGCGCCATCCGGCTCCAGATACGATCGTTTAAATCATCCTCGGTCTCCAAAGTCATCACCAGGCTGCTTCGGCCCTCGGGAGTCAGCACGGGGTAAACTGATTCGGAAACCTCTTCCCACTTTTCATCGGGGTCGAAGCGGACCGGGAGCATGGTCTGCACCGGAGTCCCCGTATAGGAACCGGGCGAATGCATCGGACCACAAAGCATCAGCAACGATGCACCACGATCCCGGATGAGTTCTTCAAGCAGTCCAAGTTCCTCATCGGAGAAGAAGGCTGAATCAACATCACCGAGAATGACCAGGTCATACTTGAAAGCCTCTTCCCGCTTGTTGGGGAAGCGCTCGATGTGTTCAGGAGAGTTCCGTGCGACCTCGGGCCCGACATTGGATGCAATAAAGGTGGCGTTGATGCGTGGGTCGCGTTTAAGAATGGCCCGCAGATAGCGAAACTCCCACCGGGCATTCCCCTCGATATAGAGCACATTGACCTTTTCATTGACGACCCGGATACTTCGCGTCACCCGGTTGTTTGCGACCGAGACTTCGTCGTCAAATGGCTCAATGACCACGTCGATCTGCGCTGCGCCTTTCTCATAAACATCAACGCGAAAATCGACCTCTTCGAATTGCAGCCCCCCATCAAAGCGAACAATCCGGGAGGAGACGCGACGATTATTGAGAAGCACCGAGAGTCGCGCCGTCCGTTGCTCGTATCCTTCTGATTGGAGATGGACCCGGACCGGCACGCGGTCGCCCGAAAAGGCCACCTCCTGCATCACGATGTTTCGGATTGAAACGTCGTCCGGATCGGGCAGGCCGAGCGGGACCGTGTAGACCGGGATGCCGCGAGCGCCGAGGTCACGCAAAACCGCTTCAGACCGCTGCGAGGTCGCGTTGTCAATACCATCGGACAGCAAAACGATGCCCGCCGGGGGGATCCCGCCGGCGTTCGCGACAGCCTCCAGAGAAGAGGCGATCGAAGTGCCCGGCTCCGTGGCTTTTAAAACAGCCAGATCTTCGGTCGTGACCGCTTTGTCGTCACTGATCAGACGAGGGCTTTGACCAAAGGAATGATAACTGAGGTCGAACTTCTCTCCCAGTGACTCAAAAATCGGACGAGCAGAATCGGACAAGACCGCCTTCGCAAAATCAAGGCGTGAGGAAGCAGTGATTTTTTGCCGCTGTCTCGCATCGAGTTCCATCACGGCTTGATCAGCTTTAATATCCCCATCAAGCGGGACCATGCCCAGTGCCGCAGCCGCTTCAACGATTTCTTCGGGGCGCTTCCGCTGGTCTTTCATCGACATGCTTTCGGAGACATCGAGCAGAACGGGCAGGCCACGAACCTGGGTGTGTTCTTCGGTCACCGCCACAGTTGGCTCCATCAGAGTAGCCACAAGCAGGGCGAGGACAAACACCCTGGAAGCGACAAGGAACACCCGCAACCACAGCGGCATCCCCCACGGTCGACGATAGAGATAGAGGCTCAACACCACGATTACAGCGAAGATCGCAACGAGGGTAGCGACGGACAGAGGGCGGGCCCAGAAGACCTGCTCGATTTGGGCAATGAGAGGGATCGCTTCAGGCATCTTGTGCTCCAGTGAGATTATCCGGGGTGAGGTCGGCTTGTTGGCTGCGTGAACGTTTCCGTTTGCGGAGAAATTCAGCAAAAAGGCTCTCTAACAACAGCAGGACAAGCCCCGCAATCATCAAGTAACGCCACGACGAACGACCGGTGCGACTTGCATTGATCGCGGCGACGAGCTCCGCCTCCGACGAAATCACCGTGATCTCAGTCCCCTCGAGATTTTTGTTTAAATCCGAGGCACTCAGCGAGGTCACATCAGACTCCCGGGAGTCGACGTTGACCGCGATCGGCATCCCTGGAGCCTGCACGCTGACCCGGGCCACATAGAAGCCGGCTTCCCCGGAGTTCTCGAGCATCGCGACATACTGGTCCCGGTGCTCACTTACCTCGACGGTAATGCTTTTCTTCGATGGAGTGTCAAAGACCGCGTCGCTGGCATCCGGTTGCTCGACGTAGGAAAGTGAGAGAGAATCTCCAACGAGGCGGGGCTGCTCGAATTCCCGACCCGCGAGGTAATTTACGATCTGCTGCATAAGCATTGGGAAGACCGGTGTGAGGGCCATGTTGTTCCAGCTGGTTTCAGCCGAAGTGGTGAACTGGAACACATGCCCCCGACCCAGCGAGTGCTCCAACAGGATCGGGGCATTACTTCCCGCCAAACCCAGGATAGCAAAACTCGACGAAGAAGGCTCGACGTTCAAACGCGTCAGGAAACGAGTTTCACTAAAAAGATCCTCGGGCAGGGATTTCAGGGGGAGACAAACACTGTGATCCGGCATGGCGGGATCCAGGGGCCGACCTGCTCCTTCAGAAGTTCTCGAGTCGACTGGCTCTCCCAGTTTGGCAGGAAGCAAAGGATTGGTCCCGCTGGCAGTGCGCTCGTTCCATGCCGCCGTCTTGACATTCGGTCCCGCAAACCAAACCAGCCCGTTGCCATTCCGAACATGAAGCGAGAGTTGGGTGACCTGCTCCGGAGTGATCTCCGGAACATCAGCAAAAATCAGCACATCGACCTCCTCAAGCGGCTCGGCGGGCAGGGTCAGCCACGGAATCGAACGAACGACGTAATCTTCATCCTTCCCTCCGTCTCCACGGGCCAGGAGTGCAGCCATGATGAGACGACCTGCAGGACCGCCCGATCCGTCCACGCAAAGCACCGAGACACGGTCCCGAACAATCGCCACCACTCGCCGCACGTTATCCGAAGGAAGAAGGTCACCGGTGATCTCGGCGGTAATTCGAGTGGCTCCCGCATTATGAAAGGGAACGAAAAGCGAGACCGTTTCCGAGGCTCCTGCCGCGATGACCGGGATCCTCTTGGTGTCGATCTGCACACCCTCCACCCGGCACTGAACCGCGACATCGAGGACGGGCACTTCACCATAGTTATGAACGGTGGCTTGATAGCGGGCGATAGTTCCTTTTCGCAGAACACCGGAAACGAGATTGAGTTCGGTGACCGCGAGGTTGGCGGGTGCACCGGGCACGGGAACCAGAAAAACCTCAGCATCGTTTCGTAATTCAACAAGCGTCTTGTGAAAGCGCGCCGAAGATCGTTTCCAGTCCCGCGCCTGAACATCGGTGATGAAGTAGACTTCCTTCTTCGCAGCCTCCATATCATCGAGCAGCTCTTTGAGGCGCTTTGGAACACGGTCAAGATCCAGGCCCACTGGAGCTACTTCTGCGGTTTGCAGCACATCGCGGAACCGTTCCGAATCGAAGGCCATGTTGCGGATGAGAACTTTGTCTTCGCCGCCCATCAGAATGAGAGTAACCGGGTCGCCGGGCTTCATCTGTTCACTGATGACTTTTACCTGTTCGAGAGCACGGTCGAATCGGGTCGATTCCTCTCCCCCGTGCTCCATGCTGAACGAGGCATCAAGAGCGATGACAACTCCGGCGCGGGCTTCCCCCGGCATCCAGCTCGAATCTCCGCCTTTCCAAATAGGTCGGGCGAGAGCAAACACGAGAAGAAGAAGCGCCAGGCAACGCAGACACAATAGGAGCAGATCACGAAGACGAATCTGTCGGGAGCGGACCCGAACGTTGCGGTTCAAAAACCGCATCGCCGCCCAATCAGTGCGCCGAATTTCGTGGCGATTCAATAAGTGAGCGAGGATGGGCAGGGCGATTCCCAAGCCCCCCAACAACATCCATGGATTCAGAAAAT
>CALFSW010000429.1 GCA_937916505.1 uncultured Verrucomicrobiales bacterium | reverse complement strand
TTGAAGGTGTTCCCGAGCCAGACGAAATCGTCGATGGCTACTGGTGGACCGAAGACGATGGACACGTTCTGAACACCACCAAATGGAATGTCTCACAAGGCTGGGCTGCTGGTGGCATTGCCATGAATGCCGAAGACCTGCTCACCTATGGAAAGGCCCTTTCGGCAGGCAAACTATTTCAAAACCCGGATTCCCTGGCACAAATGCTGGACTTCAATCCCAATGGCTCGGGTGGCCTAATGCCATATGGCCTGGGTTTGATTGACTTCACCGTTGTTGATCAGTCTGGATTTTGGGGGCATGAAGGGCAAACAGCTGGATTCCAAACATTGTGGTATACCAATCCGGAAACCAAAATAACGGTGGTCGGCCTCAGCAATTCGGCCTCTTACTCAGCTTTCGCTTTTCTCAAAGTTGCTGATCTGTTGGAAGCTGAAACGAGTGAATAAACGACCGGTGATGAATCGTCCACTTCCTGATTTGTCTGCCAGCATATTTCAAGATCGGGCAACCGATTTCTTCGAAAGCTAAGGGATCGTTTGAGTCCGAAGCGGAAGGACGGGGCGCGAAAAGCGAGGGAGCGTGGCCCCCGCGCTTTCAAGAATCTGCAGACGTGGGATCCGCCTAGATCTTGCCGACATCCGGGACCTCGAAGCCCTTGCTGTTGGGGTCCTTGAGGAGGGCGTTGGCCTCGTCGGCGTGGGCGCCGGTGTGACGCTCGGTCTTCGGGTCGAAGGTGAGCCACGGTCCAACGGTGTATTCCTCGTTCTCCTTGATGCCGACGCCTTTCTCCATAATGTCGTGGATCGTTCCGAAGTGCTCGGCCGCGTCCTTGTTGTCGCCGAAGGTGCCGGCCTTCTTGTTAAAGGGGGCCTTCTTGCCGAGGCGGTAGGAATTGT
Source organism: uncultured Verrucomicrobiales bacterium (assembly GCA_937916505.1). GTDB lineage: Bacteria > Verrucomicrobiota > Verrucomicrobiia > Verrucomicrobiales > Akkermansiaceae > SW10. The sequence continues at coordinate 22,319 of CALFSW010000429.1, read as the reverse complement.
TCATGAGGTGACCGAGGACACAGCCGTAGTGGGCGTCGCGGACATTGCCATTGGCCATCTCGGGCTTCCCTTCGCGACAGGCCGTGACGAAGCTCTTCCAGTTTCCGCCGGGAGTGACATTACCGGCCTCGACTTTGATCTTCTCGCCCTTGTCGCTGCCCGGCTTGAAGTAATGGGGATTGGTGTCCGACATGATGCGGCCACCGTCCTCGAAGTAATATTCGTTTTTCACCTGACGTTCATAGCCCTTGTAGTTGACGTTGCGGACGTTGAAGAAGCAGTATTGACCGTTCGGATACTGGGCGAGACCGAACATGGTGTTGGGCGTTTCGCCCTGGTCACCCCATTGGAAGCGACCGCCGATCGCCATGGCGCGGACCGGATGGGTCTGGTCGTCGTCGATGGACCAGCGCGCCACGTCAAGTTGGTGGGTGCCCTGGTTGTTGAGGTCGCCGTTGCCGGTCTTCCAGTACCAGTGCCAGTCGTAATGGACATACTTGGGATCAAACTCACCGAGATCGGCAGGTCCCCGCCAGAGATTCCAATCGAGCTCGCTGGTGGAGTTCCTCCCTTTCGGACCGATGGGGCCGCGCGGCTTGCAGCAGTAGCCGTAGCCAATCTTGAGCTTGCCCCATCTGCCGGTCTTGATCATCTCGTGGAGGCCCGCGATGTTGGCGTCGCTCCGGCGCTGGGTGCCGTGCTGGATGACGACGCCATATTTTTCGGCAGCTGCCACCGCGACGCGGCCTTCCACGACGTCGTGACTCATGGGCTTCTCGACGTAGACGTGCTTGCCGGCCTGGGCCCCCCAGATCGTCATGAGGGAGTGCCAGTGATTCGGAGTCGCAACGGTGATGGCATCGACGTCCTTGTCAGCAAGGGCGATGCGAATGTCGGCGACCGCCTTGCAGTGTTTGTGGCCCTTGTCACGGGCGGCCTTCAGGAATTTTGCGCGAGCCCTGGGATCAGGATCGACGACGTAGGCAATCTCGACGCCCTTGATTCCAGTGAATCCGTTAAAATGAGATCCGCCCCGGCCGTTGAGGCCCGCGATGGCGATGCGAAAGCGATCGTTTGCGCCCTTCACCTGGGCGGATGACTTGGTGCCGAAGATCATCGGCGCGGCACCGACAAGGGCGGTGGTTTTCAGGAAGTGACGTCTGCTGGAGTGATTCATGGTAGAGTAGTGTTTAACCAAGAGAGAACGGAGCCGGCGGGCCTCTTTTATCGACTACTGTGAGTGAATCTCGTGTATTTCGGAGGCAACGCTCCGCGGGATGGGCGTGAAATGATGAACGAGGAGGCCCGCAGCGCTCGTATTCGACGTCGATGAGACGGATGATCATGTTGTTTGCGGGCGGAATATCTTTCGCTTCCGCGGAGGGAGACCCGAAAGGAGAAGGTAACCAGGCAGCGAAGAAGGAATTACCGGAGGGGATGGGGATTGCCGCGAAATTTCCCGGGGACACCGGTATCGCGAAGCACCCGGCGGTGATCTTTGCGGACAATTTTGAGAAGGGAGAACTCGCCGCGAAGTGGGACGAGGCTCGCAACAAAAAGACCGTCCTCTCGCTCGCGAAAGTTCCCGGCGGTCCGGTCGGAGAGAAAAGCCTGAAGGTGGAAGCCCGTTTGGGAAAGGACACCGGTGGCGGGATGACAAAGTGGTTCGATCCGACCCCGAAACTGTTTGTCAGATTCTACACGCGCTTCGATGCGAAGTGCGACTACGTGCATCACTTTGTGACCTTGCGGGCGAACAAGAGTTTGCAGGGCAGTGACAGGTGGAGTGGTTTTGGCGGAGCCGGCTTGAAACCAAAGGGGGCTGACCGCTTCTCAACGGCACTGGAACCGTGGGGCGACTGGGGACGCAATGTGGCACCCGGCAAGTGGAACTTCTATAGCTACTGGCACGAGATGAGTGCGGCACCTGACAAAAAGTATTGGGGCAACGGATTTCGTCCCGCGAAGCAGGCCAACATCAAAAAGGACAAGTGGATCTGTTGTGAGTTCATGCTGAAGGAGAACACCCCGGGAAAGCGCGATGGCGAACAGGCCTTCTGGATTGATGGGAAATTGCGGGGTCACTGGAAAGGAATCAACTGGCGCCGCAGTCCCACCCTGCATGCCAATGCCCTGACGGTGGAAGCTTACGTGACGGATCGGTGGACCAAGAATCCGGTGAACGTGGTCTTCTTTGACAATGTCGTGATTTCGAAAGAATACGTGGGTCCAAGCGGGAATTAAGCGAGGAAGCAGTTGGAGGGGTCATGTCTTTCGGGTTCAACCGCGTTGACAGCTTGCCGTGACACACCCAAACAGGTTGCAAGCTCCGCCCAAAAAGAAAATCCCCGGCAATCCTGCCTCCGGCGAATAAATGACCATTGTATACCACCCGCAGATTCGCAACAGTGGCAATCCGTGCAACCATCTTTCGAAGCCCTCCAGCTGTCACCAGCCTTGACCGCCGTGGTCCATGGCCTCGGCTACACCCGGCCAACCCCCATTCAGATTGAGGCCATTCCGGCCCTGCTCGCCGGACGGGATGTCATTGGTCAATCGCAGACGGGAAGTGGCAAGACCGCTGCCTTCGCCCTCCCCATCCTGCAGGGCATCGAGGTGGACCGACACGAGCTGCAAGCCCTCGTCCTCTGCCCGACGCGCGAGCTCACAGCCCAGGTCGGTCGCGAGATGCGCAAGCTCGGTCGGGGTCACCACGGTCTCCAGGTCCTGGAACTCGTAGGTGGACAGCCGTCGCGCCCGCAACGCGATGCCCTCGAGCGGGGTGCCCAAATTGTCATCGGCACGCCCGGCCGACTCCTCGACCACCTGGAACGGGGAGTCATGAACCCCGGCTCGATCAAAATCGTCGTGCTGGATGAAGCGGATCGCATGCTCGACATGGGCTTTGGCGAAGACGTGCGCAAGATCATCCGCTTCCTGCCGCACGATCGTCAAACGGCACTGTTCTCGGCGACTTTTCCGGGTGCCATCGAAGCGATGAGCAAGGAAGTCCAACCAGACGCTCTGCGGATTACCATTGAGACACCCGATGAAGATCTCTCCGACATCCGTCAGTTGAAACTCTGCTTCGGGACGAACGACAAGCTCTTGGCGCTTTGCCGGGCGCTGCAATCCCAGCCGCACGGATCCGCACTCGTCTTCTGCAACCAAAAAGCCACGGTGCGCGAGATCACCAAAGAGCTGGGTCGCAGGGGCGTCAGCGTCGACCGCTTCGATGGCGATCTCGAGCAGTTTGATCGCGACCAAGTGCTCGCCCGGTTTCGCAACCACAGCGTGCGTGTCCTGATCGCAACCGATGTCGCCGGGCGCGGCCTCGATGTCGAGGGCCTGGACCTCGTCATCAACTACGACCTGCCGGAGCAAGCAGAGGTCTACGTTCACCGAATTGGTCGGACTGGCCGTGCCGGCGCGAACGGCGTTGCGATCTCGATGGTTCGAGATGGGGCCGACAGGGACATCGAAGCCATCGAAGAGTTCACGGGGCAGACGATGGAGATCTTGGATCACAGTGCCAGCAAGCATTTAAGGCTCGATGACCTGCTGAAGAAACTCGCGGAGGTTCCCGGGATGGAGACGATCATGATCTCCGGCGGACGCAAGGACAAGGTGCGCAAAGGCGACATCCTCGGCGCCCTCACCGGCGAAGCCGGCGGTTTGAGCAGCAAGGAGATCGGAAAAATCGAAATCCAGGACAAGTTGTCCTACGTCGCGGTGTCACAGGGCGTGATTTCGGATGCCGTCTCCCGCCTCAACGCGGGACGAATCAAAGGGAAACGCTTTCGGGCGACTCACGTCGGCGGAGAGGAAGCCCGTCCTTCTCCCCGCTCCGATTCCTTCAACGACGCCCTCAAGCGATCACCCCAAAAAGGAAATCCCCGCAGTCGCATCGCACCATTCAGAAGAAAGCCGTAACAGAATCGCCAGGAATCGGATTCCACGGGGTTTTCCTCCGATCGCCGACCAGCATTTGCTATTCAAAAAGACCCTCGACTGCTTTCACAATGAAACTTTTCATCCTCATCGCTTGCCTCCCGGCCCTCTGCTTCGCCGACCCCCTCCCGACCGCAGAACAGTGGGGGCAATGGCGGGGACCGCTCGACAATGGCGTTGCCACTCACGCAGACCCTCCTCTCACTTGGAGCGAAGACAAAAACGTCCGCTGGAAAACAGCGCTTCCCGGATCGGGAAATTCCTCCCCGGTCGTGTGGGGCGATCAGATTTTTCTCACTGCCACCATTCCATACGGGGAGGAGCAGGATCCCCCGGCCGGCCATCGTCCGGGCTCACACGACAACACCCTGAAAGTACGCAAAAGCAGGTTCGTGGTCATTGCCATCGACCGCAAAGATGGAAAAATCCTCTGGCAAACCACGGTGCGGGATCAGGTGCCCCACGAGGGTCATCACCTCACCGGAAGCTACGCTTCGGCCTCCCCGATCACTGATGGCAAGCAGGTCTTTGCCTTCTTTGGTTCGAACGGGCTCTATTGCCTGGATCTAAAAGGACAGATTCTTTGGGAAAAAGATCTCGGAGACATGCACACCAAACACGGCCACGGCGAAGGCAGCTCCCCCGCCCTCCATGGTGAGACACTTGTCGTCAACTGGGATCACGAAGGCCCGTCCTTTGTCGTTGCTTTTAATAAGCGCACCGGCGAAGAACGCTGGCGAAAGGAAAGAGACGAGCCCTCCTCCTGGTCCTCTCCCCACATCCTCCTGCACGAGGGCTCTCCTCAAGTCGTCATCTCCGCCGCGAATCGCATTCGAAGCTATCAACTGGATAACGGAAAGCTTCTCTGGGAATGCGGGGGGCTCTCCCACAACGTGGTGGCCGGTCCGGTGTCAGAGGACGGCATCCTCATCGCGGGATCGAGTTACGAGAAGCAGGCCATCCTGGGAATCAAACTGACGGGAGCCACCGGCGATATCACCGGAACCAAACAGGTTGCCTGGATCAAACGCCGCGACACCCCCTATGTCCCCTCTCTCCTCCTCCACAAGGGCCTCGTCTATTACCTTCGTCATTACCAGGGAGTGCTCACCTGCCTCGATATCAAATCGGGCAAGGAGATCTATGCCCGTGCCCGTCTCCCCGGCATTCAGAACGTCTATTCCTCCCCGGTCGCCGCGAAGGACCACATCTACCTCACCGCGATCAATGGCACGACTCTCATCTTCACCGCCGGACCTTCCCCCGAAATCCTGGCGCAGAATCACCTCGACGACTCTTTCAGCGCCTCCCCCGCCCTCGTTGGCAAAGACCTCATTCTTCGAGGAAGCCACTCCCTCTACTGCCTCGGTGAAGCCCGTGAGTGAAAACTTCTAGTAATCCCGTCATGAAGTTCCCCCTATCAAATTTACTAGAAACTTTTCGGAAGCATTTTGGACTAGGCCTGCTGGTGCTGCTGCTTTTGTTCACCTTCCGTGTGGGAGCCCAACTGCTGCAATGGTTCTTTCCGGTGAAGTTCCTTCCTCCATTCACGGCATGGCAGAGCGGAACCCTGCCCTATGGGGTGCTCCTGGTGTTTCAGATTCTCTTGATCGGGTTGATGACGAGAGTCCAACTTCGGATGCAATCGGCAAGAGTGGTGCCAAACGCACGAACCGGTGAAGTTCTGCTCTCACTCGGATCGATTTACTTTGCCTTCATGCTATTTCGATGCGGGGCGGCACTCAGTTTCGGCCAAGGCCACGCGTTCTTCGGTTCCCTCCTGCCGTCGGTCTTCCATCTGGTTCTTAGCACTTGGGTCATCCTTCTAGGGCTGTTCCATCACATAGGGGCAGGCCTTTCCGAGCGGGACAAGCGGAGGGAAAAAATGTGGAAGCACGCTGTTACCTGGCTCGCTTACCCGGTGCTGATCGCGGTCATCCTGTGGTTGCATTTATTTCTCGTCGGTCAGGGGAGCGGTGTCCTAGCCAGCGGTTACCTACCGGTCGCGTTGGGGGCGCTGTGTATCACGCTGTTGGAAAAGTTTTGTCCACAGCGGTCGGAGTGGAAACCCGATGGCGAAGAGGTGCAAGGAGATGTGACCTTCATGGTGTTCGTGCAGATCCTCCTGCCTAAAGCGCTGAAATTCCTGCTGGCAGTCACCTTTCTCAACGGTCTTCAGTCACGGGGGCTTTCCTTTGACGGGCTGTGGCCCCACGGACTTCCGCCGTTGGCCCAAGCCGGGCTGATGATCCTGTTGGCTGATTTCCTCCGCTATTGGCTGCACCGGGCCAGCCATGAATGGAGTCCTAAGTTGTGGAGCCTTCACGCGGTGCATCACTCACCCAAGAAGTTGTATTGGGTGAACGTCGGCCGGTTTCATCCGATTGAAAAATTCCTGCAATTCCTCTGTGATGCCGCGCCATTCATCTTGCTGGGAGTTTCCGTAGATGTCCTGGCGATTTATTTTGTTTTCTACGCGGTCAATGGGTTTATCCAGCACTGCAATATCGAGCTGCGGCTGGGGTTCCTCAACTACCTGATCAGCGGGCCGGAGCTTCACCGGTGGCATCACTCGTGGGAGATCCGGGAATCGAACAAAAACTATGGAAACAACGTAATCATCTGGGATCTCCTCTTCGGCTCATATTTCCTGCCGAGAGAGCGTGAGGTGGGGAAACTGGGGCTCAAGAACCGCGCTTATCCACGCGGTTTTTTCCAACAGATGCGGACCCCATTCATCAAAGGCAAGGACAAGGACCATTCATGAAGACCCTCGTCGATTTCATGGTGAAGCTGCGGATGGCCTGGGCCTCCCGCCGCTTGTGGCAGCCGTTTCTGGCGCAAACCCGGGAACCGGACCGGGTGCAGCGGGAGCTTCTCATTTCGATCCTTCGGAAGCATCGGAACACCCGCTTTGGGAAAGAGCATGACTTTGCGGAAATCTCCGGTCCGGAGGATTACGCCCTTCGGGTTCCGATCCAGCACTATGAGGATCTGCGCCCCTACCTGGAGCGGCAGGAGCGGGATGGCACTCCTGAACTGGTCGCGGAGCAACCGATCATGTATGCGCGGACGAGCGGCTCCACCGGAAAACCCAAGTATGTCCCGATCCTCGGCGATACGCTCGCCCGTCATCACCGGAGCCAGCAGATCTATTCGTGCTGCCATCATGCTGAGGTACCGGGGCTCTTCAACGGCAGCATTCTCGCATTTGTCAGTCCGGCGATCGAAGGTCATTTGCCAAGCGGAACTCCGTATGGATCAATGTCGGGCCTGATCTACCAAGGCATGCCGTGGATGTTGCGACGCAAATATATGATCCCTGCCGAGGTCTTTGGATTTTCCGATCACAATTTGAAATATCTCCTCATCGCGGCGTTCGCGATAGCAGACCGTTCGATCTCCTTCATCGCCGGAGCAAACCCTTCGAGCTTCCTGCGGGTCGCGAGACTCATCCGGGAGCAGGCACCGACGCTCATCGCAGCCGTGAATCGTGGCGAGCTACCAGGAAAGGATGAGATGGATCCGGCTCTTTATCGCAAGCTGAACGCCCGCTTCAAAGGAAGCCGGCGGCGTGCGGCAGAGTTGCAGGGATTGTTTGATCGGACGAACGCCATTACTTTCGCCATGCTCTGGCCCAATCTCAAGGCGGTTTCTTGCTGGCGGGAGGGTAGCTGCCGGGTGTTGCTGCCGGCGCTTCAGCGGGAATTGCCCGAGTCGCTTCCGATCCTCGAGATGGGTTATCTGGCCAGCGAGTTGCGCGGTACCCTGCCCGTGGCATCTTTGAAACATTTGGAGGTGCCCACGCTTCATGAGAACTATTTCGAGTTTGTCGAACGGGGCGACTGGGAGTCGGGAAACCCACGGATCTTAACGATGGAAAATCTTGAGCCGGGCCGCTGCTACCATGTCATCGTCACCACCCGCACCGGGCTCTACCGGTATTTTATGAATGACATCATCATGGTGGGGGAAACTTATGGGCGGACGCCCACGATCCGCTTCGTCGAAAAGGGAGTGGGCGTGACGAGCATCACCGGCGAGAAACTCTACGAAAGCCAGATCTTGCAAGCGATTGAGATCCTGGCCGGGGAGCGGAACTGGAGTCCGGGCTTCTTCATTCTGGTCGCGGATGTCGAGAAACAGGGATACTGTTTTTACGTGGAAACTCACGAGAATCTCAACGAGACATTTGCCGCTGAGTTGGATGCCGCGCTGGCCAGGCTCAATCTGGAGTATGAAAGCAAGCGGGCCAGTGGCCGCTTGCAACCGATCGAGCTAAAGATGGTGAGGGAAGGCACCGGGGGACTTTATATGAATCACCTGGTGGCTTCGGGGCAACGTGAGGCGCAGTTGAAACTCATGCGCCTTCAGTCACGCGAAAAACTGAGTTTTGACTTCGAGGCCCACCTGAGCCCGACGCCATGAAGATAAATCTCACCGTCCGGAGCCTGCAGATTCCCTTCCGGCAGAGTTTCAAGCATGCCTCCGCCGAACGAAAGACGACCCAGACAATCTGGGTCGAGGCAATCTCAACGAGCGGAGTCTGTGGTTTTGGCGAAGGGTGCCCACGCGAGTACGTCACTGGTGAATCAGTCACCGGCGCGATGGCGTTCATCAGTCGGGTGACGCCCCAACTAACCGGGATTTCGGATCTTGCCGGACTGGCGGGCTGGGTTGAGGAGAATCGGGAACTGATTGATGCAAACCCCGCAGCATGGTGCGCGGTCGAGTTGGCGATCATCGACCTGCTGGCACGCGAATCGAATCAGCCGGCGGAATCATTTCTCTCGCTGCCCCCGATCCAAGGACCATTTCGATACACGGCGGTGCTGGGAGCGGAGGCACCTCCGGTTTTCAGGAGCCAGTTGGAGAAATACCTGGCGATGGGTTTTCGCGATTTCAAAGTGAAACTTTCCGGTGGACCCGAGGATTTTGAGCGAATGGCTCTTCTCAGAAGTGCCTCGCCGTCGGTGGACCGCCTGCGGATGGATGGCAACAATCTCTGGCAGTCTTCCGATGATGCCATCGCGCATCTTGAGCGGCTGGATGTCCCCATGTTCGCCATCGAAGAGCCTCTGGCTGCGGGTGATTACGAAGAAGCCGGACGGATCGCAAAGGAGACCGGCTTGAAGATCATTCTGGACGAAAGTCTTCTCAGACTTTCCCAGCTTGAGCAGCTTCCCGGTGATCCCGGGAATTGGATCATGAATCTCAGGATCTCGAAGATGGGCGGTCTCTTGCGTTCGTTGGAAATGGCCGAACGAGCTGCCTCGATGAGGATCCCGATGATCATCGGCTGCCAGGTCGGAGAGACCAGTCTTCTGACCCGGGCGGCTCTTCCGGTGGCGCAAGCGTTCATGAAAGAGAATTTGCTGGCGCAGGAAGGTGCGTTCGGAACGCTGTTGCTTTCGCAGGATGTCGTAGCCCCTCCCCTCATGTTTGGAGAGCGCGGGTTACTGGAGATCGGAGCTTCGGGTTTCAGCAAGGCAGCAGGCTTCGGCCTCGAACCGAGGGGGCTTGCCTGACTGACGCGGTAAAAACAACCCTTGTCATGACGGGAAGGATTACTAACCTCGGCGCGATGATGTTCCGAACTGAACCGCCCTGCCGACGAAGGCGGGCGACCTTTCCTCCTGATTTTCAGCCCCACGATTCCCGTTTTCAAAATTTCAGCTCGGTTCCCGCTTCTCAATGCTCTCCTTTTTCGCCTCAACCGCTCCCCCACCCCAAAAGCTCATTCCCGGCAGTATGACCCGTAACCTCTTTTTTTCCTTCCTCCTTTTTGCGACAACCCCGCTGTTCGCCCGGCCCAAGGTAGAGTTCAACCGCGACATTCGCCCGATCCTTTCCGACCGCTGCTACTACTGTCACGGGCCGGATGAGAAAACCCAGAAGGCGGATTTGCGATTGGACACGCGCGAGGGCGCAATTGCCGACGGGGCGATTGTCCCTGGTAAGCCGGACGAGAGCGAACTGTTTTACCGTATCACGACCCACGACGAGGACGATGTCATGCCGCAGCCAAAGGCGAAGAAGCCGAAGCTCAACGCGCAGGAGATCGCCCTTTTCAAACGCTGGATCGAGGAGGGTGCCGAGTATCAGGGGCATTGGGCCTTCGAGCCGGTCGCCAAAACAGAGTCACCCGCTGATGCGCATCCAGTGGATCATTTCATCAACAATCGCTTGGCGAAGGAAGGCATCGAGCCGTCGCCGATGACGGATCGGGCCACCCTGATCCGGCGCGTCTACCTCGACCTCGTCGGCTTGCTGCCGACCCGCGGACAGGTCGAGGCCTTCGTCAAAGATGAACGTCCGAATGCCTACGAGCGAGTGGTCGATGAGTTGCTTGCCAGCCGCCACTACGGTGAGCGCTGGGGGCGGCACTGGCTCGACGGTGCGCGCTACGCGGATTCGCACGGCTACTCGGTCGATGGCGGCCGTCAGATGTGGCCCTATCGCGACTGGGTGATCCGCGCGCTCAACGACGACATGCCTTTCGATCAATTCACGACCGAACAGATCGCCGGCGACCTCTTGCCGAACCCGGGCAAGTCGCAGCTGGTGGCAACCGGATTCCATCGCAATACTTTGATCAACCAGGAAGGCGGATCGGACCCGGAACAGTTCCGCGTCGAAGCGACAATCGATCGAACCAACACCACCGGGGCGGTGTGGCTCGGTCTCACCGTAGGTTGTGCCCAGTGTCACACTCACAAATTTGATCCGCTCCAACACCGCGAATACTACGAGATGTTTGCCTTTTTCAATAATGCCGAAGACCGCAACAACACCGGCCCTACGGTCGAGGTCACCGAGGGCGAGCTGTTTGAAGAGGTGATCGCCAAACCTAAACCAGTCGAGAAACCCGCACCGGTGAAGGAAGTGGAAGTGAAATGGACAACCGCGGGCTACAAGAGTTTTACAACCACCTCCGGTGCGCCGCTGCACAAACAGAAGGACCACTCTCTGCTGATCGACAAAAGATTCGGCGGGCACGAAGCTTACCAGGTTGTTAGCGATTCCGGGCTGGCCAAATTGGCGGCGGTTCGCCTGCGGACCTTGACCGATCAATCGCTGCCGAAGAACGGCCCCGGCAAAGCGGGTAATGGCAACTTTGTCCTCACCAATTTCAAGATTTTCGTCGGAGGAGTGGAGCAGCCGATCAGCCACGCCTTGGCCGATGTCGAGCAGAGTGATTACCCGGTCGCGAATGCCATCGACAAGGACAAGAAGAGCGGTTGGGCGATCAATGTCGGCGGCAAAATGAACTCGAACCATGAAGCGGTTTTCGTGCTGACCCAACCGGTCGAGACCAATGGCAAGCCGGTCGAGGTGCGTCTCTTCCACGATCTCCATCCGGACTACCTGGTCGGGCGATTTACGATCGACTTCGCCGACACCGCACCGCCAGCCCGATCGAATCAGCAGCCCAAGGCGAACATCGTCAAAGGAAAAGTCATGGTGATGCGCGATCTCAAAGAGCCACGAAATGCCTACATTCTCACGCGTGGCGATTTCACCCGGCCGGACAAGGAGAAGGGCAAGCTCTCACCGGGAGTGTTCGCAGCCATCGCGCCCGCGCTACCCAAAAGCGACAAGCCACGTAACCGCCTTGATCTGGCGAAGTGGCTGATCCACCCGAAGAACCCGCTGACCTCGCGCGTCACCGTGAACCGGATGTGGATGCGCTACTTTGGCCGCGGACTGGTCGAGACCGAGGAGGATTTCGGCAGTCAGGGATCACTCCCTTCGCACCCGGGGTTACTCGACTTCCTCGCGCGTAAATTCATCGAGGACGGCTGGTCGATGAAAAAAATGCACCGCCTGATTGTCACCAGCGGAACCTACAAACGTTCCTCTTCGTCGCGTCCGGATCTGGCCGACAAGGACCCGCTCAATCTCCTGCTGGCACGCCAGACGCGTGTGCGGGTTGATGCCGAGATCATCCGTGATGTCGCTTTATCGGCGAGCGGCTTGCTCAGTAGAAAGATCGGCGGACCGAGTGTCTATCCGCTGCAACCGGACGGCATTTACGCCTTCACCCAAAGCAGAAAAGGCTGGAGGACCAGCACGGGTGCCGACCGCTATCGGCGCGCGATGTATACCTTCTTCTACCGTAGCGCTCCCTACCCCCTGTTCGGCACTTTCGATGCCCCGGATTTCCAGATGACCTGCACGAGCCGTCCGCGTTCGAACACGCCACTGCAAGCGCTCAACATCGCCAATGACGAGGCCTTCCTCGAGTTTGCCCGCGGAATGGCGGCGCGCATTGTTGAGGAAATTCCGGGAGAGGCCGCGGCCAGTCGTGAGGCCCGTATCCGGCGCGCCTTCGAGCACGCCTTGGCACGCCCACCGTCGGCGACGGAGCTGGATGTATTAACCAAGTATGGCCAAGACCTTGCCGCCGATTTCACAAACGCCCCGGAGGACGCGCAGGCCCTCCTCGACAAGTATCCCATCAGAGGACTACCGGAACACGAAGCGGCGGCCCTTGTCACCGTGGCGCGCGTGATCTTCAACACCGACAACTTTATCACCCGCGAGTAATGAGCTACAACCCCTTCCAGATTCACCATCAGACACGCCGGCACTTCTTCGGACAGTGCGGTGTCGGCCTTGGCACCATCGCGCTCAACCAATTGCTCACAAGCAACGCTTCCGCCAAGCACCTTCCCAAGATTGATCCAGCCAACCCGATGGCCCGGCGAAATCCAATGTTGCCGGCGAAAGCCAAGAACGTGATCTACCTTTTCATGGCCGGCGCGCCGAGCCAGCTGGAGCTCTTCGATTACAAACCGAAGCTCAATGAACTCACTGGCAAAACTCCGCCGAAGAGCCTGATGGAGGGGCGGCGCTTCGCCTTCCTCAAGGGCAACGAAACATTACTCGGCTCGCAACGAAAGTTCGGTCGCTACGGCGGGAGCGGCATGGATATCAGCGAGATGTTTCCGCACCACCGGAAGATCGTCGACGAGGTCACCTGGCTGCGTGGCATGACCACCGACGTCTTCAACCACGGCCCGGCCAAGCTTTTCATGAACACCGGATTTCAGGCTCCGGGGCGGCCGAGCATGGGATCGTGGGCGACCTACGGACTCGGCAGTGAATCCGAAAACCTGCCGGGATTCGTCGTACTGCAGAGCGGCCCACGCGGCCCGCGTGCCGGAAATTCCCTGTGGTCAAGCGGCTTCCTCCCAACCTCTTTCCAGGGTGTCCCGTTCCGGGGTAAAGGCGACCCGATTCTGCACCTCAACAGCCCGAAAGGCTTCACCCGCGAACGCGAGCGTAATTTTTATGATGCGGTGGGCGAGCTGAACCGCGCACGTCTCGACGAGGTGGGTGACCCGGAGATTCTAACCCGTATCAACGCCTATGAAATGGCCTTCCGCATGCAAAGCAGCGCGCCCGAACTGATGGACCTGTCAAAAGAAAGCGACAAGACGATGGCACTCTACGGCGCCAAACGCGGCGAGGCTTCATTCGCCAACAACTGCCTTCTGGCGCGGCGACTGGTCGAGCGCGGCAGCCGCTTCGTGCAGCTCTACCACACCAACTGGGATTCGCATGGAGGCCCCGGCGAAAACTTGAACAAGGATTTCGACAAAGTTTGCAAAGACGTCGACCAGGCCAGCGCTGCGCTGGTGCTCGACCTGAAAGAGCGCGGCATGCTCGAAGACACCCTGGTCGTCTGGGGCGGCGAGTTCGGCCGCACGCCGATGGGCGAGAATCGCAAAACCGTCGGGCGCGACCACCACATCGACGCCTTCACCATGTGGATGGCCGGCGGCGGCGTCAAGAAAGGCCACATCCACGGTCAGACCGACGAGCTCGGCTTCGGAGTGGTCGATGGAAAAGTCCACGTGCACGATCTGCACGCCACGATCATGCACCTGTTGGGCTTCGATCATGAACAACTGACTTACCGCTTCCAGGGAAGAGAATTCCGCCTCACCGACGTGCACGGCAAAGTCGTCAAAGAGATCCTCGCTTAGTCCGGCACTCCATCTCCGGATAGAAATTCCGAGATGGGAATCCCAAGCTCTATTACGATTCGCAGCTTCATCGTACTGGGAAAGTTCCTTTGGGCTGGAATTCAAATCACCCGATACGATGAAAATTGCTTGATGCGGCAACAGTTCACGAAGTCTTGGAATTATTCGACTGGAAAGTGAGGGTGGCAGAGGTGTCGCAGGTTGCCTTCGAGGCCTTGCCGGAACAGGATTTTGCGTGTCGGAACCTTTGTCGCTCGGGCATGCCCGCGCAGACTTTCGATTGCAATGGATGCCGCAGCTGGATAGCCTGCCAATCAGTAACTCTGTTTTGTGAAACTCACATCGGGTGAACTTCCTTTATCCCCCCAATGCTTGTGTCTCGTCCGATTAAGTCCCCTTTGATTTTCAACCTGTGCTGGTTCGCAATTTGTGGTGTCGTGGTGGCAGCTGCCGAAGACCTCGTCATCAACGAGATCCACTACCAACCCGGCGACGAGTTCGCCACCGAGTTCATCGAGATTTACAACAACGGCGCGACACCCGTTGAACTGGGTGGATGGCAGCTTGCGGACGCGGTCACTTTCACTTTCCCACAACAGGAATTGGCAGCCGGTTCCTACCTGGTCGTGGCGGCTGATCCGGCGGCGCTGCTCGCCGAATACGGTGTCGCGGCGCCCGGACCCTGGCAGGGTAAACTTTCCAACGATGGCGAGCGTATTCTCCTTTTGGACGAAACCGGCACAGAGATTGATCGTGTCGACTATGGGACAGCGTTCCCCTGGCCGACCGCCGCAGGCGGAGGCGGGCAATCGATGGAACTGATCCATCCTTCGCTTGACAACGATCTGGGCGGATCGTGGCGCAGTGCAGTGCCACCAGACTTGCTCCCGGAACGCTTCCTGCTTCCGGCCGCAGGAACAGGCTGGCGTTGGCGTCCCGGGAACAGCGAGGCTTCGTCGCCGTTTGCTGACTGGCGCGAGACCGCTTTTGTCGAAGACGATAGCTGGAATCCCGCGACCTTGCCGATTGGATTCGGGAGTGTCGGGGACATGGATTTCAAGACCCAGATCAGCGGGATGCGAGGCTCTTACCGTTCGTTGTTCCTGCGCAACGAATTCATTATCGCTCCCGGCGAGATCCCACCGGCGCTGCAGCTGCGCTTTATGCTCGACGACGGTTTCGTCCTGTGGCTCAACGGGGTCGAGGTCCATCGCGAGAACATGCCGGGGCAAGCCGGCGATGAGCCCGCCCTCAGCGATGAAGCCTCCGGCAATTATTCCGAGAATGCCTTGGTGGTGCAGACGCTCGAAGCCAGCGGCGCCTTCGTCGAGGGAATCAACACGGTCAGCATTCAACTTTTCAACGCCCGTGTCGGCAGCAGCGATCTCGGTTTGGATCTCCAGCTGATTAGCCCCGCAAGTGGTGTCGGACAACCGGCGTTGCCGACCCCCGGCGCGGAAAATTCGGTGCTCGCTGCGAACACCCCGCCGCAGGTGCGACAGGTCTCCCATTCGCCGCAGCAGCCGGCGAGCGGGCAGGATGTCATAGTGACCGCCAAGATCACCGATCCGGATGGAGTTTCCGGCGTGAAGCTCGAATACCAACTGGTCGAGCCGGGCAGCTACATCCGGATGACCGACTTCGCTTACGACACCCGGTGGACCGCGATCGCGATGGCCGATGACGGCACTCGCGGTGATCTGGTGGCCGGAGATTCGATCTTCAGCGTCACCATCCCGGGCTCCCTGCAGAAGCACCGGCGCCTCACCCGCTATCGCATCGCCGCTACCGACACCACCTCGTTTGCAGTGACGGTGCCGTATCGCGACGACCCCTCGGCCAACTTCGCCTATTTCACCTACGATGGCGCCCCCGCGTGGCAAGGCGCTTCCATCCCCGGGCAAACCGAGACCCTCGATTTCAATGAGGCGCAGATGAACTCGCTGCCCATCTACCATCTCATCTCCGACGCCGACGATGTCACCGCCTGCCAGTATAACCCGGCGTTCAACGACGACATCTACCGCTGGGAGGGTGCACTAGTCTACGATGGCGTGGTCTACGACCACATCCATTACCGCATCCGCGATGCCGATTCAGCCTACAACACCGGCAAGAATAAATGGAAACTGCGCTTCAATCGCGGCCATTATTTCAAGGGGCGCGACGACTATGGCAAGGCCTACAAGGAGAAGGTGCGGACCTTGAACTGGAGTGCTCTGGCAAGTCCGGGGAACCCTGCAAACCGCGGAGCGGCCGGCCTCGACGAGGCACTTGCATTCCGCTTCTGGGAACGGGCGGGTATCATCTCGCGCAATGCCAACTACTTCCATTTACGTGTGATCGACGGCGCTGCCGAACAGGATCCGTCGGACCAGTTCGAAGGCGACAACTGGGGGCTCTTCCTGGCAATCGACCACGCGGATCGCCGCTTCCTCGACGAGCGCGAGCTGCCCGACGGCAACACCTTTAACATGCACTTTAACAGCAGCAGTCTCATCAATGAGGCCTCCGGTCAACCGAACGACCTCAGCGACCTGTTCGCCGTCACCGGCACCGGCGACGATGGTTACAACCGCGACCCCGTCCAACCGGCCTCCTGGTGGGAGGCAAACGTCGACCTCGATCGCTATTTCTCCTACCGTTCGGTCGTTGAAGCGGTCAACCATTCCGACCTGCGCGACCGGGAAAACTCGAACCTCTACCACAACCCGGTCACCGGGAAGTGGACGATGATCCCCTGGGATGTCGACTTGCTGTATGAGGAGTTCGACCGCTGGGGGCCGGAAGGGGTGGAAACGACAGCGCCACTCGAACAGTTCCGCAAAAGTCTCCTTCACCCGGAGTTGGAAATCCGTTTCCAAAACCGCGCCCGCGAATTGCGCGACCTGCTGCTCAATGACGACCAAGGGTGGTCGATGGTCGACGAGTTGGTCGCGACGCTTGGCGGCACCGGTGGGACAACCGGATGGGCCGAGCTTGATGCGGCGCGTTGGAATCAGGATCCGCGCTCGACGAAGATCGAGGGCAGCGGCGGCAATGAGGGAATGCTGTTCTTCATGAACCCCTACACCTCGACGCGCTTCCCGCAGCACAGCAGGACGCTGGACAGCGCCGATTTCCCCGGGATGGTGGATTGGATCAAAAGTTTCATCGTCCCGAGTGGTTTCGGCGGCGCGCGGCTCGCGGAGATATCCGACGATCCACAGATCCCCACGACCCCAACGATTCAATACATCGGGACGGCAGGCTTCCCGACCAATGATTTGAGCTTCAGTTGCAGCGATTTCAACGCGGGCCGCGACGGCTCTGGCTTCGCGAAGATGCAGTGGCGGATCGGCGAGATCTACAACTCCGGGAGCGCGGATTACGTCGCGGGAGAGCCCTGGCGTTACGAGGTTGATACCTTCCGCGTAAGCGACCTTCTCGATACCTTCGCCAACAGCTTCACCTTCCCGCCGGGCACCGTCAAAGAAGGGCGGCAATACCGCGCACGCGTGCGCCACCAGGGCCTCGACGGTCGTTGGAGTCACTGGTCGGAAGCGGTCGAGTTCGTCACCTCGACGCCGGATCTCAGCGCTTATATCGATGGTCTGGTGATCAGCGAGATCATGTATAAGCCGGAGAGCGGATCGGCACTGGAGTTCATCGAGCTCAAAAACGTCGGTCCGGTGACTCTCGACCTGAGTGACGTGCGTTTCACCAAGGGCATCGATTTTGACTTCGCCGGTTCCGCGATCACCCGTATCGCCCCTGGCGGGTATGTCCTGGTGGTCGAAAACGTCGCCGCTTTCGAAGCCGCACATGGCGTCGGGTTGCCAATCGCGGGCGATTACCGATTCTCCTCCGCAAATAGCCTCAGCAACGGCGGCGAGCGGCTCAAACTGTCATTCGGCGCCGGCTCTGCCATTCGCGATTTCGTCTACGACGATGAACTCCCCTGGCCGGGCCCGGCCGACATCAGCGGCCGTTCGTTGGTCTTGATCGATCCGGGGAGTCTGCCCGACCACAGCCTTGCCGGCAACTGGCGTAGCAGCACCACGCCGGGAGGCAACCCGGGATCATCTGACGCCGCGCCACCGTTCGGCGGTGTTGCGGGAGCCGACGATGACAACGACGGCCTTGATGCCCTGCTCGAGCATGCTTTCGGAGGAAATGACGGTGATCCCGCCGACGCCCCCTACCCGGAGGGATCAGTGGAGCCCCTGAAGGTCAACGGCGTCATCGACGACTACCTTCTCATTAGGATCCAGCGGGATCTCGCCGCCGAAGACATGATCATCAGGGCCGAGATCTCCTCCGACCTGATCAACTGGCAATCCGACCCGGCCGCAGTGGTGCTGATCAATGAGAACGCCAACGACGACGGGACCTCAACCCTCACCTACCGCTCCGCACAAGCGGTGGATTCCGCATCGCAAATCTACATCCGCGCCCACGCCAAGTTGAGGCCGTAGCCGATCCAAACTGTTCGCACAGGTAAGAAATTCGTGTATGATAAGACCTATGTTCCCCCTGCACGGTCGGCTTCTCGCCACTGCTATCCTCCCCTTCGCTCTTCTGGTAGCCGGGTCACACGCTGACGAATCGGCATCGACCATCACCTCTGTCGATAAGAGTCCAGGCGGTGTCCTGGAGCTCACCCTGGACCTCCCTGAGAGCCGCTATGCCATCGTCCAACGCAGCCAGTCCCTAACCGGACCCTGGAAGTCGATCGCTATTGTGCGAGGTGATCCAGACCCGGTCGTGACCCGCGATAACGCTCCCTTCGTCGATACCGGCTTCATGCGTCTGGTCCTGCATGACGTTGCCTCGCCAGTCGACACCGATGGCGACGGAACCAACGACATCGTTGAGCTTGCATCGCCCGGAACGCGAAACCCGTTGAACCCCGCGCCAGTCATCACTGCGAGAAACGGAGCCACGCAGCTTCAAGACCGGGCCGACTACGAGTTGCTCTCCCACCGGGACAACTTCCCCGGTGCCCAGAACATCCGCGAGGTGAAATTTGTGATCTTCGGAGTCCATACCGATTCGCCTGAGCTCTACTTCGTCAATAGCAAGACCCACATCTATCACTCGGCCTTTGCGATGGGCGTGGGCAGATACAGCAGCAACTCGGCTTTTTCCAACGACACCTATTTCACCAATACCAACCGCAAGAACCTCGCCGGCAGCATTGTCGCCCACGACAACTACCTCGATCCCGAAGGGCGCCAGGGTATCTACACCTTCGAGTTTTGGCCGACCGATCCGGTCGCGTTCCGCTTTGTCGAAAAAGCGTTCTCCCTCATTACCGCGGGAATGCCGTTCCTCGATGGCAACATCGCCTACCATCCGGCCAGCGAAACCCAACGAGCTGTCCTCAAGTCGGAAGAATCGGAATATGCGCAGACCAATATCAGGACGATCTTCGCCGAAGAGCTCTTTGGCAACGTCACCTACTCCGCGTTGAACCCCGGTGAATCTTACGGACGGCTCCGCTTGTTCACCGGAACGGAGACCCTCTCGGTGCGCGACATCGTCATCCTGCAGACCATCCCCAACGACATCACCCATGTCGCTGGTATCATCACCGAATCCCCGCAGACCCCGCTCTCCCACATCAACCTTAAGGCCAAGCAAAATGACACCCCGAACGCCTTTGTGCTCGGGGCATCGACCCACCCCGATATCGCGCCGCTGCTCGGCAAGAACGTCCGACTTGAGGTCACCTCTGACGGATTCGTCATGGAGGCCGCCAGCCAAGCCGACGTTGATAACTATCTCGAGGCCAAACGACCCGATGTCACCCAGACGCCAATTCCCGACCTCACCCGCACCACGATCGAGCCACTTTCGGCAATCGGCTTCGAAGATGGCACCGCCTTCGGCTCGAAAGCCGCCAACCTCGGCGAACTGCAAAGTTTTTTGCCTGCGGTCACCCCGGAGGGCTTCGCCGTTCCATTCTATTTCTACGACGAGTTCATGAAGTTTAATGGCTTCTACTCCGAGTCTGAAGCCATGATGGCCGATCCCGGTTTCCAGACCGATCCAGCCACCCGGGAGACCGCGCTCAAAGCATTCCGCAAACGCATCACGAAATACGGCGTTCTCCCCTACTGGATGAGCACCGCTCTCAGCGATATCCAGGAGACCTTTCCCGCCAGCCTCTCGATCCGCTTCCGTTCGAGCACCAACAACGAAGACCTCGAGGGCTTCAATGGCGCCGGCCTCTACGAGTCTTATACCCATCATCCTGACGAGGGGCATTTTGCAAAATCGGCCAAGCAGGTCTGGGCCGGCCTCTGGACCTACCGCGCCTTCGAGGAGCGCGAATTTTGGCGAGTCGACCACGCCTCGGCAGCGATGGGCATCCTCATCCACCCGAATTACTCGGCCGAGGTTGCCAACGGCGTTGGGGTCACGAAGAACCCGTATCTACCGGGACCAGGATGGGATGGACATTACATGAACGTGCAGGTCGGAGAGAACCTCATCACCAATCCCGAACCCGGCTCACTCCCTGACGAGTTCACTATTGCCAACCTCACCTTCGACAACGCATTCGAGATCCAATACATTCGCCATTCGAACCTGATCCCAGCGGGAGAAACGGTGATGTCCCGCGATCAGACACTGAAACTCAGAGGCTATATGGCCTCACTCCACAACCGGTTCAAAACGTTGTATCGAGGCAATTCCACCTTCGCCATGGAAATTGAGTTCAAAATCACCGCGGCTGGCGAAATCGTCATCAAACAGGCTCGTCCCTGGGTCGATTGAAACGCCTCGCCCAAGTGCTTTAAAAAGTGTCTCCGACCGGGCACCATTGATCCTCTTCTTCCTCCGTCCTCTGAGATCCCAGACCGAACAGCTGCGAGACGTTTGGCGGGTCCCTTCGGTTTCGGTGAATCCACCCGCTCCAATGGCAGAGCATTCGCCGCTTGCGGGACATCTGCTCAAGCTGCTGGAAAAGCGCGAATCCCTGTCGGCTAGCTCCCCCCCGATCAGGTGCGCCGGAATCCATCGATCCGAGATCATTTAGTCGAGAGTGCGTCGGCCTTATCCGAGCCATTCGGCGGCTTCGCTGATGGTGATGATCGTTTGGCAGTTCAGCAATTATTTCCTGACGGGAAGAGAACTCCCCCTATCGATATCCCGATTCTTCAAGCTATCACACTTTGAAAAAATGGAGGACTTGTGAAGCCTCCGATGCGGGCGTCGGTGACGTCAAATTCTACGTGGCTGGAAACGCCGCAAGCGGCAACAATAACTTCAATGGGGATTTAATCGACCTTGAGGAATTGACGATTTTAGAACCACTCGCCCCGAAACAGGCACCCTCGTTCGCTATAGTCTCAGCGTCCTTTGATGTGGTCAGCGAGATCTCCTCTTCGATCACTGGTGTTTCACTGGGTGCCCCCGAAGTCGGCTACCGGCAATCTCACGGTGACCGCATCTGTGGGGAACGGGGTGCCGACAATTGCGGGATCGGTCCCCGGAGAAATTGTGGGCAATGGTTCCGCCAATGTGACGATGGAAGGAACACTGGTTGAAATCAACGCGACCTTCGGAGATCAAAACGGGATCATCTCCGCAAATAATCTCAGTATCTGGGCAGCGATACAATTCAGCCGACTGCCAATGACAATGGCAACACCGACGTCGGTGTTGCCCAAACCGATAACTCTAGTGTAGTCCGCTAAGCAGATTGTGAATTAAGCAGTGAGGATTTCGCCCGTTTGACTTTTTCGAGGATATCGGAGGCTTTGGCGGTCCAGATAAAAGGCTTCGGGTTTTCATTATGAATCTCGATGTATTCAAGAATGGCTTCTTCCAGATCCGCGACACTGTGGAACACCCCACGCCGAATGCATCTCTCGGTAATGTCCCGGAAAAAACGCTCCACCATGTTGAGCCATGAGGCACTCGTAGGTGTAAAATGGACGTGGATACGCGGATTTTTCGCAAGCCACTCTTTCACCCTGGCGTGTTTGTGGGTCGCGCAATTATCGCAGATGATGTGGATGTTCTTCCCGGGCTCAACGCTCTTTTCAATGAGCTTTAAAAATTTGAGCCATTCAAGGTGTCGGTGCTTTTCGAGACAAGTCGCGATCACTTTCCCGGTCGCCACTTCAAAAGCGGAGAAAAGTGAGGAGGTGCCATTGCGCTTGTAATCATAGGTCATTGTTTGGGCACGTCCCCGCTTGAGCGGCAGTCCGGGTTAGGTGCGATCAAGGGCTTGGATCTGGCTTTTCTCGTCACAACTGAACACGATCGCTTTCTCTGGAGGGGAAAGATAAAGCCCCACAATATCGCAGAGTTTTTCTTCGAATTTTGGGTCGTTGGAAATCTTGAAGGTTTTGTGCAAATGCGGTTTGAGTCCATTGC
>CALFSW010000428.1 GCA_937916505.1 uncultured Verrucomicrobiales bacterium | reverse complement strand
CCCTCTACGCCTTTTTCAATAGTAGCGCAGAAGGAGGCGTTGGGCAGAAGGGGAAGCCGCTCGCGCCGTCCATTGCGGTCGATGGCGGGCACGTGATGGTGATGCAGGAAAAGCCCCGCAAGACGCATGTGCTGACCGGTGGACAGTTTGACCAGATCGGCGAAGCGGTGCAGGCGGATACCCCTGCGGTTCTGCCGCCCTTTGGCGATCGCCCGCGCAATCGACTTGGCCTGGCGCAGTGGCTGACGGACGAGGAGAACCCTCTGCTAGCTCGTGTGACGGTGAACCGAATTTGGCAGCAGCTCTTTGGAGTTGGGCTGTTCAAGACGGTCGACAATGTTGGGGTGCAGGGCGAGCTTCCCAGTCACCCGCAGCTCGTGGATTGGCTGGCGGCCGACTTTCGGGAGAGTGGCTGGGACCTGCACTATCTGATCCGTCGGATCGTGCTCTCGGCGACCTATCGTCAGGATTCGAAGCACCGGCCTGCCTTGGAAGATCCGGAGAACCGGCTCTTGGCATGTGGCCCGTCCTTCCGTCTGCCTGCCGAAATGATTCGGGACCAGGCTCTGGCGGTGAGCGGATTGCTGACGCGCACGGTTGGTGGCCCCAGTGTGAAACCGTATCAGCCTTCGGGCATTTGGGAGGATCTCAATGCGCCGGCCAGTCACGCCGAGATCTACAAGCAGGACGGCGGTGCGAAGCTTTACCGGAAGAGCATGTATACCTTTTGGCGCCGGGCGGCGATGCACCCGGGGATGGCGGTCTTCGATGCTCCGAGTCGGGATGTCTGCAGCGTGTCGCGCTTAACAACGAACACGCCACTTCAGGCCTTGGCCCTGCTGCACGATCCGACCTACATCGAAGCGGCCCGGAAGTTGGCGGAGATGGCACTCGGAAGTGAGGCCCGCACTCCGATTGCCTTTGCGATGAGTCGAACACTTTCCCGCGATCCCACCGAGCGGGAGCTCGCGATCTTGAGCGGGCTGGCACGGAAGCGGCTGGAGCACTACAAATCGGATTTGAAAGCTGCTGAAAAATTACTTGGCGTAGGGGAGTCGCAGAGCGACCCAAAGGTCGATCGAGCGCAGCTCGCGGCGATGACAGATGTCTGTCTCACCATCTTCAACCTCAGCGAAACGATCACCCGAAAGTAAGGCCATGAACGATTTGGAATCAACAATGGCGAGCATTGATCGCCGCCAGATGCTGAAGCTGGGTGCCGCAGGACTGGGAGGAATGGCTCTGGCAGATCTGCAGGCGGCCGGGCCGCAGGGGGCAAACGGTAATCATCATACGGCCAGGGCCAAGCGCGTCATCTACCTCTTCCAGTCCGGTGGCCCGTCG
The DNA here is from genome assembly GCA_937916505.1 of uncultured Verrucomicrobiales bacterium. Classification (GTDB taxonomy): domain Bacteria; phylum Verrucomicrobiota; class Verrucomicrobiia; order Verrucomicrobiales; family Akkermansiaceae; genus SW10. The sequence goes on along the minus strand of CALFSW010000428.1, from coordinate 32,362 downwards.
CAGGTCGACCTCTTCGACCACAAGCCGATGCTCGCCAGGCATCACGGGGAGGACATCTTTAAGCTGGTTGAGAAAGAGGGGCGACTGACCGGTTTTACCAACGGTCACAAGATTCATCCCGTCATCGGGACGAAATACAAGTTTGCCCGGCAGGGTGGGAACGGCGCGTGGGTGAGCGAGTTGCTGCCACACATGAGTAAGATCATGGATGAGGTGTGCACCATTCGCAGTGTCAGCACCAAGCCGGTCAATCACGACCCGGCTTTGACCTTCATGCAGACCGGGCACAACCTGCCCGGGAGGCCCTCCATGGGTTCGTGGTTGAGTTATGGCTTGGGGAGTATGAATCGCAACCTGCCTGATTTCGTAGTCCTGGTGTCGCGTGGTGACTTGGGCAACATGCAACCGCTCAATAACCGCCTTTGGGGCAGCGGATTTCTTTCGGGCAAGTATGCCGGAGTGCGCCTTCGTTCCGGTGCCGAACCGGTGCTCTACCTAAATGATCCAGCCGAAAAGCCGATCAAGGACCGGCGTGAAATCCTCGATGTCATCAATAAGCTCAACGAAGAGGAGCTGAGCCGCAGTGGCGATCCTGCCGTCGCGACCCGCATGGCGCAGTATGAAATGGCGTTTCGGATGCAGAGCTCCATCCCGGATTTGAGCGATCTCTCCGATGAACCTGAATCCACCTACAAACTTTACGGCGAAGCGGCCCGCAAGCCTGGGACCTATGCCTTTAATTGTCTAATGGCGCGGCGGCTGGCCGAGCGCGATGTGCGCTTCATCCAGCTTTACCATTCCGGCTGGGATCATCACTTCAATCTTCCCGCACACCTACCGAAGCGTTGCAAGGAAACTGATCAGGCCTCTGCCGCGTTGATCATCGACCTTAAGAGCCGTGGCCTCCTGGATGACACCATCGTGGTATGGGGTGGGGAATTTGGGCGTACCACTTTCAGCCAGGATGGGAAGGTCAAGGCGGACTACGGCCGCGACCACCACGCCAATTGTTTTACCACTCTCGTAGCCGGAGGCGGATTCAAGCCGGGACTGGTCTACGGAGAAACCGACGACTTCTGCTACTCGGTGATCCGTGATGAAGTGCCGGTGCATGATCTTCATGCGACCCTGATGCATCAGCTGGGGATTGATCACGAGCGCCTGACCTTCCGCCATCAGGGACGCGACTATCGTCTGACGGATGTCCATGGGAAAGTGGTCCGGGAGTTGTTAGTTTGAAGAGGTGCGGTAGTGTCGTTGCGAACCTTGAAGGTAATGATGTTGAGAGGGGTCGCGCCGAAGAGAAGGGAGGATGCCAGGAGGAGGATTTGTGGGGCGGCTAAAAGTGTTTCGCCACTGGCGATCAGATCAATCGGCGGTGATCTGGAGGAAGAGGTATTGGAGTTGTTTTCGACGCAAGCGGGGGCGGCCGAGCGGAAGTTTTTCCAGGCACTTTTGCCGAAAGCGGAGTTGCCCGATTTTTCCTTTTGCCAGCCATCGTCGACTTGCACTACCTCGACGCCGGGTCGGGTCCCCGCATCGCCTTCCTATTTTAGGAACTCGGCGTAGCAGCCTCCGTGTTCGACGCGCTCCACCCAGGTGGGTTCGATCAGCCTTGTTGGAGAAAAACTGAGGTTTGAGTTCATTCTCGATCTTGCGGCCGATGATGGCTTGGGCCTCGAAGGCAATTACCATTATTACAAGGGATACCATGAAAAATCTCAGGACATTAAAAAAGAGGTGACGCAATTGGTTGTAGCGTAACCAACTCGTCTAATCCGTATGATTCGTGGTGCAAAAAATGAAGTGTCAACCCAGCCTTCTTGAATATGAGACATTCCTTGTGAGCTGTTGGGTAATTTCATCTCACTGACCCTTCGGTGCCGGCCCCATCGTCCCTCCCTCGATGAATTCAGCCTTGGTATAGGTCTGGCGGCGGTCGTCGTTGCCGCGGCTCATGTTGGCGGCCCAGCGTACGATGCGTCGGACCACCGGGGCGCTGTCCCAGTGGATGTGTGCGATGGATGGTTTGCACCAGGAGAAGTGCGGATCTCCGTCGGTGCAGACCAGCGAGACGTCCTCCGGCACCCGGAGGCCCCGATGCAGCAGGAACTGTTGCGCCGCGAAAAACAACGAGGCCTCTTCGATGATCAGGGCCGTGGGCGGGGTGGCTCTGAACAAGGAATCGAGAATCCGGTGGAAGCCTTCGGAGCTCTCCTCCCAGTCTGGAAGATTGTAGGGGAGGCTGGTCCGGATGCCGTGGGCTTCGAGCTCCTCGAGAAAGGCACCCTCGCAGCGTCCTGGCACCGGCAGCCTCCGCTCTCGACGGGCCAGCAGAATAATACGACGATGGCCAAGGCCGACGAGTTGACGAGTAGCGGCAGTGAAGGCGGGTGCCTTGTCCGGCTTTATACCCGCAATTGGCAGCCCTTGCAGGCGGCCAAACAAGGCGAAGGCCGACACCGCTTGCGTCGAGAAACACTCCAAAACCTCGAGCGACCCGGCTGAGACCACCCAGGCGTCGGCCTCGGTCTGATTCACCAGGCGCGCGACTCTGCTCGGATTCATGCCGAGTTCGAGCAGGTTCCTGTGGGCGAAACTTGCATTGTGTCCCGCCTTGTTGAGGAGGTGGAGCAGCTCGACTTTATGTCCATCCCCATCGGGCATAAGATAAACAGGTGAAAATCTGTACAGGTTTCAATGGAAAAAACTCTCGCGTGGTCGGTGGAATATGTGAATAGTAATGTCGGTCTCCGCCTTCTGGTAGGCACCCCGAATCTTCACGACGACCAAATCCACCATGCAAATAATAAAAAATCACCCCGTTATTCCTCTCGCTGCTGCAGGCCTCGCCCTCAGCGCCAGTGCGGTCAATGCTGCTCTCATCGTCTTTGCCGATCCTGCGACCCAGGTCACCGCATCGTCCGAGATTGGTGGTGCCTTTAACCGCCAAGACGACTTTCTTGTGAACGGCAGCGGCCTCACGGGCGGTCAACACGCCATCGCGGTGGAGCCCAACATGTGGCTTTCCCGCGGCACCTCCTTCGGTGGCGACGATCTCGATCCCTCTGTCATCTTTGACTTGGGTGCGGTCTACACCATCAACAGTTTCCACGTGTGGAATTACAATGAATCTCCGCCAAACCTCACCGCTCGTGGCGTCAACGGCGTGGCAGTGGAATATGGCACGACGGCCGGACTTGGTTCAGTGGTTCCAGGGATCACCAACTTCGCCCAAGCTGATGGGCTCGCCACCTACGCCGGTGAGGACTTCAGTGGTTTCACCTCGTTTGATGCACGCTTCATCAAATTCGACATCAATAGCAACCACGGTGGCGACAACAATTTCTACGGACTCTCCGAAGTCCAGTTCGACGGAGTGCTTGCTGTCCCCGAACCAGCGACGGGAACACTTGCCGGACTCAGTGTGCTCGCTTTTGCCCTCAGGCGCCGCCGTTAGGGTCCAATCCAAACTCTACAATTTTCAAGCCCGGTCTACAGAGGTGTGGATCGGGCTTTTTAGATCAATCGCCAGCAGATTGATCCCGGCCCTCCCTGACCCCATTGGCAGACCTCATCGATTCCCCGGACGAGAGGATCGCCTGTTTCAGGGGGTGGGAACACCGCATCAGCAAATCAATTTACAACCACCAAGTTACGATGATACCGACAGTAAAATTTTCAAAAACACCAATGTCCCTCACGTCTACGGTGATGGCAGGCCTCGCGCTCATGATCTCTCCCGTCAATGCGGAGCTCATCACCATTCCGCCGGAAAACGTGACGGCGTCCAGCGAGATTGGCGGTGCCTTCAACCGCCAAGACGACTTTCTTGTGGACGAAAGCGGTCTGACCGCCGGTCAACACGTCGCTGCGGTGCAACCCAACATGTGGCTGTCCACCGGTACCGCCTTTGGGGGAGACGATCCCGATCCCTTTGTCATCTTTGACTTGGGTGCGGTTTACACCATCAACAGTTTCCAGGTTTGGAATTACAACGAATCGCCGCCAAATCTGACCGCACGTGGCGTCAACAGCGTGACGGTGGAATACGGCACGACGGCCGGACTTGGGTCAACGGTTCCCGGGATCACCAACTTTGCCCAAGCCGATGGCCTCGACACCTACACCGGTGAGAATTTTAGTGATTTCACCCCCTTTAGCGCACGCTACATCAAGTTCGACATCAACAGCAACCACGGCGGGGATAACAACTTCTACGGACTCTCCGAAGTCCGGTTCGACGGAGTGTCAAGCTCGGGTCAGGGCACATCCAGGGAGCTAACGATTACGCCTGCGGATGACGGTTACGATCTCAATTGGGCAAGTCAGACGGGGATGCTCTATAACGTGCGGAGTAGCCCTGATCTGGTTGGAGATGTCTCCACCTGGACACTTGTGGAGGGTGACATTACGGCCACCGAGGGTGGAAATACCTATCGGGTCACTCCCGCTGAGACGAAGTTCTTCTACGCTGTTGAAGGATACAGGATCGGTGATCAAATTGATCTGGTGGAATCCTTCGATGATGTCGTCGATTGGATTTGGATCAGGAACGGCGGCGCGGCATTCGGCAGCCAGTCTTTGACGGCAGTCGCAGATCCAGACGGGGACCGGGATGGAACCGTCGTCAAGTTTGACTACGACAATAGCGGTCCTGACGGCAGTGATTTTGCCTTCGAACTCGACGGTGGGCCGATCGATCTCAGTCAGTATGACGAGATGGTCCTATGGAAGAAATGCGCGGTCGGTAACACCCTGGAGACCAAGCTCTATTTGCACATCAATGACACCAACAACGATGAATCTGCACGGGTTGAAATCAGGAACAATGATCCACGACTATCAACCCAATCTGAGGAGCCAGGCGTGTGGCTGCAGTGGACGATTGATCTGCACACTGATCTGGATTTCTCCAAATCGGAGGGTCGTGCTTTGAGCCTGACTGACCTCACCAACTTCAGTAGCTTCTTTCTCGGATGTTGGTCCAGCGGCGGAGGAACCGGAACGATTTATTTTGATGACCTCCAATTGATCAAACGCCGTTAGGACGTGTCCTTGGTGAAATAAAAAATCAGGCTACAATTGGTATTCCATCGGAAGTTGCCCTTTGACCGGTGCCATGGGATGCCAAATCGCAAACCCTATCATGAATCACCGCTTCTTCCATTCAGGCCTACGGGCCGTTCTGTTTGCCGCGTTGGCGTCGTCGCAGATGTCGCGCGCCGACATCATCGTGATCCCGGCAGCCAACGTGACTTCGTCGAGCGAGATTGGTGGAGCCTTCAATCGTCAGGATGATTTTATCGTCGATGGCAGCGGACTGGTTGGAGGACAACATACGCCCGCAGTTCAACCCAATATGTGGCTGTCTACAGGAACAGCCTTCGGAGGTGATGATCCCGATCCCTATGTCATTTTTGACCTCGGGGCGATCTACACCATCAGCAGCTTCCACGTCTGGAATTATAACGAATCGCCGCCAAATCTGACCGCCCGTGGGGTGAACGCGGTCTCGATTGAATACGGTGCCACATCGGCCTTGGGCTCCGTGCTCGCCGGGGTCACCAACTTCAGCAAGGCGGATGGACGATCCACCTACGCGGGCGAACGCTTCGATTCGTTCACGCCCTTCGCAGCTCGCTTCATCAAGTTCGACATCGATTCGAACCACGGTGGCGATAACAACTTCTACGGCCTCTCCGAAGTTCAGTTCGATGGTGTTTTGAGTAACATCGAGGTTTCTCCGGACACCTTCGTGACCTCCGCGACCCAAGGCACCACGGTGGGGACTTTGACCACCATCTCAGGAAATCCCGGTGACACCTTCACCTACTCGCTGGTCGCCGGAGCGGGCAGCACCGACAACGCCAAGTTCCACACCGCCGGGGACGAACTACAAGTCGGCTCCTATGACTTCAGCACGACTGCTGACAACACGGAATTCTCGGTTCGGGTGCGCGCCACCGGCAGTCCTTCAGGTGAACAGATTGAGAAGGCCGTCGTGGTGACTGCTCTGGCCGACGCCGATGCCGACGGCTTGCTTGACGCCTGGGAGGAACAATGGGCCGTGAACCTCGGCGTGCTCTCGGGACTCGGCAATGCCAACGAAGACGGCGACGGCTTGACCGACCTTGAGGAGTTTAATCTCCGGGGACAGTTCCCGAATCTCGATCCGACCAAGGCCGATACCGACGACGACACTTTGAATGACGACGTGGAAATTGCCGGTGCCGGACTGCGTCCGCCAACAGACCCGACCCTTGCCGACACCGACGGAGACTCCCTGAGCGATTTGGTCGAGACCAACACGGGCACTTTTTTCAGCTCCAACAACACCGGTTCCGACCCGACCAATGCCGATACCGATGGCGACACCTTGGGTGATGGCGTGGAGACAAATTCCGGGATTTTCATTGGACCGACCGATACAGGTTCGAACCCAAATCTCACCGACACCGATGGCGATACCTTCAACGACAATGTCGAGGCGGCCGGAGGCAGTAATCCCAGCGATCCACAGTCGACTCCACCCACTCCTCCAGTGGGGCTCGATCGAGAGGCCTCATCACCAGATGCCGTGGTGGTCTTTAATGAACTGCTCTATCATCCCGCCGGCGCAACCGGAGCCGGCGAGTGGATCGAGCTCTTCAACCAAATGGGGATCAAGGTGGATCTCTCCGGATGGCGGATCGACGGGTTGAACTATATTTTTCCGGAAAGCACGATCATCGACCCCGGCTCATACCTCGTCGTTGCCAAGAGCCCCGGGCCGGGAGAGCTGGGGCCATTTCCCGGCAGCCTAGCCAACAGTGGCGAGCGCTTGCGGCTCATCAATACGGGCGACCGCTTGATGGACGAGCTCATCTACGGCGACGACGATCGCTGGCCCGCTGCTGCCGACGGTTCCGGCGTCAGCTTGGCCAAACTCCGACCCTACACCGCCAACACACCCGCGGAAAACTGGGCTGCTTCCGCACAAATCGGTGGGACCCCGGGTGCCGAAAATTTTCCGGGAACCACCAACGTGCCCGGGCTGGTCTTCAATGAACTTTCCCACGCCACCGAGGCGATTTTCTGGGTCGAACTGATCAATACCGGTTCGACGGTTATCGAACTGACCGACGTCACCATTTCCGCAGATGCCGACCCCTCGCGCGAATACCAGCTACCGGTTGGCCAGCTCGCACCCGGTGCTTTCTTGCTCATCGACGAGCAAATCCTCGGCTTCCGACCTGCCGATGGCGAGAAGCTCTTCCTCTACAATGCCGGGAGCACCTCGGTGCTCGACGGCCGGCAGGTCACCGGGCGCAATCGCGGACGCGCAGGCGATGGGGAGTGGCTTTATCCCTCGGCCCCAACTCCGGATGCCCCGAACACTTTCTCCTTTAATGAGGATATTGTGATCAGCGAAATCGCCTACAATCCATGGTCTCCACTGCCGGCGACAAACTCCGATAACCAATGGCTCGAAATCGCCAACCGTAGTGCCGCACCAGTGGATCTCTCCGGTTGGGACTTTGGCGACGGGATCAGTTTTGAATTCCCTGCCGGCACGATGCTCGCCGGCGGCGAACATGCCTGTATCGCACGCGACGCGGCAGCATTCACCTCCGCGTTTCCTGGCGCGCGACTACTGGGGGAGTTCGAGGGAAGCCTGTCACGGAGCGGCGAGCGCTTGCTGCTGCGCGACGTGGATGGCAATCCGGCGGATGAGGTCAGGTACTTCGACAGCGGGCGCTGGCCGGAAGCCGCAGATAGCGGGAGCTCGACGCTTGAGTTGCGCGACCTCTCTGCCGACAACAACACGGCCGAGTCATGGGCCGCAAGCGACGAGTCCGGGCAGACTTCCTGGAAGACCTATACCTATCGGAGCACTGCCAGTTCTGATGGCGGCCCGACCTTATGGAAGGAGTTCAATATAGGTTTGCTCGATTCCGGCGAGATCCTGCTCGATGACATCAGCGTGATCGAAGATCCGGATGGGACGGCGATACAGATGCTCTCAAACACCGACTTTGAAAGCGGCAGCAGCGACTGGCGACTGCGCGGCAACCACCGCCACAGCGAGGTCATCACCGATCCGAATGACGCCGGAAACAAGGTCCTGCGCCTCGTCGCAAGCAGCGTCACCGAGCACATGCACAACCAACTTGAGACCACGCTGGCGGGCGGGCGTTCGATCGTCAACGGACGCGAGTATGAGATCTCCTTCCGCGCTCGCTGGGTCACCGGGACGCGTTTGTTCCACACCCGACTCTACTTCTCGCGCTTGGCCCGGGCCAATCTGATCGATCGACCCGAACACGTCGGCTCTCCCTCGGCGATCAACTCAAAAGCGGAAGCAAATATCGGACCGACGGTGAACGACCTGCTCCACTCCCCGGCAGTTCCGGATGCCGGAGAGGCGATCACCGTGACTGCCCGCGCCGATGACCCCGATGGCGTGACCGCCATGACCTTGAGATACTCCGTCAACGGCGCCACGTTCCAAAGCACCCCGATGACCTCCGGAGCGGGGGAGAGCTATCAGGGGATCATCCCCGGACAAGCGGCAGCCGCCGTGGTGCAGTTTTACCTCGCCGCCAGCGACTCCCTTGGAGCCACTTCGACATTCCCTGCCGACGGTCCCGACTCGCGGGCCTTGATTAAAATCGAGGACGGCCTCGCCGCGACCAATGGCTTGCACAATTTCCGGGTCATCCTCACCAATGTGGATCGCGACCTCATGTATACGAACACCGAGGTCATGAGCAACGATCGCCACCGCGCGACAATCATCGACCGCGAGGAAGAGATTTACTACGACGCGAAAGTCCGACTCAAAGGCAGTCAACGCGCCCGCGCCTACCAGCCCCGCGTTGGATTGAACATGCGCTTCGGCGCCGATCGTCCCTACCGCGGAGTTCACCAGTCGATGGCGATCGATCGCTCGGAAGGTGTCGGTTCCGGCCAGTATGAACTCCTGTTCGACCTCATGATGGCCAACTCCGGCGGAGTCATCAGCCGCTATTATGATCTGGTTCAGATCATCACTCCGACCGGAGCGACCCACACCCGTCCGGCAGTGCTACAGATGGCACGCTACGACGATGTGTTTTTGAACTCCCAGTTTGAAAATGGCTCGGACGGGAACCTCTACGAATACGACTTCGTCTATTATCCGCAAAACACCGACGGCTCGGGAAACAAGGTCCCGCAGGGCGATGGAATCTCCGGGCTCTCGATCGCCAATAATGGTGACGATAAGGAGCGCTACCGTTTCTATCTGCTCAAGAAAAACAACCGCGATGCCGATGACTACGGTCCGATCATTTCCTACTGCAAGCAGATGAGCAAATCAGGAACCGCCTTCAATGAGACCCTCGACGAGGTGGTCGATGTCGATAACTGGTTGCGCGGAATGGCCTACGGGGTCCTCTCCGGAGCGGGCGACAACACCGCGGCCGGCACCGGACACAACGGAATGTACTACGCCCATCCCGACGGGCGCGTGATCTACTTGCCTCACGACATGGATTTCGCCTTCAGCAATACCCGCTCGATCTTCGCCAACAGCGAGTGTCGAAAGCTGGCCAACACTTCTTCGAACCCGGGGAATGCTCAGCGCAAGCGCATCTACTTCGGCCACCTGCATGACATCATCTCGACGACCTGGAACGACAGCTATATGGGGATGTGGCAGTCCCACCTGGCACAACTCTCGCCCACCCAGAACTGGATCACTCCGAACAGCGGGACCTACAACATCGGGGCGCGAGCGGCCAATGTTTTGTCCCAGATCAACGGTCAGATTCCGGAACTTGCTTTCGCCATCACCACCCCGTCGCCTCTCGGCGTGAGTGAGAGCACGGCCACCGTTTCCGGCGATGGTTGGGTGAATGTGAACGAGATCCGTATCGTCGGGGCTCCCGAGCCGCTCGAAGTCACCTGGACCGATGGCAACTCCTGGCAGGTGGTGCTGCCCGCCGCGCCAGGTTCGCAAACCTACACGCTTCAGGCTTTCGATTACTCCGGAGTGGTCATCGGTGGCGATACGATCACCATCATCAACAACGGAACCACCGAACCGGCGGCCAGCACCAATCTTGCCGTCTCGGAGCTCATGTACCATCCGGCCGACCCGACTCCGGCTGAAGTCAGTGCAGGCTTTAGCGACGCCGAGCTCTTCGAGTTCATCGAATTGACCAACATTGGATCATTGCATGTCGATCTCTCCGGAGTCCGTTTCACCGAAGGGATTGTCTTCGATCTCCCGGACCTCACGATCGCCCCGGGCGAGCGGGTGGTGATCGCGCGCGACCGCGCCGCCTTCCTAAGTCGACATCCCGGGGCCGCGGCGTTCCTGCTGGACGGCGAATACTACGGTCCTGGCAACACCAACAAACTCTCCAACGGCGGTGAGGAACTTGCGATCTCCAACTCCTTGGGAGCGGATATCCGGCGCTTCACCTATGATAATAATTTCCCCTGGCCGACAGCTCCCGATGGCGGCGGAGCAAGTTTGGTCCTGATCGCACCGGAATCGAACCCCGACCATGGACTGGCGATGAGCTGGCGATCAAGTCCCCATTCCGGCGGCAACCCGGGTTCCAGCGAATCGATCACATTCACCGGAGATCCCGATGAAGACCTGGACGGTGATGGTCTGTCCGCTTTTCTTGAACATGCCCTGGGGACCTCCGATTCCGACCTGAATGATGCCTCCGGAAACTTCTTCCTCCTCCCCATTCCCGGCAGTGACACGATGCGATACACCCTCGTCAAAGCTTTGACCGCAGATGACGTGGTCTACACCATCCAAACCTCCCCGGACCTCGTGACCTGGTCCAACGAAAGCGCCACCTCCGCGACCCTTGTCGAGTCCCTCCCCGGACCATCCGGCAGGATCACTGAAACATGGCAGATCGACCTCCCTCCCGCGACTGAAAGGTATTTCGTCCGTCTCTTGGTTTCCGTCCGGCAATAGAGGAGGCTTTCCTTCAGCAAAACATGCCGGAATATCCCAAGATTCCAGTCGTTTTTCCGGTGGGTTTGATCACCCGCATCTGCGCAGCGGTGATCTTATTCATGACGTTCGCGGGAAACCTTTCCGCCGCTGACTCTCAAACCGAACATCCGATCCTGGCCATTCACGGGAAATTTCTTCTGAAAACATCATGAATTCTGTAACGTTGGGAAGTTTCGATTGGTAACCAGCGCCTTTGTGGGACCCCGACGATGCCATTTAGAAAGAAAGAAGACCCGGCCGAGCTGCAGGTCTATGTCAAGCTGATGACCAAGAATCAGGGCAACCTGCGTGCCTTTATCATCTCGCTGATGCAAGGCAGTCCGGACGTCGCCGACGTGCTGCAGGAGACGAATGCCGTGCTCTGGCAAAAACGTCACAAGTTTGAGATTGGCACGAATTTCCTCGCCTGGGCATTCAAGATTGCGCGCTACGAGGTCATGCATCAGCGCGATCGCACCATCCGCGATCACCGGCTTGTGTTTTCTGCGGAAATGGTCGAGGTGTTAGCTGGGATGGATCCTTTGGAGGAATCAGATGAGGAAGTCATGACGGCACTCGATGCTTGCCTCGCCAAGCTGACGGAAGAGAAACGCCAACTGGTCGAGGCGCGCTACACGCCAGGCAGATCGCTCGAGCAACAGGCGGAACAGATCGGCAGCTCACCCGGTAGCCTGCGCGTCGCGCTGCACCGCATCCGCACGGGTCTCAAACATTGCATTAAACTTACCCTTTCCAGTCGACCCGCATGAACCCGTCAGATCTGGAGTCGAAGATTTTGCAGATGCTCGACGGCGAGCTTCCCGCCGGGGAGGTCGCTGCACTCGAGGTGGAACTGCTGGCGAATGCCGGGTCGCGAGGGAGCTATCAAGAACTCGTGCGTCTGCACTCCACCCTGGAGGTTCGGCACGAATCACGCGCGACCATTGCACACACGAAGATTGTTCCGATCGAGCGGATCATGGCCCGCCAGCGCCAGCGCATCGTAAAAGTCGCCCTCGGTGCAACCGCCGCGATCGTGCTCGTCTCGGTGATTGTCTTGTCGCTGTTGAAGGTTCCGGATGCTCCGATCGCTAGCTTTCGCACCTCCCCGGGCTCGCTCTTCACCATAACGCACGAGGTCGCGGATGGCGAAGAGGCCCCCGTGGGCCAGGAGCTGGCTGTCGGTTCAAGGCTGCGCTTGCAGAGAGGCACGTTGGAAGGGGTGTTTAAATCCGGAGTGCGGGTGGTGGTCGAGGCACCCTGCGACCTAAGGGTATTGGCGGGAGATCGGGTCGCGCTCGATGAGGGCGTCGCCTGGTTTGAGGTTCCGGCGAAGGCGATCGGATTTTCGGTTGAAACCCCGCAGCTCACGGTCATCGACCTCGGGACAGCCTTCGGCATCTACGCTATAGCGGGGGAGGGCCACGAGGTTCATGTCACCCGGGGCGCGGTCGAGGTGACCTCCCACGTCGAGGTCGGCGAAGCGCAGACCCTGCAGGAAGGCGAGGCACGGCGGGTGGACGCTTTGGGCGAACTGCACGAGATTACCTTTAATGTCGATGGGTTCACGGTCGCTCTTTCAGAGTGCGATGGTCTGGTAGGTCATTGGGAATTCGAGACCCATTCGGTTGGCCTTACCCCCGACTCATCGGGGAACGGTCACTCGGGACGCCTCCAGGGGAGTGCGGAAATTGTCACCGATCAAGAGCGGGGGAATGTCATTTCGCTTTCCGGTTTGAGGTCAAAGGGAGATGCGGTCGATATCGATTTGATCAGGGAAATCCCGACTCTCCTCGCGCATCGAGGAGCAACCCTCACCGCTTGGATCAAGCGGAATTCAGACGACTCGGCCGGGCACTGGTTCGGCTATATCGTTGGGCTTGGTGCCAGCGGTGATATTCCGGTGGTGTCGCTCGGGATCAGCGATGCATCCGGATTTGTGACCGGTTTTATTGAGGGTGAAACCGAGGGCGAAGCTGAGGACTCGGATCAGGTTATGGTGGTTGGAGACACCGCGGTGGTAGACGGAGTATGGACGCACGTCGCCATCACCTATGACCGTGTGAACAACGAGGCGATCACTTATGTCGACGGGGCCGCGCAGGGTTCGCCGACCGACATTACGATCGTGGGCGACGGTGCCTTGGATTGGAGTTTTGGAAAGATCGGCAAAACGACTGATCTCAGCGACCGCGATGACCGGTTTTTCGGTGGCTTGATCGATGATGTGCGCCTCTATGATCGGCCGCTGGGATCGGACGAGATCCACGCGCTCTCCCGTTAGCTGGCTATTGCCCTCTTGGTGGTGAAGCTCGTGACGAAATTTCTTGGTTTAAGGTTGTAACGTTTCGACCCTTTGCTTGATATCCCAAGGAAAACGCCAACTCTTACCGCTTCGGCCTTTTAACCTTAATAGAAAATATCAGAGAAATGAAATTCAGCACGCAATCCACGCTAAAAAAACCATTGAAGGATCTCAAGTTGACCGGTCCACGCTCCGCCGCCGCAATCGCAGCCGGGATTGTGTGCCTCTCCATGAATCCGGCTTCTGCCGCCACGACCGCCTACCGCAATCTGGTCCTCGGCGACAATCCCATCGTCTATTACGAATTTGATGAGACCAGCGGAACCACCGCAGCCAACTCCGCCACGACAGGCGCGACCTATGACGGGACATTCAACACGGCGGGTGGAACGGTGACAGTCGGGCAGACAAGCTTCGTCGGGGGCGGGACCGCCTACGACTTTGGCGGTGGCTTTGTCGGGTCGGCGTCTGCTTTGACGGGTTCGTTGACCGAGTGGACCGTGGAGGCGTGGGTGAACTATGACTCGGCGAAAACAAGCGCGGCCAACATTCTCTCCAACGACCAGGGTGGCTGGAACAACGATGTCCTCTTCGGCATCGGTGCCGAAGCAGGGACCCAGGGCGTTCCCGCCGGCAGTGTTGGCCTGATCCACCAGGGCAACCCGGGATCGGTCCGCGATGCTGTGGGATCTGCCCTTGCCGCCAATGAGTGGCACCATGTCGTGGTGACCGGCAGCACCACAGCAGGCACCCTCTCGCTATACATCGATGGGGCGTTGGCAGACTCGAACTCCTCGCTCACCAATGGGATCACCTTCAATGGCTCGGGTGGCTTCGGGGCCGCTCCCAACCTGACGGTCGGTGCGGCGCGCCCAAATAGCAGTGACGCAGGCTACCGCCCTTACGACGGGCTTCTCGATGAGGTTGCGATCTATGATTCGGTGCTCACGCCAACTCAAATCAGTGCCCACGCAACCAGTTCGATTCCGGAGCCGGGAAGCGCATTGTTCCTGTCATTGGGTGGACTGGTGTTGTTGCGCCGTAATCGCCGGTAAATCCGGTTCAAAGGACATTCCTGATTCACCTGTATTCTAATCATGAAATACAACGTCATTCTCAGCCTTGCCGGCGGACTTTGTCTCACTGCGGTGTCACACGCCGCCGCGCCCGCCTATCGAGCCGCCGTTTTGGCGGACAGCCCCATCGTTTACTACGAATTCGATGAAACCAACGGGACAACCGCGACCAACTCCGGTTCCACGGGCGCGACGAATGACGGCACCATCGGAACTGCTGGCGGAGCGGTGACAATCAACCAAGCGAGTTTCGCGGGGGGCGGAACTTCCTATGATTTTGATGGCGGTCATGTCCTGGCGGCGGCGCTGCCGTCCTCGTTGACCGAATGGAGCATCGAAGCGTGGGTGAATTGGGATCCGGCGAAAACCTCCGCGTCCAATATTTTTGGAAACGACCAGGGAGGCTGGAATGACGATGTCCTCTTCGGCATCGGAGCCGAGGGCGGAACAATGGGGGTTCCCGATAGCAGTATTGGCCTCATTCAACAAGGTTCTCCCGGTGCCACTCGTGACTTTGTCGAGAGTCCCATGACCGACAGTGTGTGGCACCACGTCGTCGTCACCGCCAGTACCACGAACAGCGAACTCATCCTCTATGTCGATGGGGTGGAGGTGGCAAAGAATGAGATTCTCAACAACGGCCTCACCTTTAATGGCGGAGAGAACGGCGAGAACGGCACCATCGGGACCCCTTTCATCTCCGTTGGTGCGGCACGCGCGGTTGTCGATGGGGGGTATCGTCCCTTCGACGGCTTGATCGATGAATTTGCAATCTACGGAACGGTCCTGGATGCGGATGCCATCCGGGTCCACTACGCGGCTGGGGTCGCAGCCCCTCTCGTCAACATCACCGATATCGCCTACGATAGCGGGAGCGACACCGTGCGCATCACCTGGACATCGGAGCCGGGCCGGACTTACGGCTTGTTCTATTCACAGGATTTGACGGATTGGGGAGCCGACATTGAGGACAGTATTTCCTCGCAGGGGGACACCACCGTTTTCGAATTTGCCAACCCCGTTCCCGACGCCACCAGGATATTCTTCCGCGTCGAGCCCGCGGGGTAATCGGCCCGGCGTGTTGAGCAAGTTTGGGGAATCCGATCGATAATGAATAAACAACGCAGAATGAATAATCTTAGATTGCCACTGTGGACCTATGCCGCCGGGGTGCTATCTCTTGCAAGCGCTTCTGATGGAGGCACGGTCTCCTATCGGGATGCCGTGTTGGCGGACAGCCCCATCGTTTACTACGAATTCGATGAAACCAACGGAACAATCGCGACCAACTCCGGTTCCACGGGCGCGACGAATGACGGCACCATCGGAACGGCTGGCGGAGCGGTGACAATCAATCAAGCGACTTTCGCCCAGGGCGGAACCTCCTATGATTTTGGGGGCGGTCATGTCCTGGCGGCGGCGCTGCCGTCATCGTTGACCGAGTGGAGCATCGAAGCGTGGGTGAATTGGGACCCGGCGAAAACCTCCGCGTCCAATCTCTTTGGAAACGACCAGGGAGGCTGGAACGACGATGTCCTCTTCGGCATCGGAGCCGAGGGCGGGACAATGGGGGTTCCCGGTGGCAGTGTCGGCCTCATTCAACAAGGTTCTCCCGGTGCCACTCGTGACTTTGTCGAGAGTCCCATGAGCGACAGCGTGTGGCACCACGTCGTCGTCACCGCCAGTAGCACGAACAGCGAACTCATCCTCTATGTCGATGGGGTGGAGGTGGCAAAGAACGGGATTCTCAACAATGGTCTCACTTTTAATGGCGGTGGAAACGGCGATCCCGGCACCATCGGCACCCCCTTCATCTCCGTTGGTGCGGCAAGAAGGGTTGTTGATGGGGGGTATCGCTCTTTCGACGGATTGATCGATGAATTCGCAATCTACGGAACGGTCCTGGATGCGGCGGCCATCCTCACCCATTATGCCGCTTCCGGTGAAACCCCGCCCGAGCCACCCGAACCGCCCGAACCACCGGGTTCGTCGGGATTTGGACTAGACGTCAGTCAATACGCCCCCGGCGGCAGTGACCCGACCACCTTCAACTGGGCGACCCACATTGCCTTTGGACCGGAAGGCGAGGAGATCGTCACCGACCTGAAAAACAACCGCTTCTTGTATCGCGACGGTCCCGGCGATCCCCTGAAGGTCTCGCCAATTCCGGTCAGAGGCCAACACTCGGTCGTCTACAATCCCGCAGATCGTCTCTACTATGCCAACGATACCGATAATAATCGGCTGATCGCCTTCGCCGATCTCTCGAGTGCCACGATTGCCGCTCAGACCAACAACATTTTGGGTGTTCCTTTAAATCGTCCACACGACATTGTCATCGATCCCGCCACCGATTGGATTTATGCGCTCAATCCCAACTCGGGACACGTCTTTCGCTTTTCGGCAATCAGCCAAAACGAGAGCGTTCTTCCTCTTGGCGGATCCTTGGGCGGTTACGCGCGGAGTTTGACCTTTGCCAACGGCCGCTTGCATGTCATCGGATCTGCGGCAGGCCGCATCGTAGAAGTGGTCGACTGGGATACCGGGGAGGTCAATGTCTACAATAGCTTTGGCAAGATACGCAATGCCTCTGCCGGGTCATGGACGACCACCGGATTGGTTCTCAATGACGCCGAGTTTTTCAATGGGTTTTGGTATGCCAGCAGCTATTTTTCGGCGACGCACGCCGGGGGCAGTGATCCCAACGAGAACAAATTCATTCGCTTTGCGACACTCGCGGACTTCGTCTCCGGGAATTGGGAAGATCTCAGCAATCTCGTTCCCGATGGATTCACGCCCTACTATCTCACCGTCCAGGGAAACAGCCTCTACCTTGCCGTTTTCGCTCACGGGAATCTTGCGGGAGACGATGTCATTCTCCGATTGACCCCGGGCCAGATCTCAATCACCGACATCGAGCATGATGCCGTCGCCGACACCACCACCCTGATGTGGGAGTCGAAGGAAGGTGAAGTGTTCGAAGTCCGCAAAAGCTTTGATCTCGACTCCTGGGTCGTTCTCCAGCCCCGGATCGCTGCCGCTGCCGGCCCTGCTACCACGACCACCGCCGTCGTCGATACCGATGCCTCCGGGTCACAGGTATTCTACCGGGTCGGTCGTCTCTCCGGGGAAGAATAAGCGCTCACTCCGCAGCCTCTTTCCGCCCTTCCAATGACTTCAGGAAGCCGGAGGTCGCGATTCGGGCTTCTTTGAGAGATGTAGTTCCTGGAGTGCTGCTTCGTGAATTCCGTGGAAGAACTCCGCCTCGTCATTTGATTTGAGATCGCGATCGTAGGAGGGAATGAGCGCTTGAAGAATCGCGAGGGGCGGACCTTCCAAAAGATGCGGAAAACATTTCTTGATGACATCGAGCATGACGTTGACCGAGACCGAGGCCCCGGGAGAGGCACCGAGGAGAGCGGAGATCGTTTTTTTTTGGTTGGTTAAAACCTCGGTGCCAAAGTGCACGATGCCGGCATCGCCATCGACTGATTTGATTGCTTGCACCCGAATGCCCGCATCGATGAGTTTCCAGTCACCTTTTTCTACCTCCGGATAGAAGCGACGAAGTTCGGTGAGGCGTCGATCCATCGATTGCAGGCCTTGGCCGATGAGGTATCCCACGAGGGGGATATTGCAGATCCCCGTCTTGATCAGGGGCCATAGATTTCCGAAGCGGATTGATTGAAAGAGGTCGGAAAAGCTCCCTTTTTCGTGAAGAAACTTGGTGGTCCATGATCCGTATGGTCCGAAAAGAAGTGAGCGTTTTCCATCGATCACCCGGGTATCGAGATGGGGGACCGCCATTGTCGGAGCCGCTCCCAATGCGGCTCCGTAGACTTTGGCATGATGCTTTGAAACAATCCCGGGAGTCTGGCAAATCAACCATTGGCCGCCAATGGGGAAGGCTCCGTAGCCCTTTGCTTCCGGGATCCCGGACTTCTGAAGAAGAGGGAGACTTCCTCCACCAGCTCCGATGAAGACAAAGTGACTTCTGACTTCGAATCTTTCGCCTGTTTTTTCATTGCGAATGGAAACCTGCCAACCGGATTCAACCTCTTTGAGGTCGGTGACACGATGCCGGGTGAGGGTTTGACAATCATCTTGGGAGCCAATCCAGGCGATGAGCTTGCGTGAGAGGGCACCGAAATTCACATCTGTGCCGTGATCCATTTTCGTTGCGGCCACCGGCTCATCGCTTCTGCCGTCAACGAGAAGGGGGGCCCATTTCTTGATCTCGTCCCGATCGTTGGTGAAAGTCATCGATTCGAAAAAGTGGTGCTTCTTCAGGCCCTGGAAGCGGGAAGTGAGGAAATCGACTCCTTCTTCGCCGTGCACGAAGCTGAGATGAGGGACGGGGTTGATGAATTCGGCGGGAGAATCGATCATGCCTTCCCGCACCGTCGAGGCCCAAAATTGCAGAGACTTTTCGAACTCTTCGAAAATCTCAACGGCCTTGGTGACTTCAACTTCACCATCAGATCCCCGATGAGGGGTATAACTGAGTTCGCAAATGCCGGCATGTCCTGTCCCGGCATTGTGCCAGCCATCGGAGGCTTCCTTTGCGAAATCGTCAGCAACTTCGTAGAGATGAATCTTTAAAGACGGGTCAAGCTTCTTAAGCAGGGCCCCCAGATTCGCTGACATGATTCCGCCGCCAATGAGAACGACATCTACTTCTTTCATTTTGATTTTTGGGTAAAGGAGAAAAAGGTTGGTGGGATTTGTGCAATCGATCTTCGATCACACGCCGATGACAAAAACGAATACGGATATGACCGGAAGGTGATCGATGGGAGAGGGGGAGAATGAAAGGCGGGAGCAAAAGGGCAAGTGGGACTTTGTGAAGTGTTGGAGATCTGATTAGGATGCCCACCAATGATCCGTCCGCGAAAAAAGTATACCGTCCATGATCTCCGAAAGCTGAAGGGGAAACGTTGCCTGACGCATATCCATGTCAAGTCGCCGGAGGAAGCGACCGCTGCCGAGATCGCCGGCGTCGATTTAATGAGCTGCAGTTTTGATTCTCCGGAGTCCCAGTCGCGGTTTTCGGCACTCGTTGAGGCTGCTCCGGGGAGTTTTTTATCAGGCGCAACTCCTCACGGATTGGCTTCGCAGGAGGAAGCAATTCGCGTGGGATTTCAGGCTCTCGAACTTGGAGCCAGTTCTGTTTACTGCTCGGCCAGCCCGTGGATGATCGAAGGGATGGCCAGGGAAGGCATTCCTGTCGTGGGGCATTTGGGATTGGTTCCGCGCCATGTCACGTGGACGAATTACCGGGCAATTGGAAAAACGGTTGAAGAGGCGAAGGGGCTTTATCAAAAAATGAAGGACCTGGAAAATGCCGGGGCCTATGCCGCCGAGATCGAATGTGTTCCGCACCAGCTGGCGACCTGGCTTTGCCGCGAAACGTCGATGTTGTTGATGTCGCTGGGATCCGGATCGGGATGCGACACCCAGTTTCTCTTCTCCGATGACATTCTGGGCGACTATGACGAACGCCTGCCGCGTCACGCCAAAGCGTATCGTGATTTTGCCGAAGAACATCGCAGGCTGCAGGAGGAGCGGATCTCGGCCTTTGGCGAATACATCGCAGACGTTCAAAAGGGAGCGTTTCCGGCAGAGGGTCATCTCATCGAAATGGACCCTGCGGTACTGGAGGACTTTCGGGAATCTCTTAACAGCTAGCTCAGGATCGGTTTGACAACGTGGCCGTGGACATCGGTGAGGCGGTAGTCGCGACCCTGAAACCGGGTGGTTAATCGGGTGTGATCGAATCCGAGGAGGTGGAGAATGGTGGCATTGAGGTCGTGGACGTGAACTTTGTCTTCAACCGCATTGAAGCCCAGATCATCGGTCTTCCCGTGATTGACTCCACCTTTCACGCCGCCGCCCGCCATCCACATGGTGAAGGCGTTGGGGTGGTGATCGCGTCCGTCGTTTCCTCCCTGCACCATGGGGGTGCGACCGAATTCTCCACCGAAAACGATGAGGGTATCATCGAGCATTCCGCGTTGTTTGAGGTCCTTGATGAGAGCGGCGCATGCTTGGTCGACGTCTTTGCAATTCTTTTTGAGACCGCCAACGAGACCGCCATGTTGATCCCAGGATTCGTGGAAGAGTTCAACGAAGCGGACGCCTCGTTCAACGAGTCGCCGGGCGAGGAGGGCGTTGTTCGCAAAAGAGCGTTCGCCGGGCTGTGCTCCATACATCTCCTGAATGTCTTTGGGCTCACGGGAGATGTCGGTGACTTCGGGTGCCACCTCCTGCATGCGGGCGGACATTTCGTAGGCTGCGATGCGGGTTTGGATCTCGGGATCACCAACCGATTCAAAATGGCGCTGATTGAGTTCGTTGATGGCATCAATGACCGCCCGACGGTTGTTCTTTTCGATTCCCTTCGGATTTGAAAGGAAAAGGACAGGATCTCCGACGGAGCGGAACTGGACGCCATCGTGGACCGAGGGAAGGAATCCCGAGTTGAAGTTGGCGGCGCCACCGGAAGGGCCTTTTGATCCGGAGGACATCACGACAAAGGAGGGGAGGTCGTCTGTTTCGCATCCAAGTCCGTAGGTTACCCAGGAACCCAGCGAGGGGCGGCCGAATTGTTGTGAACCGGTTGAAAGAAGGATTTGGGCCGGAGCGTGGTTGAAGGCCTCGGTGTGCATGGAGCGGATGACGGCGAGGTCATCGGCGACGGAGCCCAGGTGGGGGAGAATTTCGGCCATCTCGGTGCCGGCCCGGCCATATTTTTTGAAAGCGAATTTCGGCCCGAGAAGAGTGTTGTTGGGCTGAATGAAGGCCGATTGGTAGTCCTTGAGAAGTTCCGCCGGGGGGCGTGTGCCGTTGAGCTTGGTGAGTTGGGGTTTATTGTCGAATAAATCGAGATGGCTGGGGGCTCCGCCCATGAAGAGAAAGATGACGTTTTTGGCCTTCGCAACCCGGGGCGGAATTTTGGGAGCAAGGGGATTGGTGACCGAGGCGCGGGCTTCAAGCGAGGCCAGCGCGATGCCACCGAGGCCGACGCCACATTCCTTGAGGAACCAGCGCCGGGAGTGACTCCGTTGAATGTCTGAAAGTGTTTGTGAGGGGAGCATTTGAAAGGAGTGAAAAGGGATTGAAGATGAGGAAGAAACCGGACGTTGAATCGCTTAGTTTTTGGAGATGGTTTCGTCCAGGTTCAGGAGGGTTTGGGCGACCGCGACAGCGGCCGCGAGATCGGGAACGGGGTGGATGGAGAGGTCCACTCCGATGGGGGCATAGGTTTTCAGGAGTTCCCGGGCTGATTCGGGGTTTTGCGAGTAGTCCTGCTTTTGTGAGGTGAAGAGGTCTTTCAGAATTTTGAGTTCTACGGGAGTCGGAGGACGGGAGGTGCAACGTTCGAAGGCGGCTTCGATGGACGTTTGCAGGATTCGATGTGCGAGAGCGATGGCAAGCTCGACGGACATGGGTTCATTGAGGGTGACGAGGGCCTGCAGGGGAGTGGTTGAGCTGGTGCGACGAACGCAGGCGGCATCACCGACGGGGGCATCAAAGGCAATGAGCATGGGATGGGTCACACTTCGGAAACGGAAGGTGTAAAGAGCGCGGCGGTAGCGCTGCGTGTCCATCTCGGTGTGCCAAATCTTGGGGCCGTATGAGCTGGGTTTTTGAAAAAGGAAATCGGGTGCGGGAGGGAAAACGCAGCGTCCGCCGAGTTGAGGGTTCAAGAGCCCGGAAACGCTAAGGTGAATGTCGCGGATCGTTTCAGCAGGGACCCGAAGCCGGGGGCCGCGGGCGAGGAGCCGGTTGTTGGGATCGGCCTCACGGAGGCTTGAGGTGTGTTTGGAATCCTGTTGATAGGTGGCGCTGCCGGCGATGAGGCGGTGGAGGTGTTTCAAGCTCCAGTTGTTTTCCATGAACTCAACCGAGAGCCAGTCGAGGAGGTCGGGATGGGAGGGACGGGGGCTTTGGAGGCCGAAGTCCTCGGGAGTCTCGACGATGCCTTTTCCGAAGTAGGATTGCCAGATGCGGTTCACAATCGTGCGGGCTGTCGTCGGGGATTTACGATCGACAAGCCAGCGCGCCATGGTCAGGCGGGAATTGGGGTCACCATCCGGCAGAGGATGGAGAAAGGCCGGAGTGTGGGGTTTGACAGGATGCTTCGGCTTGCTTTGCTCGCCCCGGTCAAAAAGACGGGTCTCGCGCGGGTGTTTTGTCTTCCGTGCGATGAGGGCGACGGCGGGGCGGGGATGTGCCTTCCAGAGTTCCTTGATCTCAGCGAGATGGGGAGCGAAGGTCTCTTGTTGCCTCACCCAGTGTGAGAAGAGGAGGCGCTCCTGTTTTGCGCTCCTTTTGTCGGAGAGAAGGGCCTCGAGAACGAGAGGGGGGAGGGAATCAAGGGCGTTTGGCTTGGCCTTTGAAAAGGAAAGGCGAAAGCGGCCAATGTTGAAGGTCTGGTTGTCGTCGGAATTCCATCCCCCGTGTTTCTGAACGAGATAGGTTTTGAGATCGCGTTCCATGGCGTTTTCGATTGGTGCGGCGAGCTCCATGATGAGGACCTGGGGATCGTTGGAACGACCGGGTCCGAGATCGTTGCTCCAGGCCGTTTTTTCGTTTCGATCGATGGCATAGGCGGCATGGCCGGTGATGCGGTCATCGGGTCCGCGTTGCGCATTGAGCGGGTAGCGCATGCGATCCAGTTTGGCATCGGAGGGGTTGACGGAAGCGACCGCGCTTTTAAAAACGGCATCCTTCTCGTCGACCCGGAGAGTATACTCGGAAAGGGCACCCGTTCCGGCCATGGAGCGACCGGGTCCATTGAGAGCGAGATAGGGATCATTGAGAAGTTCGAGGCGAACCGCAAAAACTTCATTCAGAGTGGTGCGCTGATGTTGGAAAGGAGCACTCATTTTGGTGGCGGCATAGCCTTGATTGATTAGGGACCCATCGGGAAGGTTTTGATATTTTTGGCCATCGTCTCCGAACTGGGCGATCTCTTGCACAATCCAATTCGTAGACGGGAGAGAAAGAAGCTCCTCCTCCCACGAATGAAAGGATTTCTGCCAATCAGGTTGGATGGTCTTAAAGCGCTCTTCGATTTTCAGGGTCTTCTCTTTGAGAGAGGTGATTCGCTGTTGGTCTTTGGGCGAATAGGCCGGGTGGGAGGTTTCGCGGGTATTATTCAGAAAAGAGAAAAGCCCGAAATATTCATCGTGGGTGAGCGGGTCGTATTTGTGGGTGTGGCACTGGGCACATTGCGTGGTGATGCCGAGGATGCCTTTTCCGATTGCGTCCATGCGATCGAAGAGTCCTTCGACGCGGAATTGCTCGGGTTTTGCGCCTCCTTCTTCGTTGGTCATTGAATTGCGAAGGTAGCCGGTCGCGATAAAGTCATCCTGGGTGGCGTTTTCGAGGAGGTCGCCGGCAATCTGTCTGATGATGAACTGATCATAGCCCATATCGTCGTTCAGGGCTCTGACGACCCAGTCGCGATAGAAGTGCATCTCCCGGGGGAGGTCTTTTTCATAGCCCGAGGAATCGGCGTAGCGGGCGACATCCAGCCATTCACGTCCCCACTTTTCCCCGTGGTGAGGGGAAGCGAGGAGAGCTAAAATCCGGGAGTCAATTTCCGTGGTCTTGAAAGTTGCGAGGTCTTTGAGTGAGGGGGGCAGTCCGACCAAATCGAGAGCGAGACGGCGCAGGAGGGTGCGGGGAGGAGCCTTGGGCGATGGCTTCAGGCTCTCAGCTTCAAGGCGGGCGAGGACAAAATGATCGATTGGATTTTGAGGCCAGGAGGTGGCGGTCACCTTTGGAATGGTGGGGCGGACCGGAGGGGCATATGCCCAATGTTGGCCCCACTTTGCTCCTTCCTGAATCCATTGGTTGAGGATCTGCGTTTGCGGTTTGGTCAATGGGTCCTTCTTTTCAGAGGGAGGCATGAGATCGTCGTCATCATGGGCGAGTGAAATTCGCTCGATGAGGAGGGACTTGGTCGGATCTCCCGGGACGATTGCTGCTCCCGAGTCGCCACCTTTCAAGGCGAGATCGTGGCGATCGAGACGAAGCCCGGCTTCCACGCTCGCTTCATCGGGACCGTGGCAGGCATAGCAGTTCTCAGAGAGAATTGGTTGGACCTGACTGGCGAAATCGACCTTCGAGTAAAGAGGGAAGGGTAAAAAAAGAGTGAGAAGAAACCCGCGCATCACAAATTTGACATACGAAATAATACCGGGTTTTCGAATCTTCAATCTCGTGGAAAGATCGTTTTTTCGGAAGAAACTCCGAAAACGGTCAAAAATGCTTGGTCGGGCGCCGCGAATCCGGTTAGTTAACCGTAGTTAATCAGTCGCATGAAATGTCCCCGATGTGTCCAGACAATACACCGCGCGGCGGCATCGTGCCCGCATTGTGGCTTTGCGATGTGGCACGCGGACGAGATTTTTGGGGCGGATGATGTCAGTCTTCATAAATTCACCGATGCCGCGGGGGTTCTCCGAATGAAAGAAAGGGAGCCGATGAGGAAAATCCTGGAACGATTTGAAGCCCGGTTTCCCCAGCTGTTTGTTGCGATCTATCTGGGAGCATTTGAAGATCTCCAAAGTTTGCACCAGTTCGGGTTCTGGATGCTGAACCGGGCGGCGTATGTCGATGTTGATCTGGAGAGGCCAAATGAAAACGGGATATTGATCGTAGTTGATGTGAGCGCGAAGAATGCAGGCATCACCTTTGGTTATGCCTTGCTTCCCTATCTCGATGAAGATTCAACTTTTTCGGCCCTGTCGGCAGGGCACCCTTCATTTCTTCAGGGTAACTACCTGGAAGCGATCGGGACAGTGGTTCAAAAAATTGAAGGAAGGTTGATCAAGGGTTGGAAGAAAGTCAAAAAGGATCCGGAATCGATTCTGGCGGAAGGAGGGCAAAATCCCAAGAAGGTGGGAGAGTTGTTGCAGCGGATTCGAGAGGGGAATCAACCCGGTGGAATGGAACATTCCGGGGAAGAGGAGGCCCGGCGATGAGGTTTTGTTTGCCGGTATTTCTATCCGCATCGCTGCTATGCGGGGAGGAACCGGATCTTCCCCTTCCCACGTGGGAGAGTGACGAACTCGAGGCACTGGAGTCCGGTGACTATGTGCCCGGGTCAAGTTTGTTGGGAAAAATTGCGCGCGAATTGATGGCTTCAAATAACGATGAACCCATTGAGCTCGATCCGGCGGTTCGAGATTTACGGGAACCGGAACCCGTGGAGTGGTCCAGGGTAATTGGTGACGAATTCTTATCAGCCTACTTTTACGAACCGTCCCAGGGTTTTCTAAACGATCCTCAAAAGCTCCTCACGACCCAGGAATACCGGGATCGGGAGGGGTTTCTGAACTATCATGCCCGTGATACCGATATCGATCTCTACGTGTATCTCTTTGACGCCCTTCAAGAGATTCCAGAGACCGAATCATTGGGCAGTGTGGTGCGCTCGCAATTTGATCAGGAAAAGCCGGTGGCCGTGGTTTTCTACTTTCTGGGGATGCCGGAGAAGTCCCAGCTGGTGTTTTCCGACAGGGTGGTCGAGTCGGTCAATCAAGCGGAAAGAGATAAAGTGATTCGGATGGCGGTGGAAGAGGCCCTGGAAAAATCCGAGCCATCTTCACAGCTAGAAAGTTTTTCAATCCAGCTGTCCATCCGGCTTTATTGGCTGGAGAAGGTTGTTGCCAGGGGCGGGGGGGATCTGGCTTCCAGGAAGCCGTTAATTCTCCCGAGAGTACGCATTTTTGAAGCTGAAGAGAAGGGCGTGTGGGATCGCTTACAAGAAAAACCCGGACTGTTTTACGCAGTCGTAGTGGCGTTGGTCATCGTTCCTGCCGCGGGTCTGGGGTTTATGGGACGTTGGATCGCAGAACGGAAGCGGGTGTATGTTTTCCCCGATGCCGAAGGCACGCCCCTATTGGATGCTCCCTATGCCGCTGGAGTGGGCGGAGTGATTTCCTTTTCATCTGCAACGACTCCACCTTCGAGCCAAAAAAGTGAAGTCCCGGATTATTTGCAGAAAATGTGATGGGTTGGAACATCTGGTTTTTGGGCTTGTCACTGATTCACAACTAAGGCATCTGATCACCCTTCAAGGCGGAAATTTTTAAGGTCCGGTCGGCTGTTCATCCTATACAGGTTCGGGGGTTCCTGTGAGCGTTGGCCGGGCCTTTCATATATTCCTGAAACCTTTCCCGCTTTGCCGATTGCCTTCGCATCGATGCGGAATTAGAGTCCGGATAATGATTAAACCCACATTGAAGGCCGTATATCTGCTTTTTGCTTTGTCGAGTGGTCTCATCGTGGGGGGGTATGCCGACCGTCCTGCTTTCAACGATAAGGTGGCCCCTCAAACCCTGGACGATTTCCGTGAGATCCAGCAAGCCTTGCAATCCAACCTGGCGAGAGCCCGCGCCGCGACCGTCTGTTTGCAAATGGGCGGAGGATCAGGGAGCGCGGTGATTATCAGCAAAGACGGCCTTGTGCTGACTGCGGCGCATGTGACTGGCAAAGTTGATGAGGAAATCAAAGTGATCATGGAGGATGGTCGCGAGTTAAAGGGCGTTTCGCTGGGCTTGAATTCGGAAACAGACTCCGCGATGCTGCAAATCGTCGATGAAGGGCCCTTTCCCTATGTGGAATTCGATGAGGACGATACCACCAAGCTGGGAGACTGGGTTTTTTCACTCGGACATTCCGGAGGATTCGACAAGGAGCGGGGCGTGAATGTGAGGGTGGGCCGACTGGTCCGGCAGGCCGATTCGACAATTCAATCCGACTGCATGTTGATTGGGGGAGATTCCGGCGGCCCGCTTTTCAATATGGCGGGCGAGCTCATTGGGATTCACAGCCGGGTCGGCGCTTCGCGGGAAGAGAGTATGCATGTTCCAATTCGTGAGTTTCAGAGTCATTGGGAGGAACTCAAGAAGGGATCGTTCATTGGAGAAGGTGGTTTTGCGAAAAAGAGCGTCCCGGGTTCGGGATTCCTTGGCGTGATCACCGAGGAGGCCGAAGAAGGTGGCTTGCGAATCACCGAGATCTGGGAAGAGAGTGTTGCCGACGAAGCCGGTTTGAAAGTGGGAGACCGGATTCTGGAGATTGCGGGTGAAGCGGCGACCGAAGAAGTGATGACCATCAAGGTCGCCGGCTTGGGTGTGGGAGATCAATTGAAGCTAAAATGGATGAGCGGAGGGGAAACCAAGGAAGAAACTTTGAAACTGGGCGAACGACCATGAATAAAATTATCGGAATACTTTTACTGGCAGCCCTGCCCCTTTCGGCAAATTCCCTGCCATCGGAAAAGAGGAAAAATGGACCAATGGTCCAAAAGGCTCTCTCGCCAGTCCAGGTTTCTTTACAGGAAAGCAGCGCGGTTTTTTATAATAATGAAAATTCCAAGCTGTTCATTTACGGGACGGTTGTGAGTGACGATGGCTTGATTTTGACCAAAGCCAGTGAACTGGAAGAGGTGAAGGACTATCATGTCAGGGTGGGGACAAAAAAGTATCGCGCCCCCAGGCTGGTCGGTCGCAATGACTCGTGGGACGTCGCCTTGGTTCAGATCGAGGCCGAAGGATTAATGCCGGTTGATTTGGAATCCAAAATCGAGGTGAGTCACGGAACCTGGATCGTTTCCAACGGGGCAACCGAGAGGCGCTTTCGCCGTCCGAGAGCGGGAATAGTGAGTGCCAATAAGCGCGAGATTCCCGGGGGAAGCCCGGCTGTCCTGGGGGTCGCTTTGGAGGCCCGGGATGAGAAGATTCTGGTTGGGAATGTCACGAAAGAGTCAGGCGCGGAAAAAGCCGGTTTGAAGGAAGGTGACGAGCTTCTGGAAGTGGATGGAAACGGAATTAAGGATCGCGATGCCTTCATCGAATACCTCACCACGAAGTCTTCCGGAGATGTCATCAAGTTAAAGGCAAAGCGCGGTGATGAGACCCTCGAGTTCGAAGTCGAGCTAATGGCGAGGCATAAACTTTATGGCGGGACCCAGAACCGTAACGACCAATTGAGCGGAGGGGAAACCCAACAGTCGGCCCGTCGGACGGGTTTTCCGATGGTTCTGCAGCACGAGACCACCCTGTCCCGTCGAACAGTGGGGGGGCCCATTTTCACCTTGGATGGTGAATTTGTCGGGATGAATATTGCCGCCGCCAATCGGGTGGAGGTCTTTGCGATTCCGGTGGATGAGCTGGCCGGGATTGTGGAAGACCTTAAAAATTCCCTTTAGCGTTTTTGTTCCCGGTGTTTTTTGAAGATTGCGAGCGTCCGCAATCTTTCGTCAGCGTGATTGATGACGGGAAGGGGATAGCTGGAAGCAATCGCTTGTCCGTCATCGGGCGGCGTCTGAAACAACCGGGGGTTGACATCGGCGAGCTCGGGGATCCAGCGCTTGATATATTCCCCCCGGGGATCAAAGCGCTTCGTCTGTGACCACGGGTTTTGAATGCGAAAGTAAGGGGCGGCATCCGCACCGGTGCCGGCACTCCATTGCCAACCCCCGTTATTTGAGGCAATTTCGCCATCGAGGAGATGTTGGGCGAAGAATTGTTCACCAAGCCTCCAGTCCAAGTGAAGATCCTTGGTGAGAAACATCGCCACAATCATGCGAACTCTGTTGTGCATGAACCCGGTCTGCAGGAGCTCCCTCATTCCAGCATCGATGATTGGGAAGCCGGTTTGCCCGGTCTTCCAGGCCTCAAATTGCTTCTGTGGTTCATCCCAGGGGAGACCGCGCCAACCGGGATTGAATTCCAGACCGAGGACCTCCGGAAAATGGTGGAGAATTTGGAAATAAAACTCCCGCCAGGCAAGTTCCTTGAGATACTGCTCCGAACCACACCGCATCGCGAGGTGATAGAGCTCGCGAATCGAGAGCGTTCCCCACCGGAGGTCCTGGGAAAGTCGGCTGGTTCCAGGAATCGATGGGATGTCCCGGGTCTCGTCGTAATGACCAATGCGGTCGGAAAGAGCTTCCTTCATGCGCTCGCGTGCCGCTTTTTCTCCTCCGGCGACGGTATCCCACCCTTGGTCCACCAGCTTCCAGGTTTGAAGAGTTGGGAGAGGCCGCGATTGAATTCCCGAAGGTGAATTGAGTTCTTTTGGGCGGCCAACCGGAGTGGGCTTCTCCAAAGGGAGCCAGCGTTTCGAGAAGGGCGTGTAGACACGGTAAGGTGAGCCGTCATTTTTTAAGACATCACCGGCGCCATGCAGGACCGCATCCCGATGGGGGTGAACTGGAACCGGGGATTCTTCCCGTAAACGGGATTCCACCATTTGGCCGAAAGGATCGACATCTTCGTTGAGGTAGATCGCTTCGGCCCGGGAGTCCCGGACGAGCTTGAGGAGTTCTTCCACGGCATCTCCCTGTCGAATGATGAGTTTGCCACCGAGGTGATCGATATTCCCGTTCAAAGAGGAAAGACATTCACAGAGAAATTTTTGCCGTTTGCCACTGGTCCAGGCGTGGTTCTCCTGCCAATCGCTGAGAATATAGGTGGGAATGATTTCAGATGACTCTGAAGTGGCTGCGTGCAGAGCAGAATTATCAGTGAGACGGAGGTCTCTGCGAAACCAATGAATCGCGCGGGAATACTTACGGGACATAGGGGAGACTTTAGGACTCTTTAAGGAGTTGACGGCTCTTCTCAATGGTCGCCTTGCTGAGTTTTCCATGAATGCGGCGCGAATTGTCAATTAACTTGAGCAACTCCATCCGGGATTTTTCAGCAGCGGTCAGAGACTTTCTTCCGCTTCCGTAGGTTTTGTCTGAGAAATACTTGGTAAAAGTGGTGCCAGACCGGCTTACGCAAAGACGCCAGCCTTCAAAGGCAGTGCTTTCGTATGTGAACCTGGTCAGGTTTTTGCGGGATTTCAACATGCTTTTCTATAGTTTTCTTTATAAGCCAGCTTTGCAGGATTTCACGTGAAAATCCGCTTAAAAGGGAGAATCTTTCGGGAATCGAAAGAAAAAAGGATTGCATCCGACCTCCGAAGCTGGTCTTTTTCGCGCCCGCGAGTTTTTAGAACCGCCGTAGGTCCTCTGAGGTCGCCTGAACAGGCACGACACTCGCCAGAGGGAAACCCGGCAACCAAACAAAATAATGTCAGAAGAAAATACTGAAGTTGAAGAGAAAGAAGGTCCGGTCAAGCTGAACCGCTTCGAACTCCCAAACCGCCTCGTCAAGAATGAGGACACCGCTACCGATACCTTCGCCCAATTCACTGCCGAGCCATTCGAGCAGGGATTTGGACACACCATTGGTAACTCCCTGCGCCGCGTTCTCCTTTCCTCTTTGGAAGGTGCCGCCATTACTTCCGTGCGCATTGCCGGAGTTCAGCACGAATTTGCGACTCTTCCCGGAGTCATCGAAGATGTCACCGACATCGTCCTCAACCTCAAGAAAGTGAAGTTTATCGCTCACGACAAGGAGCCCCGCGTTCTCAGCCTGAAGGTTGAAAAAGAGGGGGTTGTCACCGCTGGTGACATCCAGGAGGACAATATCTACGAGATCGTCAATAAAGATCAGATCATTTGCACCCTCGACAAGAAGGTGAAGTTCGACGCCGAGATTGAAGTTCAAGTCGGTCGTGGTTTCAAAACCGGTGACGAAAACAAGCGCGAGGGGGCTCCCATCGGAGTCATCGCCATTGATTCGATCTTCTCGCCTGTTTCCCGCGTCAAATACGAGGTCGGAGCGACCCGCGTCGGTCAAATGACAGACTTCGACAAGGTCATTCTCGATATCTGGACCGATGGTCGCATCGAGCCTCATGATGCCCTCCTTCAGGCTTCAGCCATTCTTCGTCATCACCTCGACGTCTTCGTCAACTATGACGACGATGCCGTTGGCTTCGAAGAGGCTCCCGCCGAGCAGTCCGAGGAGAATGCTGCTCTCAAGAAGCTCCTCAACATGAGCGTCAACGAGATCGAACTCTCCGTTCGTGCCGCAAACTGCCTCAACAACGCGAACATCACTTCCGTTGGCCAGCTTGCTCTCAAGACCGAAGCTGAGATGCTCAAGTATCGTAACTTTGGTAAGAAATCCCTCAACGAGATTAAGGACAAGCTTCAGGAGCTTGGTCTTGGCCTCGGTATGAACCTTGATCCGTCACTCCTCACCGGGCCTGCGCTTGGTGCTCCGGCTGCTCCTCGCCTCGGTGTTGAGGAAGAAGCTCCGGTGGGACTGGCTGATCTGATCGCTCAAAACCTCGACCAGTAGGGGTCGAACAAACACGCATTTAAAAAAGAACCAAACTGATGAGACATCGTCGTAAAACAGTAAGACTCCAGCGCAAAGACGGCCACCGCCGCTCTCTGCTTGCCAACCAAGCCTGCGCTCTCATCGAGCACGGACGCATTCGCACCACGGTCGCCAAGGCCAAGGCTCTCCGCCCGATCGCGGAAAAGCTGATCACCTTGACCAAAAAAGAAGACGGGGTGCATGCCCGGCGCATGGCTTTCCGTTTCCTTCGTCAGGCCAAGAGCGTGAAGCGTCTTTTTGACGTGGTCGCTCCTGAAGTGGGTGACCGTCCCGGTGGCTATTGCCGCATCACAAAGCTTGGACCTCGTCCCAGCGACTCCGCTCCAATGGCATTCATTGAGTGGGTTGACCTCGAAAATCTTGTTGATGACATCGACATCGAGGACACCGCAGACACTGCGGAAAAGGACGGGGAGTAAGATCCTGATCGCTTAAAAATTATCAACGGTCGGCTCTCTTTCGGGAGTCGATCGTTTTTTTTTGTGGTGGTGGGGGAAGTGATTCCTGAAAGCCGTTTCGAAATGACTTCAAGATCAAGTGGGCCTCTTGCGCGGCCCCTCCTACAAATTCTTGTGCTTCGTCAGGAAGACCCGGACGTCACCGACAAAGACTTTCGCGCTAATCTCGACCGGCACCCGCCAGACGTCATCGGAAAGCCAAACGGTTGCGGACTTGAGGTGAGCCCTGCATGGGCCGGAACACGCGGGTGAAAGTCCCGTCATAACTG
>CALFSW010000427.1 GCA_937916505.1 uncultured Verrucomicrobiales bacterium | reverse complement strand
AAAAGTTACGGCTAGGAAAACGGCAAAATGCCAACCTACACCAGGACGGACCCTCCAGGAAGGACCCATTGCGCTCTATTTGCCTCGAGGATGCGTTCTGAGAGCCTGTCTCATTGTCCCTTTCATCCCGGCTGTCTCCTTTGTCTCCTATCACCCTTGTGCGAGGATCGCTACATCTGACGGCCTACCTCCGCCCTCTGGTTTGTTTCGTTCGATTTTGATTTGCGCCGGGAACTCATCGGCAAGCTTCCGAACTTCTTCTTTGTGGAACCCATGACTCTTGTCGAGGTCTCGCAAGCTTCGCGCCCCTTTGTAGTCGCGCAAGATGCTGAAAAGTCTCATCAATCGGCTTCGGTTGCGATCACTCCTCTGTGGCGCAAGGATAGCGAGTTGTTGTTGGCTGAACCATTTCACAATCTCAACTGCTTGGCGTGCGGTCTCCGTATCAAGATTACGTTTTCCAGCGTCTGCACCCAACTTTGCCGCATGAATGACGAGTGCCATCCTCCAAGCATTTTCGGCCCATCGAGCGACAAATGAATTGATGTCTTGAAGGTCTCCGCTTTTCCGCCTTCTGGCATTGTTGGCATTCTGGTAAGCGACAATGGTAGCGCGTGCCTCATCATCCGCTTTGATTGTGACGGGGGTTTCTCCCTTCGCTCTGAATTCTTCAAGTAAGTCCCTGATGAGTTCGGTCCAATGACTGGCTGTCTGTTCATCCATCGAGCGGGGAGTTTCCGGCTCATCCATAGCCTCGGCTTTCGAATCGCAAACTAGGAATCGGGGCAAGAGTCCGCTCTCGGTGATGGCTTCGCTTTCGGTGAGTCTCCGGGCCTTGTCGGGCTGGATAAGCCAAAGGACAGAAAGACAGGGGGTCGTGAGATTCACGGGCGGGCGGCTCAATCGAGAGACTTTGACTGATTCGCGAGAGTATGAGGAGAGGTAGAGGTCTTCATCGCTCTCGTTGCCTTTGCCATATTTCCCCATGAGAACATCGATCACTCCCCGGCCCTCGGGTGAGAGGCTGGCAAGGGCTTGGCCGGGTTGCTGTTCAAGGGTGACGGCGAGCTTCTCCTTCGTGATGTCTGCCACCGAAAAACCGGCTTCGCTTGCAAGTTGCTTTTCGAGTTCAGCCTTGCGCCGTTCAAGTTCCTGTATTTCCCGACCGACTTGTTCCCGGCTGTGCGAGTCGCTTTCTTTCTCGATGGCTTTTTCTAATTTCCTGAAGTCCTTCTCGATTAAGCGGAGGTCTTTTTTGATCTCGGGTAGAGTTTCGCTCTCCCAGTGATCCACCTCCTCGGCTTCGATTTCTCTGAATGGTTTGGATGCGATAGAGAAGGCCCGGCCTTTTCCCGTTCCGCTCTCGGCGATTCCAAGAAAGAAGAGATTGGCGGGTGTGATTCTCTCGCCCCCTGAGTCGATGAGAAGTCCCCCGCCTAGGGATGAAGAGAGGAAGCCTAGCAGGTTTATTGCTGCCAGTGATTCGGGAACAAGCGCGACTTCGGAAATCTCGCTCGCCATTTTTCGCACTTCATCCGGGAGCATATCGAGCGGGAAAGGATGAGAATCGCTTTCATCATTATCACCCACGGCAATACCCCCAAAACTCCCAATACTCTGCAATGAGGCATTCTGAAGAGGGGTTTTGGGGTTTTCGGGAGTTTTGGCAGTGGGCGTTATCTCTCTGACGAGTTCGTTGATTGCGGCGGTGGTTGTATCTGGATCTTGAGTTGTATTGAGGGACATTTTCTAAAAGGTGTTTGAATTGAGGAAGTGAAGCCGGGCTTTTCGTCCGGTTGTTTTGTGAACGCATCCGGGGAGGCGGAGCGGGTTTGATGCACGGGTGACGACGCCCTTATCGATGGCGAGTCCCTGGGAGATGCTCAAAAGAGCTTTCAAGGCATCGTCGGACGGTCGATCAAACCAGCCATGCAGACTCTTGCCTCCGGTGTCGATGACGGCGCGAAGGGTGAGCTTGAGTCGATCACGACAGAGACAAATGAGGGCGGCGCAAAGTCGCTTGTTTTCCTCACGTTCGTTGTCGTCGGTCGGCTTGTGGCCTATCAGGTCGTCACTCTCGATCACGATGAAGGGCGAGCGGATGAGATTGGAATCCGATCTTGAGATGACGCCGGACTTGAAGATCCCCGGTGCAATTCGCGGCGGAAGATTTCCCAACCGAAGCCACTTGCAAGCGGTTCGGAAGTTCTCAGCATGGCTCGCTTCCCCTGAATCGAATTGATCGCCAAGCCAAAGAACGTCTTCGGGATTAAAAAGCCCCCGGATGAAAAGGCGCGCATCATCTTCAACAGGGCCGTCTAGAATCGTCGGTGAATCATCCCAGAAGTCCGCCCGCCACGATGACGACAAAAACGGAGCGAGAATATCCACGCGACGACCTTTTAGAGCATCGGTGATGCGTTCAGCATTCTCTTGCTCCAACCGTTCCGCATTCTGTGCAGCGTTCATTGCGGCCCTGGCTCTTCGCTGGTCGGTCGTCATCGGCGGCAAGGATTTCCCGTTGTCAGGAATTCCCAGCACTTCGGCAGTGCCTTTGATTGCGTCGTGACAGCTTCGGGAAATCCCGTTCTTGTCGGCGTGCAGGTCGATAACGGTGCCGCCAACCCCGCAAGGCCAGCACTTCCAAAGCCAAACACCAGCGACAAGATCGGCGGCGAAAGATGGAGTGCCGTCTTGATGAAGTGGGCAGTGACATTCGACATGTGAGGCGGCCCGCTTGGTGATGCCAATTCCAGATCTTTCCAAATACTCCGGGAGCATCGTTTTAATGCGGTCGAGATCGTAGCTCATCGCTGAACCCTCCCGTCGTTGTCGGTAAGCATCGCCTGCATCGATTTGAAGAACTCTCGTAGCTCTTCCTCGGTTACTGGTGCGCTCGGGTTGTAGATCCATCCAAGCTCTCGCTCGGGTCGGTCGTCGGCTTCAAATAATAGATTCTGTTTCATGGCAAGATTGCGCCTTGCCTTCGGAAGTGGATTTGATACTTTGATTTATCACTTTCAAAGCCGCGTCCTTCCCTCGGGTTGGGCGCGTTTTTTTAGTAATTAGTGGCGGTGTTAGTTTTTGCTTTCCATCCTCGCGCCCGGACTCGATGTGAGTCCCTGAAGCGCTCAAGGTCGGCGGGATCAAAACGAATTGATCGGCCAATTTTGATAAAATCGATCTCTCGATTTGAGACAAGCTCTTGCAATTTCCGGCGAGAAATCCCAAGGGTGGCGGCTGACGTGTCAGTGTTAAGAAGCCCTGACGTGCTATTAGTTTCGGACATGCGCGTATTAACGCGCTATTAGGAATTTCGCGCATTGACACTAAACTAGGGTTTCATGTCAACGCTCGGAACGAGGTGCTATTCCAGCCCGTCCAAACCCACCTGATCCCTGTATCGACTCCACTGAGTGCCGTTAATTTTGGGCGGCATGCCCGGAAATCGTTCTGGCTGTTCGAGTATGTAATCCGTCAATTCGCTCTTGGTTGGCGGCCTGTCGGCATCCCTGATGAATTCAGCGCAAGCTTTTAACAGATAGGACTGAGGCGAGGGTGGCAAGGCGAGATTCTCTTTCATCTTTATAATGAAGGCGAACATCCGCTTGCAATCCTCCGGTGATAAGTTGCGAATTAAACTTATGAGCCATGCCCCACCCTCGGCGTATGCTTGTTTGCTTGGCTCCTTGGCTATGAGTAAGTCCCTCACTGACCCAAGCATAAATTCGTCATCATCTAGCGGATCTGCCTGCCTGCGCATCGATTCGATGTAGAGACTGCTTGCGCTATCCTCATCGGGAGGAGCGTATTCAACATTCTTCTTTACCTTCTTTGGCCGACTCATGCGCTTACCCTCCCCTCGTTGATCGGCGTGACGTTCTCGGCGTCATCCTCTGGCCTGATCGAAAAGAATTGATTGGCCGCCTCGCTCGTCACGATTTTCCGATAGTATTTCCTGATCGTGGTTGGACTGTTTCCGCACTCGTCGGCTACCTGTGCAACGTCCCTGATTTCTGCGGTTCGATAGCTAATGAAAGAGTGCCTTGCTCCATTGACGATTTGCTTAACCCTCGCCCTCTCGCAAAGCTGGTTGATCTCAATGTCCCATTGGCGGCTTGCCCCCTCCCAAGCCTTCCCCTTTCGTCTGGGTTGAGCTTCCAGCCATGACGCGGCGGCAGCAGTCAAGGGAGACATGCGAGGGCCAGTCTTCTTTGATGGGTTTCTGAACTCGTCAGAACTTAGCGAGACTTTGGCTAGTTCGATCTCCTTTGCCTCGGAAACCCGCAGGCCGCAAAACATGCCCAAAGCAAGGGCTGGCACAAGTTGAGGCATCTCGTCTAATGCCCTCTGCATGAGCCGGGCGGCGTCTTCAGAGGAATATGCCTCTGGCTCGCTCTCTTCTACTGCCTCGTTCTCAATATCCTCAAGAGGGTTTCTCTTGCACCATCCACGGCCAAGTTTCGAGCCATGCGCAAAAAGTGAACTGAGGGTTCCCCGGTAGTGGTTGCGAGTCCTCGGCGCGAGCAAGGGAGACTTCTTTCTCCCCTTCTGAAACTTCCGATTGCGAAGGCCAATCAACCACTCGCCAAGCTGATCCATCGTGATCTCGTCCATCGAATGCGTTCCGTAATCGGAGGCAAAGCGAGTGAGACGGCTACGCAAATCAGCCTGTTGAGTTTCTCCTACCCTTGTCCTCTTGTAATCAAGGAACATCTCCACTCCCTCGGCCACCGTGACAACGCTTGCCTTCCGGCTATCATGCTCGGCTCTGATCGAGTCTAGGCTGTCAGAGATTAAATCCTCAATCGCGGGAACCTCTATCCCCTCCCCTTCCATTTCCTCGCGCTTGTCCCGATAGAAGTCGAAAGCCCGTCTAGCCTCGGGAGGAATGTCAGAATAGCGCAAGCCGTGGTTTGTGATCTCAAGATCGCGCTCCTCGGCAAAGGCCCAGGCGTCATCCTCATCAGAGAAACCCTTTCGCTTCGTCACCCTCTTCCCATCCTGCTGAACCTTGTAGGAAACTCTCCAAGGCGCGGTAGGATGATTCTGCTGTCTCACCTTACAGTTTGCTAGCTCGGGGCGTTTCTTCTTTCTGGCCATGCGCGAGAGAATGCACAGAGGCGCGTAAAACCGCAATAATAATGGCTATTTTTTGGCTACTGTAATGGTTTTATAATGTTTCAACCCTTTTCCTCTGGTCTTGAAAACCGACGTAGCGAAAGTTACCGAGGGTTCGAATCCCTCCCCCTCCGCCATATTTTTC
>CALFSW010000426.1 GCA_937916505.1 uncultured Verrucomicrobiales bacterium | reverse complement strand
GTAAGATTTTCATGTTAGGGTATTGTTGGAATTAAGAAAACCAAGAAATGGTCAACCAAATTAGGTCAGAGCGTGAACTGCTCGTTCCTTAAAAAATTTACCGAAAAACCGCTAAAAAGTCGTCAATCTTCAAAAACCCTTGCTCCACCAAAGTCTCAAACCCCCTAAAACCAAGGGATCTTCCCTAAATTTTTCACATTTCCATAATATTTAGCTACCCTATCGTTTTTACAAAAAAATTATGAGAAATCTCTCACTACCGGGGGCCTCGTGTGATTGAGAGCATTCATTGCCCTGAAATACCTCGGTGAAGCTAAAAAAAACGGGTGCGCAAAAGACACGACGATTCGCCACTCAAACAATCGCACAATGATTGAAGAACGAGTGCGGAAATACCATGAAAAATGTCCGAATCTATCGACGGCCATAGCCGCCATCACAATATTCCTACGCCGATCGACATTCTCTGCAGGTGCCGCCGGGCACCCTTAGGTGATCCTCTTGGGTGGCAGGCGATCGCGGATATAAAGACCTTTCGTGCTACCGCGGAGAAAAAATCCGGGCACCTCAACACAAGAGCAAGTTTCCACCTGCTCACAACCCGGGCGCGTCCGGGGGAAGAAATCGATCAAGCCGGGCACGGGCCCCCGGTTCCATAAGAGTCGGTAAACTTGTCCTCGGACGCTTCTTACCCCAGAATGAGCAAACGCCGATGTGCGACGAAGACAACCCCATCACAATTGAAGCACTCACGGGCGCGGTAAAGGATCGCCGCCGTTTCGTAGCGCTCCAGTTCGAACTCTACCGGGCCGCCCCCTTGTGGATTCCGCCGCTGATCCGCGACGAGCTCAAATCTCTGGACGTCGGCCCCAACCCGGGCCTCGAAGATTGCGAGCTGCGCCTTTGGCTGGCAATGCGTGACGGCGCATGCGTGGGCCGAGTCGCCGGAGTCATCAATCGCCGCGACAACGAACTCCGGGGCCTGCGCGCTGCGCGATTCTGCCTACTGGATTTCATCAATGATACGCGCGTGGCGCGAAGCCTGCTGGAGGCCGTCGAAACCTGGGCGGCCGGGGCGGGAATGAATCTCCTTGAAGGCCCTCTCGGGCTCACCACCTTCGAGCGATCAGCCGTGCTCGTCGACGGTTTCGACCGACTGCCAACCGTGGTCTCTTCCTACAACTTTCCCTACTATGCCGCGCGCATCGAGTCCTGCGGCTTCGCCAAGGAAGTCGACTACGTCGAGCACCGCTTCCGGCTCCTTCCCGAACTCGACCCGAAGTATCGCAAGGTCGCGCAATACGTTCTAAAGAAAAAAGGCCTGCGCCTGATCGAGAAAAAATCACCCCGCGGGCTGCGTCCCCTCGGTCGGGAGATCTTCCAACTCATCAACGCCGCGTATTCGGACCTTTATGAGTTCACCCCGATGGCCGATCGGGAAATCGACGCGCTCATCAAAAAGTTTTTCAGTCTCATCGACCCGCGTTTCGTGAAGTTGGTGGTCGACGAGCGGGATAAAATCGTAGCGGTCGGGGTTGCGATGCCCTCGTGGTCGGTTCTGATGCAAAAGCTGCGCGGACGGCTGTGGCGGCTCATGTTTGTGAAGCCACGCAAGGAACTCAAAGGTAGCAGCGACACCCTCGACCTCTACCTCGTGGCCGTAGCGCCCGAACTGCGCAATGCAGGCTTGCACGCGATCGTGATGCAGGAGATGCACCAATCCGCCGTCGCCGCGGGCTTCAAATGGGTGGAGACCAACGGCGAGCTCGAGACCAACTCCCAGGTGCTCTCGTTGTGGAAAGACATTGACCACGAGACCCACAAGCGTCGGCGAATCTACTCCAAGAAAATAGGTTCCCCGTAGCCTATAATGGGATCGAGCGCTTGGCGGACCAGAGCGACCGGGCGATGTGTGTGCTCCGCCCATTGGATCCCCCTCTCCCATCCCCTCAACGGCATTTACAAAAAATGCCCATCTCAAAAAGAAAATCCCTGCAATCCGCTACTCAAGTTCCCGCATCAATTCGATCCGATCGAACGAGGCCTTGCCACCCATCACCGTGAGTGCAATTCCGGTGAGCTGGAATTCGCCACTACGCTTCCACAAGTCGATCGTGAACGTCCGCCATTCCTTCGGAGCATCCTTTGCCAGTTCATTCGACTTCCAACCTGTGGAATTCTCACCGACATAGTAGGTGCGGACCGGCTTGGTCTCGGGCGGAAAGATTCGGTCCGCGGCGAGCTCGACCATGATCCCCTTCGACCCACGAGTCTTCATCGACATGCGGAGGTAACGAAACTCCCCTTCCCCCGGTTTCTCGCGAATGGAAAATTTCCAACCAGGCAGCTGACGTGAGTGACGCTGGAATCCTTCAATAGTCACGCATGCTTTCCCGGAAGCAGCATCGTTCCAATCGAGCACCGCGCTGCCCCGGCCTTCGGCCAGCGCAGCAGGGAAAGCCGGATCATCATCGAACAAGACGAGCGACGCTTGAGCGGGTCGGCTCTTGAGAAATCCGATGATGTCGGCGAGGTCTGCGGGCTTGAGTGCCTGCCGCAAAGTTGCGGGCATCAGCGAGAGTCCCAGGCGCTCGATGGAGGCGAGATCCTTGCGAAGGACGGTGATCGAAGCACCGCCCGCCAGCGCGATAGTGACACTGGTCGCCGACTCCTGCGCAAGGACGCCGGCCAGCGAGGTGCCGGATTTGGTCTTCACCAGATAGGTTCCATAACCCGCCGTGATCTCGGCTCCCGGCTGCAGAATATCGACCAGCAGGGATTCCGCAGGACGTCCGACTTCGCCGTCGAGCGGCGGACCAACCGCGTTTCCCTTGCCATCGAACTGATGACAGATCGCACACTGGGCAGCAAACAAGGTCGCACCGCGCTCGCGGTCAGGTTTGTCCTGCAACGCGGCATGAAAGGCCGTATCAACCGCACCCACGACTGGATTGGAGGCGGCGAACAGCTTCCTGGCCGCAGCGCGTAACCCGGAGTCGTCGTGCTGCAACAAGCGATGTCGCTGCAGCCGGGAAAAGGTTGCCGAAGTGACCGCGGTGGAGCTTAACAGAATCTTCGCGGTCCGGCCGTGGCCGAGAAGCGTTTCGACGATGGCAGCCGCGAGACGCGGGGTTGCTCTCGACAGTTCGGAAACCAGCCGTCCGGCGATCACCTCATCCGGCGTCGCCAAAAGCGCGCGAACTGCCTGCTCCTGAAATTCTGGAGATTCGCTGGTGGCGAAGACACCGGCGAGCGCGCTGTCCCGTGTCTTTTCATCCGCAAACCCGATCAAGCGCAAGGTGGCGAGGCGCTCGCGCTCGTCGCCGGCCTTTGCGAAGGCTGTTGCCACGGCGCGAACGAGTTCTTCGGGCGCGACCAGGTTGCTTTTCGTCGCGAGCTCGATCAAGCGCAGCCGAAAAGATGGATCCGGACTGTCCGAAATCAGCCGGAGGAGTGTTTGTGTCGCCGACTTGTCGCCGACCGCGATCGCGGTCACGGCAGCTTGCTCGATGATCCGGACACCCGCGTCCTTCTTGTAGTCGGTCACCAGTGCATGCAAGAACTCACCCGGATGGCGCCCAATGGAACTCAAAACGGCATTCTCCATCCAGCGGACGTCGGCATTCTCCGCAGCCAATCTCGCCAGTGAATGAGCCGCGGACGCATCCCGGCACTCCCCCAAACTCAGAGCGAGTTGCAGAAGGACATTGGGATCTTTCTCCCGCGATGCGAGGTCGAGCATCGGTCCGAGAAACCCGTCGCCTTCGCCAATTCTCAAGGCCTGCAATCGCAAAGCCGGACTCGCGTCTGCCAGCGCTGCGATCAGCTCATCCCCAATAGGCCCGCCCAGGGCATCCAGGGCGTAGAGCGCCGCGATCCGGCTCTGAAACGGAGCTTTGACATCGAGCGCGAGCGCTCGCAATTCCTTTCCCCCGCCCTTCTTTTCGACCAACAAACGCTGCGCGGTCTCGCGCCACCAGGCGTTCGAGTTCCGTAGGTGCGCGACCGTGGCAACATCCCCGAGCACCACCGGCGCGGGTGCCGAATCGATCGGCGCAAGACGCCAAATCCGCCCGCGGTCATCACCGTTGAGCAAGCCATACTGCTGTTGCAGGTATCGCGGGATGGCCGAATAGTCCTCAATGATTTCACGGTACATGTCGACAATGTAGAGAGCCCCATCAGGACCAACACGCAGGTTATTCGGACGGAACCAGCCATCACTCGAAGAGAGAAACTCCGAATCCGCGTGCGCCTCGGGCCGCCGCGTCCGCAGCCCCGCTCCATCACGCGAGATCAAGCTGCGGTGCACCAGGCTCTGCTGCGGATCACAACAGAAGTGATTGCCAAAATACTCTTCTGGAAAGAGCTCCGCGCGGTAAATCTGCTGACCGCAGGCGGACGTGAAATTGCCATTCGGTTTGGCTTCGCCAGCGCCGTAAAATTTCACCCAACGCGGATCGGCGCCACGCTTGCGACGCCACGGGTGCGGCTGGCTCGTCGGAAAACAATTTCCATATGAACTCGCGCCAACCGTGGTTTCCGGTGACGCGACATGAGGATTTCGGATCAAATATCGATGCGGCAAGGGCGCCGCGTAGCGTGCCGGATGGCTTGTGGTGATCAGCCAGCGGTTGCCAAAATCGTCAAATGACATGCCAAAAGTGTGGTTGGATCCGCTCACGGCTTCGAGTGCCGAGCCATCAGGTTTGAACCTGAAATCGGTGCGGCCGATCTTGACCGGCTCTTTCAAATTCGGACCTGTGATGGTGCCACCACCCCAGCCCTGGCCGGCGTAGATCCAGTTGTCCGGCCCCCACACCGGATTGTTGATCGCGCGCTCCATCTCGCCATGCCCGAACCCACTGAAGAGAATCTTGCGTTCGTCCGGTTTGTCGTCGCCATTGCGGTCGGCAAAGAAGTAGATATGAGGCTCGGCGGTCACGATCACACCACCGAGCGCTGCCACCACGCCGTAGGCAGCGGGAAGATCGTCCGCCCAGGTGATCGACTTGTCCATGCGACCATCGCCATCGGTGTCGCGCAACAATTTCAGGCTGCCGCGCTGGCCCTCGCGGGCCTTCGCTTTCATTGCGGCGTCAACGTGGATCCGGCGGACCGCCGTATCGAGTTCGCCGGTTTTATTCAGTTCAGTCACATCAAGGTGCCCTTCGAGATTGTAGCCGTGGATCTCCGTGACAAACATCCGCCCCTGCTCGTCCCACGCCACACAACTTGGGTCGGCGATCAGCGGTTCGCTGGCGACCAGATCGATCCGGAATCCCTCCGGCAACTGAAAGTGCTTTTTGCTTTCTCCCGGAGACAGCGGTTGGGGCGCGTCGTCGGGGATTGGAATCTTGGCGATGGCACAGCCGGTCAATACGCCCACGAGAACCGCGGTCATGATAGGGAAAGGATTCATCGATGGCTTCATTGGTCTCGGAGCATATTTAGAACCACATGGCGTTCCGAATAAAGCACGATCAGCTTTCAGGGGCGCAATACGATACAGGAGTCTGCCAAACCCCGTCAGGAATCCCTCCCACGAATAGCCCCTTGCCATCGGTCTTGAGCAAGAAGATGAACTCGCCTCCCCTCCACCGGGACATTGGAAAAATTCGCAGCTGGCGGCGGCGCGCTCTACTCGTTTGCAATCGGTGTGACGCGATAAAATTTGCGTTCAGGGAGCGGCGCCACTTCCGTCGTCGTGAAAATTGAGGTCTCGCCGGCGGAGGGCGAAAATCCATCCTCGAGTTCAGTCCACGGAGCGTTCAGATCGGGAGACGATTCGATCCGGTAGAGAAATCCCGGGCTCGAAGTGAACGTGAGCGCCAGATCGCCAGTCCCGTTATCGTAGGAGATCGCGATGATCCGGGTGGGCTCGTTTGGAACCCGGACGGTGAAGAACTGTTCTCCGGGCTGGGCGCCCAGATCGATCAAATTGGGTGCTCCAAGGTTTCCAGAGCTCCCGGGAAGAGCACCCAGGAACTGGTTCGAGGCGAAGTCGTGGCTCGAATTATTGATGAACGCGCAGATTCGCAAATCGGAAACCGGCGAGCCGATGTCCGCGAGATCGATGCAGAGTTCGATCCCGGTAGTCACGGCGGCGGCGGCAACCTGGTCAGCGGGCGCGCCTTCTATGCCGCCGATTCCCGCAGAATTGCGGCCGTCGTAGGCGACTCCGATCGGTGAGGGATTCACGGCAAAGGTCGAGTTCGTGGGCGCACCGGTGCGGGCGCGTCCTTCGGTTCCCGGAGCGAAGACATCGATGTAAGAGGCGAACTGCCCCGCCGTCAGATCGGCGAAGTCCAGGTCAAATTTGTCATCACCCCGCCGCAGGATGAGATGGAACTCAGGCGTCAATTCAGGGTCAAAGGTGAGGTTGTCCATCACGCCGGCGTTGTCATTGCCGGCGGAGGTGAACACGTTGCTTCCGCCGGTGGCGGAATCGATAAAAATCTCAAGCTTGTTGAAGTTGGTTTCAAGATTTCCGGTAAGCAGCAAATAAAGTTTGCCCTTGCTGATCGCCGCATAGGCGGCATTGAGCTCGTTCTGGTTGTCGCCAAATCCTGTCTGTATGCCCTGCACCGCGAGCGGGTCGAGGTAGAGCGAGTCGCGGGTTCCGTCGGTGATGAAATTTCCGAGCGCCGCAGAGTTGCTTGCGGGATCCCGTGGATCGGTGCCGGCCTCGATCTCAATGGCGTCGTTCTCGCCATCTCCGTCGGTGTCCGCATTGTTTGGGTTGGTGATGGAGCCATTGGCGCTGCTAACCTCGTCACCGTCGTTCACCGAATCGCCGTCCGAGTCCGGATTATCCACGAGCGTCGTGGCTCCGTCGAACGCGTTCCCGCTGCCGTCGAGTTCGGCCGGATCGTTGATCATGTCACCATCCGTATCGGCCTGGTTCGGGTCGGAGC
The DNA here is from genome assembly GCA_937916505.1 of uncultured Verrucomicrobiales bacterium. Taxonomy (GTDB): domain Bacteria; phylum Verrucomicrobiota; class Verrucomicrobiia; order Verrucomicrobiales; family Akkermansiaceae; genus SW10. The sequence goes on along the minus strand of CALFSW010000426.1, from coordinate 1,048 downwards.
CAGCGAGGAATTCCGCGAGATTTGAGAGCGTATCGTTATCCACATCGGCGTTCGGATCATCGACGTTGTTGAGGAACTCCCATCCGTCATCCATGCCATCGCCGTCGGCATCGGGGTTCACCGTCCCGGTGATGTCGTTGAAGGTGGTGCCGATGCGAAGTTCGTCGAAGGCAACGCCCGTGCTGTCGTTGAAACGCGCGAACGAGGTCCGATCGAAACGAAAATTGACATTCGAAATCGTGGCCGTAGCAGTGTTGTTGGCTTCCACGGTGAGGTCCGTCGGGTTGCGATAGACCGTGATGGTGTCGCTGACTGCCGAGTCGGAAAAATCGATGCGGATGATGAAAAGGTTGACGTCCGCATCGTGCGCGCCGAGCGACATCCCGGTGGATTCGTTAATGCGCAGCGCAAAATCGCCGGCCGGAACAATGCCGCCGACCGGTTCACCGACAGCGATTTGTAATCTACGGTTGCCGCCATCATCAAAACCTCCCTCGTGGAGTTCGAAGGCACGGTAATCACTGCTCGCGGTCTCGAGTTGAATGAGAACGCCGACGTAGATCGAGCCGGAATAGTTATTGTCGTAGCCGGAGCTGAGGATGCGCCCGCAGCGCCCGTTTCCGCCGCCGGTGTAACTGACGGCACCGCCAACCGGGGTGAGGCCGGCGTATGCGAGGCCGGTTTCGAGAACGTCCGGTGATTGAGCACCGCCGTAGGCGGGCAACCAGTTACCGTTATAGCCGGTGATCGCGGGACCTTGGCTGATCAGATTGTTGATACCTGAGACGTAGTTTCCTTCCCCTGTCAAAAACGGATCTGTGGAAATCTGGACCGCTCTGGAGATGGGAGCGACTGCCAGGAAAAAGAGTGTTGGGAGAAGAAGAGAGGATTTCATGAGATGGGGGAAATGGGCTGGGGCTAACACAGTTAGTGGCAGAAGGTTAAACGGTAATCTTAGGTGCTGGACAGTTCATTCTTTGGCATTTCCATGGAGCCAACTCCCCTTCCTTTTTAACAACGCCCCACCAAATCGAAAAATACTTGCTAG
>CALFSW010000425.1 GCA_937916505.1 uncultured Verrucomicrobiales bacterium | reverse complement strand
ATTCAACAAGGCAAACGAAGTCTCGCTCCATGTCATCGGGAATCACGACACGGACGGTGGTTTGAGCACGCAAGACTGTCTCGATTCGTGGGGGATCAAATCACCTTATTATCATCACGAAGCAGGAGGTCTCCATCTCGTCGTTTTGGATGCCAATGAGAAGGGATCACCGACTCACAAAGGGGGATATCCGCAGTTTGTCGGGAAAGTCCAGGCCGACTGGTTGCGAGAAACCCTCGCGGAGATCAAGGGGCCGGTTTTGATCATCTCCCACCAACCCATTGCCGGACCGTCGCCCATCGACAATGCTGCTGAGATCCAAAAAATCCTCTCAGAGCATGCCGACAAGATTGTGCTGGCGATCAACGGACATACGCATATCGATCATTTGCTCGAGGTGGGCGGAGTTCAATATCTTCACCTCAATTCCGCTTCCTACCACTGGCTTGGATCGAAGTTTGCCCACGAAAGCTATCCACCTGCGATCCACGCAAAGCATCCTGCGCTCAAGTTCACCAGCCCCTATCGGGATGCTCTGTTCACGACCCTCACCTTTGATCCGGCAAAGCGAAGCATTACCGTTGCAAAAAGGAAAACCAGTTGGGTCGGGGAGAGCCCCCGGGAACTGGGCCTCAAACGCGAGCCCGCCGATGCGGTGACTCCCGAGATCCGGGAGCGCACCATTCAAGGTTGAACTGCGCCCGCTATGGCCGCCAGGGCTCTTCCTTCTGACCTTTCTTCTTTTGAAGGAACTTGGCGTCCGTCTCCTGATACCAGGCATGCAGCTTTGAGCGCATCGCTTTGACTCTTTCCTCATTCCCTTTGGCGAGGTCATTCTTTTCGCCAATGTCGTCCTTGAGATTGTAAAGGTGAACGCGTCCGTCTTCGTAGCGCTCGACCAGCTTCCAGTCGCCCATGCGAATCGCTCCCGAGGGAAATCCTCCCTGGTTGCTGTAGTGCGGGTAGTGCCAGTAAAGGGCCTCGCGCTTCATTTCACCGCCCTTCATCAGAGGGAGGAGATCGATTCCATCGACGGTTCCCTTGATTTTTCCGCCGGCAGCTTTGACAAAAGTAGGGAAAAAGTCGGTGCTCATGACCGGCTCGTCGCTCGTTGAGCCCGGCTTGGTCACTCCGGGCCACTTCACGATGAAGGGCTCGCGAATGCCGCCTTCGTAGATCCATCCCTTTCCTCCGCGGAGGGGGAGGTTGGAAGTCGGGGAGCCTTCCGATGTGGAGAGTCCGCCATTGTCCGAGGTGAAGCAAATGACCACTTCGTCTTCCAGTCCCAGATCCTTAATTTTCCTCATCACCTTGCCGACGGCCTGATCCATTGCTTCCACCATGGCGGCATAGACCGCATGCTTCTGAAGAATGCGCACCTTGCGTGGCTTCTTTCCAAAGATCTGTTCTTCGTCTCCAAATTCCTCACCATTAATTTTAGCGGCTTTCTTTTTGTATTTCGCAACGAGGTCGGGGCGTCCGATGAGTGGCGTGTGAACCGAGTAGAAGGAGAGCATGGCGAAGAAAGGCTTCTCCTTGTTGGTCTCCATGAATTTGCAGGTGTCCATCGCCAATCGGTCGGGGAGGTGTTCGCCATCCGGTCCATCACTCAACCTGGGATTCCCGTAGGGTGAGAAATACTTTTTCCCGCCATAGGGTCCGCCGGCCTTGAAGCCGCCCGCGTTGACATCGTAACCGTGCTTTTTCGGCCAAAATTCTTCGGTCGGGCCGAGGTGCCACTTTCCGGCAAAGAAGGTGGCATAGCCCTGTTCCTTGAGCGCTTCCGCAATGGTGAGTTCGTCATGGTCCAGGCGATCGTGAAGCGGAGCGCAGGCAAATTTTCCTCCGCGTCTCCCGGAGAAAAAATTGGTGGCATCTTTGCGGGTGGGGTAGCGGCCGGTTTGGATTCCAAAGCGGGTGGGGGAGCAAACCGGATTTGCGGCGTAACCATTGGTGAACTTTAAAGCGGATTTCGCAAGCCGATCGACGTTGGGAGTCTCGTAAAAGGTCTTTGGATTGTAGGCTCCGATATCCATGTAGCCGAGATCGTCAACGACGATGAGGACGTAGGATTTTGCGTGGAGCAGAGTTGTGGCCGCAAGGGTCAGGAAGAGGGTGAGTTTCACCCGAAAATATACCCTTGGGGCTGGATTCTCCTTTCAACTCCCGTCATTACCGAAGCCGGGTGGGCCACTGTTGCTTCCGAGTTTGGGGAGCGTGCCAATGAGAAGGCCCAAGCCCGCTACTATCAGGAGATGAAAGCCTGGGCGGAGAAAACCAAGATCACGATTTTCTTCTTCGAGGCCCTCGATGAAGATTGGAAAGGCGATCCCAACAACCCCCTGGGTGCGGAAAAGCACTGGGGGATTTACGACATCAATCGAAAGCCAAAAAAGGTGATGCAGTCGCAGGTCCGGGAATGACTCACTTTGGGGCGGTCTCAAGGAGCCCCATTTCTTTCATCCAGCCACCTGCCTGAACGGTCCATTCACCCACTCTTTCGGGAATGTCCTTCATCCCATATCCGTGGCCGCCTTTTCCGTAGATGTGAAGTTCGCACTGACGTTTGGCGCGGTGCATGGCGAGGTAATAGAGGGCCGCTCCCTCCACGAAACGTGAATCGCCATGAGCGATCACGACAAATGACGGCGGTGTTTTCGAGTCGACCGAGACTTCGGGGACGAGCTCATTCGGGTCCTTTTCGCTCTTCAAATAGGCCGGGTAAATGAGGAGACCAAAATCGGGGATGGGAGAGTGCTGGTCGATATCCTCCTTCGGGAAGCTCACCGAGCCATCCGAGGTTAGGACCGTTGCGGTCAAATGGCCCCCTGCCGAGAATCCCAGGAGGCCAATCCGCTTGGGGTCGATTTTCCAGTCGGCGGCTTTTGATCTGACCATGCTGACTGCTCTCTGAGCGTCCTGCATGGGTGCGTGATGCTTCGCAAGATTGGCCCGACGGGGAACCCGGTATTTCAAGAGAATCGCGGTGACTCCCAGATCATTGAGCCATTCACAAACATCGGTGCCTTCGTGCGAGGAAGCGAGAATTCCATAACCTCCTCCGGGGGCCACGATGATGGCAGCTCCGTTGGCCTTATCAGCTGGAGCTTGATAGACTGTGATCGTTGGCTTGCTGACATTGGAGATACGAATGATGCCGTCCTTGTTTTTATCCTCGGCCTTTTCTTTGCCCACCTTCTGGTCTTTTTCTCCGGGGACCTCTCCGCTCCAAAGCGGAAGAGTCAGGGGTTCTGAATGAGAGAGAAGAGTGGTGATTAGGAGAAGGGATGAGAAGAGTTTCATAACGTTGTGAGAATAATACCATCTCCCGACGCCCCGCCTTGCGAAAACAATCTTTCTTCGTCCGATCCGACCAGCCCTGGAAAGTAGCCTGGAGGAATCCTCCCAGACCCGATCAGCTCCTGATCGCCAGCTGGCAGGAGCCGGGTGAATTTGTCCCCGTAACCGCCATCACTCCCCGTAAAAATCCTTTTTTGAATCGTAAAAGCGTCTCATCTTATCGTCATGAGTGACTCCGAGGAAAAAGAGGGGCGAGCAAAACCTTTTAACTGGGGGAAAGAGGTTGAACTCACGGAACGCGAGCCAAGAAACGTTGATCTCGACGAGCCAGCCTGGCTTTCAGGGAAGCAAGATCCCGAGCAAGCGGGTTCCCGACAAAAGCAGGTTCTAATTCTCACTCTCTGTGTCGGTGGCCTCGCTGGCATTCCCCTTGCCATCGGTTCCTTCTGGTCCTTGAACAAAGCCAATCCTTCTCCCTCCGCTCTACAATCGCCTCCGTCCGCGGACATCAATTCCTATAAGAATCTTCCGGTTCCTGATTCCACTCTTTACGATCTTCCCCCTCTCACCGTCGCCAAGAACTTCGCCTTCACCTCCGATCTCGAAGAACGGCTCAAGTGGGTCCGCCATCCCGAAGAGGTTAGCAAGCGCCTTTCCCAATATCCTCCGGATGCCCGCGAAGCTATCGCCCATCAAATCATTCCCCAGAAGAATATCACCGCGAACAATACCCAGTATTCCACCTTCCTGGCCAAACTCCCTGATGGAGGGCAGCGCTTCCTTTGTGTCATCGGAACCCCGGACGGCCCCCGCGTCGATTGGGATGCCTATGCCCGCTACGGCACCGCGTCCTGGATTGAAATTCTCGAGGGAAAAGTGACCGAAGCGACCGTGCGGATTTTTCCGCAACCCAGTGACCACTACATCCGTAACTTCCAGGACCGGGAGAAGTGGCTCGCCTTTGCTCTCGCGAGCCCCGATCTCGATATCCCAATTTACGGCTATGTCGATAAGACGTCTGCCTTCTTTGCTGAAGTCAATGCCAAGATCTCCATGGGGTCCCTCCGGGCGACCGTTGATGTCAAGATCTCTCCTGACGATGCCCAACACCGTCAGGTGGAAATCGTCGGCATCCGCACTCTTGGCTGGGTCGAGCCTTGAGAGCCGGTCTTTGGTGGGGATGTTTTCGAGATAGATCGGTGGGGTGGATTGGCGTAGAAGAAGGCTGTGATTCGATGGTTCATCTTTCTATCCCTAACGGGCCTGGCTTGGGCCCAAAAACCAAGTCCTGAGAAAATCGAGTTCTTCGAGAAAAGGATCCGACCGATCCTCGCCCAGGATTGTTACGAATGCCATCGAACAGGCGGGAAGAAAAAGGGCGGGCTGGCTCTCGACCATCGGGCTGCCATGGCCGAGGGAGGCGACTCCGATGATCTCTTTGATTTTGAAAAACCCGAAGACAGTTATTTGATCAAGATCCTCCGGCATGAGGAAAAAGACATGGAGATGCCGAAGGACGGAGTGAAGCTGGATGAGCGGGTCATCGCTGACTTCATCGAATGGATCGCGATGGGCGCTCCCGATCCCCGCGATGATCCTCCATCGGATGAGGAGGTTGCGAAAGACAGCAATTGGGAGCAAGTGATGGAGCGCCGCAAACTATGGTGGAGTTTCCAACCGGTTCGAGGAGTCGCACCACCTGCGGGCGAGGGCGCGGCGATTGATCGTTTTTTGAAGAAGGAAATCGTGGCGGCTGGCCTGGAAGTAGGAGCGAAAGCGGATGACCGGGTTTTGGTTCGGCGCGTGAGCTTTGCGCTCCGCGGAGTTCCGCCCTCGATTGAAGAAGTGGAAAGCTACCTCGCTGACAAAAGGCCGGATCGTTGGGATCGCCTCGTGGATGGCTTTCTCGCATCGCCCCGCTTTGGCGAACGTTGGGCGCGTCACTGGATGGACTGGATTCGCTATGCCGACTCACACGGAAGCGAAGGCGACCCCGCGATCAACAATGCCTGGCAATACCGCGATTATCTCATTCGCGCTCTCAATGAAAACGTCCCTTACGACACTCTCGTGACCGAGCACCTCGCGGGCGACCTTCTTGAAAACCCCCGCATTAAGGAGGGCCGAAATGAGTCCGCTCTTGGCACCGCTCACTTAAGAATGGTCTTTCATGGCTTCGCCCCAACCGATGCTCTCGATGAAAAGGTCCGCTTCACCGATGATCAGGTGAACGTCGTCACCAAGGCTTTCCAAGGGCTCACCGTTTCCTGTGCCCGATGCCACAATCACAAGTTCGATGCCATCAGTCAGGAAGACTACTACGCGCTCTTTGGAATTTTTGGTTCCACCAAGCCGGGCGTGGTGCGGGTCGATGCCGTTGATGAAAAAGCATCCCGCGCCGAGATGAGGAAGCTTAAGCTGCGGATCAAACAAGCACTGATCAAACACTGGCTGATCGATGAAGAGAACTGGGCCAAGCGGTTCATCGAAACGCCGGAAAACCTCTTCAAGGACGGTCGTAAAAAGAACGACTTCCTCTTCCTCCGCGCTTGGGATGACGGCCGAAAGGACATGGCTGCTTATCTCAAAGGAATTCCGAATCAGGAAGCTTCCCGAAATGAATCCCAATGGTTCGGTCCGGAACTTGAGGCATGGGCAAAACATGGCGAGGACATTGACGGGCTCAGCGAAAGTGGCGCCTACGCCATTGCGCCGGGCGGCAAATCGGTCCTCACCGGAATCTACCCCGCCGGTCTCTATTCCCACACCCTCAGCGACAAGGATCGCGGGGTGGCGATCTCTCCACGGATCGGACTCGCAGGGGACGAAGAAGTCTGGATGCGCGTCCGTGGAAGCGGCAATGCGGTGGCGCGATACTCGGTGCAAAACTATCCGCGGAACGGAACGGTTTTTCCCTCGAATGAGCTCAAATCGAACCACTGGAGATGGATTCGCCACGATCTCGACTACTGGAAAGGCGACCGTATTCATCTCGAACTAAGCACCGCCCAAGACCAACCCATTCTTGCCAAGAACGACGAACGGTCATGGTTTGGAATTTCCGCTGCCGTTGTTTCAAAAAAAGGGAGCGGCAATCCTTCGGACCGGGAGCTTCAGAAAATGAAGGAGTTCATGAGTTCCAGCTACCGTCCGGGGGATTCTCCAACGGTCTTTTTCAAGCGTCTTTTTGGCGAGGCCTTTTCCGCATGGTTGAATGGCGGGATGTCCGACTCGCAAGCGACTTTCCTCGATGAACTTTTGCAGGTTGGTATTTTGCCCAATGACCCGTCCATCGGCGGAGATCTTCTGAAAAAGTATCGCGAGTTGGAGAACTCTCTCGCTGTTCCGGTGCGTGCGCCGGGCGTTTGGGAGGCCGATGCCCACGATCAGGAATTCTATGTGCGGGGGAATCACATGAAGCCCGCCCATTTGGTGAAGCGACGTTTTTTGGAGGCCATCGACAAGGAACCCTACGAGACAAAAATGAGCGGTCGACTTGAGCTCGCGCAGGATTTTCTGAGAAAGGACAATCCCTTCACGGCAAGGGTCTTGGTGAATCGGGTTTGGCATCACCTCTTCGGAGCTGGTCTGGTGCGAACCGTCGATAACTTCGGGCGGCTTGGCGAGAAGCCCAGCCATCCCGAGCTGCTCGATTATCTTGCGGCGCGCTTTGTCAAAGAGGGATGGGACATTAAAAAGCTCATTCGCGAGCTTGTTCTCACTGAAGCGTGGCAGCGTTCCAGTTCACCGGGCTCGCGGGCCAGGGAAAAGGATCCGGATAACCGGCTGCTCTCACACTTTACGCTTCGGCGGCTCGAAGCCGAGGCCATCCGCGACGCCCTCATCACGGTTTCTGGTTCGTTGGACGAGCAGATGTTTGGCAACACCGTCGATGGCAAGAGTCGCCGGCGCAGTGTCTACGTGCGCACCCAGCGGAACCGGCTCGATCCTTTCCTGCAGACCTTCAATGCTCCCGTTCCGCTGGGTGGAAAAGGCCGTCGCGACGAAACCAACGTGCCCGCCCAGTCTCTCACCATGTTGAATTCGCGCTGGGTCATGGACCTCGCGGAACAATGGTCGGACAAGGTTCAAGGGGACACCATGGCTGACAAGGTGACGCATGCCTATGAAGTCGCTTTCTCCCGGAAACCAAATTCCGATGAGTTAAAGAGAGTGAAGGCCTTCATGGAGCTTATGGAAGCCGAACGGAACCTGCAGAGGACCGGTCGTGAGAAACTGCAAGGCGAGATTCAGGGAGTGGAGGCCGGGATTGCCAAACTTGAGTCCCTCGCAATATCGAAGGAGCCTCCCCGGAAGACTCCTGCAAAAAACATTCCCAAACCGATCTCACGTTGGGATTTTGAAAAGGACACCCGCGATCAGATGGGCAAGCTTGATGGCAAACTCCATGGAGGGGCCGTGATCGAAAACGGAATGCTCATCGTGGGGCGTAAAGGCGGATGCTTCACGAGCCCGCCGCTTGATCGGGATCTCGGGGAGAAGACCCTGCAAGTTCTCGTGCAGCTTGACAACCTGACGCAGCAGGGCGGGGGAGCCTTCGGAATTCAAACACTTGATGGGCACATCTTTGACAGCATCGTCTTTGCGGAAGGCCTGCCAGGGGAATGGTTGCCGGGAAGTGAGTTTCACAGCCGGACCCAGGTGCCCGGCGGGCCGCGGGAGAACGAGGCCACCAAGCGCCCGGTTTGGATCACGATGACTTACGCGAAGAATGGCATGATCCAGGTGTATCGCGATGGGGGGAAATACGGTAAGGCCTATCGAAAGGCCGGGTTGCAGAGTTTTCAGAAGGGAAAGTCCCAGGCCATCATTGGATTTCGACACGGTCAGCCGGATGGCGGAAGACTTCTTTCCGGGAAGATCGATGAAGCCCGGCTTTTCGATCGGGCGCTGACCGACAAGGAGGTGGGACTGTCTCTCGGGATGGAGATGCCGCCATCGCGGGATGAAATGTTGAAACAACTTACGGAGCCCCAGCGAAACACACTTCAGAAATTGGAAGCTCAACTTGCCGCTCTCCGGGATCGCGAAAGCAATATGAAGCGTGGCTCCCGGCCCTCGACTCCGCTGTCAGATCTCGCCCACGCCCTCTTTAACTCAAAGGAATTTATCTATGTTCGGTAACATGACACGACGCGACATGCTCGCGCAGACTTCGACGGGATTTGGCAGCATCGCACTGGCGAGCCTCATGGCAGAACAGGTCGGGGCCAAGGTCATCGGTGGTAAGAAGAAGGCCAAGAACGTCATCTTTCTCTACATGTCGGGCGGGGTGTCCCATGTCGATTCCTTTGACCCCAAGCCGAAGCTCCGCAAGATGCACGGCAAGCCGATGCCGGTCAAAGTGGAGCGCACCCAGTTCAACAACAACGGGAAGATTTTCGGGAGCTCCTTTGATTTCAAAAAATGCGGCCAAAGCGGCCTTGAGATCAGCTCGATGTTTCCCGAGATTCAGAAGTGGTGTGCCGACGATCTTGCCGTTGTTCGCTCGATGACTTCGAAGGTCAATGAACACGCCCAGGGGAATTACGCTTTTCATACCGGCTTTCCCTTCATGGGGCATCCCAGCGCCGGAGCGTGGGTGAGCTATGGTCTTGGGAGCGGGAACCGAAACCTTCCTTCCTTCGTGGTCTTGCAAAGTGGCAACGCCGTTCCTCCCCACGGAGGGGTGGGCATGTATGGAAATGGATTTTTGCCCGGCCATCACCAGGCTTCCGTCATCAAAGCTGATTCCGCTGAGCCGGTGCCTCATGTTCTCCCGCAAGAGGACCGCATGATTCAACGAAAGCGGCTCGATTTCATTCGTTCTCTCGATGACGGATTCTCAGATCTCACCGCCCAGGACAAAAAAGTTGAGGCAGCGGTGCGGAATTATGAAACGGCCTCGCTCATGCAAGCGGCCGTTCCGGAAGTGACCGACCTCTCGGACGAATCCGAAGCGACGAAAGAGATGTATGGCCTCAACCATGCCAATCAAGACACCGCGCACTACGCGCGCCAGGCGCTTCTCGCGCGTCGATTGGTGGAAAAAGGAGTGCGCTTTGTGGAACTGAGTTGCCTCAGTGTCGGAATCGGAGCGGGAGGAGCCGCCAATCCGTGGGATCAGCACGGCGCGATTGAAAAAGGCCACGGTGCGATGGCCCGGCAAATTGACCAGCCCATCGCCGCTCTTCTCCGGGATCTCAAGCAACGTGGCTTGCTCGATGAAACAATCGTGGTCTGGGCCGGTGAATTTGGCCGCACTCCTTTTTCCCAGGGAAGCGATGGCCGCGATCACAATCCGTATGGCTTTTCGGTTTGGATGGCCGGTGGGGGATTCAAAGGGGGCTCGGTCTACGGGGCCACCGATGATCTCGGCTACCATGCCATCCAGGATCCCACCTCTGTTTACGATCTTTGGGCCACCGTGCTTCATCAACTCGGTCTCGATCACGAAAAACTGACCTA
>CALFSW010000424.1 GCA_937916505.1 uncultured Verrucomicrobiales bacterium | reverse complement strand
ACGTCAATTCGGCCACGATTCATCCAGAAATACGATCAGTGGGTGGAAATTCACACTTTATTTCTTGGGAGGGAATCCTCCAAAATCCATACAGAGAAGCCTGTTGGGAGAAGATGGCTCTGATTTAGATCGCCTTTGGCCCTCCGCTCACAATCTCCGGGCTGGTGCCTTCCTTGTATATTTCGAAGTTCTCCAGGAAGAGGTTGGCTAGCTTTCGGGCTGATTGGTCAAAGGCCGATTGGTCGGACCAGCTGGTTCGGGGAACCATGATCCCGGAGGGGACATTCGGAGCTTCAGTGATGGTTTCAAAGCCAAAGATGGGGTCGGTTTCGGTGGGAGCTTCGGCGAGCTTCCCATTGTAGATGGCCTCGACGATGGCGCGGGAGTATTTCAGCTTAATACGTTCCCCGACCCCGTAGCCTCCTTTAATCCAGCCGGTGTTGACGAGCCAGACGTTGACCTTGTGATCCTTCATCTTTTCCGCGAGGAGCTCGGCATATCGGGAGGGGTGCAGGACGAGGAAGGGGGCGCCAAAGCAGGCCGAGAAGGTGGCGGTGGGCTCGGTGACGCCCATTTCGGTGCCCGCGACTTTGGCGGTGTAACCGGAGATGAAGTGGTACATGGCCTGTTCCTCGCTCAGCTTGGAGACGGGCGGGAGGACGCCGAAGGCATCGCAGGTCAGGAAAATGATGTCGGTGGGGTGCCCGGCGATACAGGGGACCTGGGCGTTGTCAATGAACTCGATGGGGTAGGCTCCACGGGTGTTTTGAGTGAGGGAGGTGTCGTGGAAGTCGACGTTGTAGTCCTCGTCGTGGACGACATTTTCGAGGACGGCGCCGTAGTGGAGGGCGTTGTAAATGTCGGGTTCGGTTTCCTTCGAGAGATCGATCGCTTTGGCGTAGCAGCCGCCCTCGATGTTGAAGACGCCGGTGTCGGTCCAGACATGTTCGTCGTCTCCGATGAGCATGCGGGAGGGATCGGCGGAAAGGGTCGTTTTACCGGTGCCGGAGAGACCGAAGAGGATGGCGGAGCGGTTGCTCTCCGGGCAGGCGGTGGCAGAGCAGTGCATCGAGAGGTGCCCCTTCATCGGCATGAGGTAATGCATGAGGGTGAAGACGCCTTTTTTCATCTCACCGGCGTATTCGGTTCCAAGGATGACCATTTCCTGTTCTTCGAAGCAGACATCGATGGAAGTCTTTGAGGTCATGCCGGCGGTGAGGCGGTTGGCGGGGAATTGGCCGGCATTGTAGATGGTGAAATCGGGCTCGCCGAAGTCGGCCAATTCCTCCTTGGAGGGATTGATGAGCATGATCTGCATGAAAAGGGCGTGATAGGGGCGGGTGCAGATGACGCGGACCTTGATGCGGTTTTCGGGATCCCAGCCGGCGAAGGCATCGATGACGTAGAGTTGTTCGCGGGTGTTAAGGTAGTCTTTGGCGCGTTCGCGATTGATCTCAAAAGTGTGCTCGTCGATGGGCATGTTGATATTGCCCCACCAGACGTGGTCTTTGGAGGCCTCGTTTTCGGTGATGCGCTTGTCGCCGGGAGAGCGGCCGGTTTTTTCCCCCGAGTAGGCGATGAGGGCACCGAAGGCGGAAAGGGAGGTCGACGGCTCGTAGCGGATGGCGTCCATATAAAGGCGCGAGGCGGCGGGATTACGGACGATGGTTTTTGATTCGAGACCGATGTGGGTGAGATCGATGGTGTTCACGGGTGAAGGACTAACATTTTCTGTGCCAGAGTAAATCCTGGCGCAAGCGGTGCGGGGAAAAGGGCAACGTGGGCACAAAAAAGCCCGGCGGCCATGGGGCCGGACGGGCTTTGAAAAGAGTTGCTTGAGATTCGCCTATTCGAGGCCGGCGAGTTTCCTGGCTTCGTTGAGGGAAGTCAGCGAGAGCTGGTCGCCGGTGACGCGAAGGGTTTGACCGCCACTGGTGACAAGGACGAAGGTTTTCTTGTCTTCGACTTCGACGAGTTTGGCTTCGATGGTGAAGCCCCGTGAACTTTTCCAGGATTTCATGGTGGGGTTGTCGATCTTGATGATGTCCTTCTTTACTGTCGGTACGGGTTTTTCGACTCCGGGAGAAGCTGGAGTGGTAGCAGCGGTGGCGGTCGTGGTGGCGGTCTTCTCCCCGGACCTCCCGGGTTTTTCGAGCGTGATGTTGAAGGTCTTTTCCTTGATGTCGGCGCTGATGGCGCGTTTGGCATCGCGGAAGATGTCGCGGTAGTTTTGACCCTTGAGCTGGGGATGGGAGTAGGTGCCGTAAATCTTGGTGAGGCCGGGGTCGGCGAGGATCACAATCGGCATGGCGCCACCGGCTTCACGGTAGGCCTTGGCCACGAGAGGCGGGAGTTGTCCGGTTTCCTTGTTAATGTCGACGATGACGGGGGCGGTCATGCGCTTGAGCTCTTTCGCGACCGTCACACTGACGGTTCCTGAACAGGTTGGTCAGGAAGGCTGCATTTTGAGATCGGTGATGAGGAATCCGATCGCTTTTGGTTTTGCGGTAGCTTCGGCGCGGGCTTCCTCCAGCTTGGCGATTTTGAAGAAACTTTTAGGGACGTCGAATGCGCTCAAAGGAAGCCCGGTTAGAAAGAGCAGGGGGAAGAATTTTTTCATGCTGCTGCTGGAACGTGGCTGAGGGAGCGGATTTATCTAAAATCGAGCGCCACCAAAAAATCAGGCGTCGACGACGGCGAACTTGAGTTCGGCGCTTGAGACGATCTGGCCATTGACCGAGCAGGTGGCGACGGCGGTGCCGATGGTGCGGCGGAAGGAGAGGATCTCGGCGTCGATGAAGAGGGTGTCGCCGGGGACGACGGGTTTACGGAATTTGACTTTGTCGGCACTGAGGAAGTAGCCGATTTTTCCCTGATTATCGGGCATGCGCATGATGAGAATGGAGGCGGTTTGGGCCATCGCCTCGAGCTGGAGGACACCGGGCATGACGGGGTGGCCGGGGAAGTGGCCCTGGAAGAACTCCTCGTTCATGGTGAGGTTCTTGATGGCGGTGCACTTCATCTCGGAGGAGAAGTTGGTGACGCGATCAATGAGGAGGAAGGGGTAACGGTGGGGGAGGATCTTGAGGATGTCCTTGATGTCGAGGACGGCTTCGGCTTCGGGGAGCTTGAGCGGCGGCACCATGGAGCGCATGGCGGCGTAGTTTTTCCGGAGGGCCTTGGCGGCTTCGGTATTCGGTCCGTGACCGGGTTTGACGGCGATGACGTGGCCGTTGAACTTTCTGCCGCTGAGCATGAGGTCGCCGATGAGATCGAGGGCTTTGTGACGGGCGAACTCGTTGTCGAAGCGCATGGGCTCCTTTGACATGATTTCCTCTCCGCGAACGACGACGGCGTTTTCGAGAGAGCCACCTTTAATGAGACCCTTGTCGAGGAGGGGCTTGATGTCTTCGTAAAAAGTGAAGGTGCGGGCGGGCGCGATTTCTTTTTCGTAGAGCTCGGGGGTGACGACGGTGGAGAAGTATTGCACGAAGCGGCCGTCTTTTCCGACGTTGGTGACGGAGACGCGGAATTTTTTGTCGGGGACGATGGTGATGAGGGAGCCGTCGCCGGTTTCGAGGTGGATGGGCTCGCGGATTTCCCAGACCTTGCGGGGGACGGTTTGTTCCTGGAGGCCGGCTTTTTTAATCAGTTCGACGTAGGGGCGGGAGGAGCCATCGCCGATGGGGGGCTCGTTGGCGTCCATTTCGACGAGGGCATTGTCGACACCGAGTCCGACGAGGGCGGAGAGGACGTGTTCGACGGTGTGGACGCGGACGGAGCCTTCGGCAAGGGTGGTGGCGCGTTCGACGGTCTGGACTTTGGAGACGCAGGCGTCGATGAAGGGCTTGTCGGGGAGGTCAACGCGGCGGAATTTGAAGCCGTAGCCTTCGGGAGCGGGTTTAAGAGTGAGGGTGACTTTTTCTCCGGTGTGGAGGGAGGTGCCTTCGAGGGTGGCTTCGGATGCCAGCGTGTGCTCCATGTGGGACATGAGCGGGGTTTTAGACTGGAAGGGAGTTTTGAAAAGCGATTTTATGTGCGGGTGAGTTTGAGGATCCCGGCGCGAACGGATTTTGAGGTCTTGGTAGAGAATGACGATTGGCTGGTGGTGGGGAAACCTGCGCCATTGATTATGCATCCGACGGGGAGGCGGGACGAGGTGACTTTGTTGGGGGTGTTGAAGGGATGGAAACCAAAGGAGGAGTATTTTTTTGTCAACCGATTGGACCGGGAGACGAGTGGATGTGTCCTCGTGGCGAAGTCGAGCAAGGTGGCGCGGAAGCTCGGGAAGATGATGGGGAGGCGGGAGATCCGAAAGGGGTATCTCGCGATTGTGCGGGGATGGCCGGAGTGGGACGATCTCCGGGTGGAGACGGGTTTGAGGAGGAGAGGGGAATTCGAGGAAAGTAAGGTGTGGGTGCGACAGGGGGTTCATGGGGAGGGAAAACAAAGTACGACGTGTTTCGTGGTGCGGGAGAGATTTGTGAGGGCGGAGGGAAGATTTTCTTTGGTGGAGTGTCTTCCGGAGACAGGAAGGACCCACCAGATCAGGGTTCATTTGGAGCATGTCGGCTTTCCCATGGTGGGCGACAAGATCTACGGGGGTGAGGAGGGGGCGTATTTGGAATTTTTGGACCAGGGGTGGACGAGGGAATTGGCAGCGCGGTTAATATTGGATCGGCAGGCTCTGCATGGCAGATGGATGGAATTTGAGTGGAAAGGGGCGGGGGTGAGGGTGGAAAGTCCTTTGTCAGAGGACTTGGCGGCCTTTTCTATTGCGTGAATGGAGGCGGGGGACTTGATTGCGGCATGGCAAATTTGGCGGAGGTCATTGGTTTTTTGGAGAGTGAGTTGCGAACCAGGGAGATTCCGGATTATCCGGGGGCGCACAATGGGCTCCAGCTGCAGAATGGTGGCAAGGTCACAAAGGTGGCTTGTGCGGTGGACGCGAGTCTGCCGGTGATTCGGAAGGCGGTTGAAGCAAGGGCGGACCTCCTGGTGGTGCATCATGGCCTCTTTTGGCAGGGGGTGAGACAAATCACGGGAGCCAATTATGAAAAGCTGAAGCTTGCGATGGATGCAGGTCTTGCAATCTACAGTTCGCATATTCCATTGGATATTCATCCCGAATATGGGAACAACGTTTTGCTTTCGAGAGAACTGGGGATGGGTGATGGCGTCGTTTTTTTTGACTGGAAGGGAATTCAGCTTGGGAGGAAGGGAGTGTTTGAGGGGAATCTGGAAGACCTGCAACACCGTCTCTCCGAGGTGGTGGGAGGTCCGGTTTTGCTCCGGGGAGAGAAAAAAAATCGAGCCGGACGAGTCGGGGTAATCACGGGAGGGGCCGGTAGCGAGGTTGAGGCGATGGCTGGGGAAGGAGTGGATACGTTCGTGACCGGGGAGGGACCCCACTGGAGCCATCCGCTTGCAGAGGAGCTGGGATTGAATGTCCTGTATGCGGGCCACTATGCGACGGAAACCTTGGGCGTCAGGGCGTTGGGAGGACTCTTGACCCGGATTTTCGGGGTAGAAGAAACCTTCGTGGATCATCCGACCGGTTTATAACCCTTGAAAATATTTAAGATTTCCGGCTCTTGAGGGAAGATTTTTAATATTCATCCTGCTTTTTGAGCCATGGCAAGTAGAAGCTGACTTAAAAAAGGACCCGATCTAAGTGAAAAAAAACCTTGCGGTCTCTTCGACGGGCAGTTAATCCTCTACTCAGTGACGCGGGTATAGCTTAATGGTAAAGCTCCAGCCTTCCAAGCTGATCATGAGGGTTCGATTCCCTCTACCCGCTCCAAAAACCTAAATTTGATAACGGTTCACCCTTAACAACCAAGATCTAAAAACCATGAAAAATACGCTGAAATTCGCACTTACGGCACTTCTTCTTGCCGCTGCGCCACTTGCATCTGCTGATGTGGCTGACTGCGTCAAGTTGAGTAACGCTGTGAAAGCCGCAGTCACCGCTGATTCAAGCAAAGTGCTTGATATCGTCGCTGCTAATGTCGCCGCCAATGAGTCTTGCGCTTGCGAGATTGTTAAGGCTGCAATCGTCGCTTCTAACGCTGATAAGAAGCAAGTCGCTGAGATCGTGAATGCCGCAATTCTAGAGGCTCCTTCTCAGATTCGCATCATCGCCCAGTGTGCGATCGCGACTGCTCCCGAAGCCGTCTCGAATGTGCAGGTCGTGCTCGAAAAGTATGACGCTGCCGGAGGTGAGGGAGATTCTGAAAAGGGTGGCCTTGACGACAGTAAGGATGCCAAAGGTTCCGAGGATATCGTAAAGCCAGCTCCCGATTTCAACCCTCTCGACTACCCATTCGATAGTCGTCTTGATGACCCCACCGAGAAGTCGGCTGATTGGTTTCCTGGTTTCTACTTCCCAACTGTGGAAAACGATCCAGGAGCAACAAACGTTAAAGATAGCGGAGTTCACAGTGGTATGTAAAATTCTCTTTCCGCAGGAGCGACCAGTGCGCCTGCGGACACTCAATCTTTAAAATATATCTTTATGAAAAAACAATTTGTAGCAGCTTCGGCAGTTGGAATGGCTCTTGCCGGTTCCCTCTGTGCGCAGTCACTTTTCGATTTGGCTCCGGACGATGACCAAAATGAATCTCTCCCCTTGGAGTGGACTGCCGGCCTTAACTTTGGATACGATGACAATCCAACTCCGCTTCTTGGGAATGATGATTCTTCCGCGTATGGCCAAGCCTATGTCGGACTAACATTCCTTAACAATACGCCACAGACGACTCTGAGTGTTGGAGCTCAGATTGGAGTGATCCATTACTTCGATAATCTTGATGTTCTCGGAGCTGATGTGGATGATACCTCCTTCACCACTGCTCTCTACCTCAACTGGACCAACCGGGTGAGTGAGAGGCTTCGTTTCGTGAGTCGTAACCGGCTCAGCTACGAGTTGGAGCCTGATTATTCGACAGGTTTCCAGTCACAACGCCAGAATGGGAACTACCTCCGCTGGTCAACGGACAACGCCGTTGGATACCGTTGGTCGGAGCGTCTTGCAACCTATACCGGGCTCCGTTTTAGTGGGCTTTCGTATGATGATGTTGATGGTGGTGATCGCACCACGTGGACTGCCTACAATGATTTTCGCTATCAGCTGAGTGAGCGCACAGTGGCGACTCTGACTTATCGCTACTCTGACACTGATGGCGACGGAGGAGTGACTGATTCGACGAACCAGTATATTCTTGCCGGTTTGGAGCATCGTTTCAGTCCGCAGACATCTGGTGTCATCCGTGCTGGTGTGCAACTCCGGGATGTTGATGGTGGTGAGTCAGGCAGCAGCCCGTACTTCGAGGCTTCTCTGAACTCGCGAATCAACGAGCAGTTTTCAGTCAAGGCTTATGGTCGTTATGGCGTCGAGGACTATTCGCGCTCATTGAGAAATCTGGATATTCCAGGTGCTCCATTCGCTGTATACAGTGATTCTGATACCCTTCGTGTTGGTTTTACCGCCAACTACCAAGTCTCTCAATCTCTTGGTCTTAACGCCGGGGTGAATTACGCGATGTTGGAGTATAACGACCTTCTTCCTGGATATCCGGGTGCGTCTTCTGTCGACGAGGATTTGTTGAATGCGTTTGTTGGGTTCAATCTTAAGATTTCCGACAACCTCTGGTTGAACGGAAACTACAACTTCGAAGATCTCGCATCTGACGCCGGTCGTGATTATGATCGGAATCGCTTCAGTCTTGGGGTTTCGACGACCTTCTAAGATTTACAGAAAAATCTGAACATTTCAGCCTTTGCGGTGTCTTTTCATTGCGAAGGCTGAATTTTGTCCCTAGAAAAAGCCCAACAATTCTCCATACACAAAAACCCTCACAGACGATGCAAGGTAGTAATAAATTCGAAAACGAAACTGGAAGCTCCATTGACTATTGGCAAGTGGTCAAAAATCGATACGGAGTCATCTTGCTGACGTTTCTGTTGGTTTTCATGACGGCAGCCGTCATCACATCGGTGATGCCGCGAAAGTTCGAGAGCACCTCGGTCGTGCAGGTCCACCCGTCCATGATTGCGATTTCACCTATCGGCAATTCGGGAGGTGCCAATCCCGGCTCCATGATGACCCGGAATTACATGGAGAACGAGTTCGAGACAATTATTGCCGCTGAAACTTTGAAGATGGCTGCCGAGGACATCAATCTTCCAACTCGTTGGAGCATGGAAATGGATGAGGTGATCACTAATTTGAAGGGGATCGTGATGACCACTCCCCGCCGGGGAACGGACTTTATTGAAATTACGGTCCGTCATGCCAAGCCGGACGACGCCAAGGAAATTGCCGACGCGGTGTCCGAAGCCTACATGACCCGTCGGAAGAAATCCGAAGTGGATCGCGCGGAGCGTGCCCTGGAAGCTCTCGACGGGGAACTGATTGCCCAAAGTGATTTGGTTCAGGATAATCGAAAGAATCTTACGGTGCTCATTCAGCAATACGGCATCCCCTACTTCGATGGCGGACATTCCAATCCCCTGGGTGCGACAGAGCAGGACATGTTCCGCAACGCCCGCCAGAGACTCGCTGATTTCGAAACCCAACGGGATCAGATCAAGATCCAGATCAAGAATCTTGTGGAAATGTCGAATGAGGACCTGATTCGCTACGCGGCAGGCTTGGATCTTCCAGAGAACCAAGTGACCTACTACTATACCCAGCACCGTGAGTCATTGGAGATGAGAACAACCCTCATTGCGCAGGGACTGGGTGCAAGGCACCCTGATATTATCGCGGTTGAGGAGCGCGCAAAGGGATCACTGGAATACGCTCAGAAGGAAGCCGTTTCACTCAAAGCCGTCCTTGCTACCAAGTTGGAACTTGTGAACCGCCAGGTTGACCGAATGAGCGAGATGGTGGATGCCCGTCAGGACGACACCGTGGACCTTTCCTTGAAGCAGCACACTTACAATCAGGCCAAAGAGACCTACGAGCAGTCCCGTGCCATGTTGCGGGAGATGAAAATCAAGCAACAAGAGGCCCGGGTCCTCCTCAAAATGCCCCGGGATCCAATCACCCTCCACGAGAAACCAAAACGTGCCAGCAGCGCAGTGTTTCCTAACATCACAATGAATCTTCTGTTGGGAGCCGGTGTCGGCCTCATTTTTGGAATCGGGATTGCTTTCCTCCTTGAGCACCTGGATACGTCCGTGAAGAGCCTTGAAGATGTCGAGCGATATCTGCAAGTGCCAGTTCTTGCGGTGATTCCCAAGGACGTTGGGATCCTTCACAAGCAGAGTGGCATGAGCCCGGATGCCGAGGCTTATCGAATTCTACGAACGAACATCGAGTTCAACCGAAAGAATCCGGAGGACAATTCGATTACCGTCGTCTCCGGTGGAGCTGGTGAAGGTAAGTCAACGACTTTGGTGAACCTCGCCTATGTTTGTGCGCAGGGTGGATACACCACCCTCATGATCGATGCCGACCTTCGTCGTCCTCGCCTCCACACGTTCTTAGATATTAACAACTCGGTGGGTCTTACGAACTATCTCACGACGGATTTGGCCCTTGAGGATGTCATTCTCCAAACTCCTGTCGACAATCTCTACTTCCTGCCTTCAGGAATTCTGCCCGCAGATGCGGCTGGAATTTTGAACTCCCGTCGGATGTCCGAACTCCTTCAGGACGTGAAGCAGCGCTTTGACCTTGTCCTGGTTGACTCTCCGCCAATTCTTGGGGTGAGTGATGCGGCTGTTCTCGCGAGTGAGGTGGATCTGACCATGGTGGTGGTCCAGCACCGCAAGCTCCCACGCAACATGCTGATGCGAGTGAAGCAGGCGGTTGAAAATGTCGGTGGCCAGGTGATTGGAGTTGTCTTGAATAACGTCGATGTTCGGAGTGACAGCCAGTATCAATATTACACAAGTTACTATACCTACTACGCTCCAAGCGCGATGGAAGAGAATCCGACCCCTCAGCCAATGACCGCGCACCAGTCGACGGACCACGAGAAAGGGAATTCGCGACAAGATCAAAAGACCGAAGATCTTTACTAAAAATCACCCTAAACGGAGAGCAATCTCCTCAACCCCCGATAGAAAAAATGAAAAAAATCCTGACATTAATTATTGGAGCTTTGACGCTCGGAAATGCCTTTGCGCAAATTAGACCGAGCCAAACTCTTCAAATCTCGATCACCGGAGTTCCGACTTCCGAGCAAGCGCGTCTTAACAGCACCTATCCTGTCTCTTCTTCCGGGACCATTAACATGTGGAAAATCGGCACGATTAAAGCATCAGGGCTCACTGAAACCGCATTGGCGGCCAGCATTGCGGCCAGGTATAAATCGGCACAGATCTACTCTTCGCCTGTCTTTCAGGTGTTGAGTTCGAAGAGCGATCAAACCAAGGACGTGCTGGCGTTTACGGTGGGTGGTCAGGTCCGAGGTCCCGGACAAAAACCATGGAGTGAGGGAATGACTCTCTATACTGCGGTGCAGGCTGCGGGTGGTGAGACTCCATATGGAGCGGTCAACCGCGTGAAGCTTTATCGTAATGGTCAGGTTTACACCTACAATTTAAAAATCGAGAAGCACAAGACTGTGAAGGTCTACAACAAAGACCTGATCGACGTTCCACAGAAAAAGTGGAATGGTACATAAAACTAAAACGATATTTTTGATCAAAGCGGACCTTCCCCTGCGGATGGTCCGTTTTTTATGGTCTGTTGTTGCCACAATTGATGTTGGAACTATCATGAATCGAAATGTTTCGGTTGATAATTTGTCTGTTCTGTACGCTCGCAGGGGCCTCCTTGTTTGCTGGAGAAAAGCCGGAGCTGACGAGGCTTGCAGATGCTGACTACACCATAAGGGGGAAAGCTCAGGCGGAGATCGCGACGTGGGCGACTCATTTCCCGGCTGAGGCAAAAAAGGAACTGCTTCGGACGTATCTTGATTCTTCGGAACCAGAAATCCGGGTTCGCTTGATCGCCTTGCTGGAGAGGGCGTATTTTCCGCCGAAGGGATATCTCGGGGTGGTGATGCGGGCTGATTTTCTCGATAGATTTGGGCGATTTCCGCCTCAGCCGCCAGGGCAGCCATTGGTGGGAATTGGCGTGCGTGTCATTACGGTGGCGCCAGGCACTCCGGCTGAGGCCAGTGGGGTTAAAATGGGGGATGTGATTTTGCAGATCAACGACTGGGAGGTAAAAGGAGGTGAGGAAATCACCTCATCAGTTGCTTCGCAAATTCAAAAGCACTCTCCTCGTAGTCCGATCTCGCTCAAGATCAGGCGAGACGACAAGGTGATCGATCTAAAGTTGCAGCTTGGAATCCTTCCGGTTCCCAGTGAGCGGGCCCGCTCTCTTTTTGCCTCCGACGAAATGAAAAGATTTCTCTTGCCTAAAGAATTGACCCTCCAAATTCGGGAGTTTAGATCATGGCTCGCTGAACAAATTGAGAAGGATCAAGAAAATCTCATCGCTGATCGTCGCTAGTGAGGTAGATTCCTCTTGAATTAGGACAGTTAGTCCGTTCCGAATTTCCAGATTGCCATACTTATGAAGAAAACCCTGATGCGTTTCCTCGCCCCTGCCTTTGCGCTTTGGCTCATGCCCAGCTGCTCCATGATGGCGGCTGATTTTAATCTCGTTGGAGCGGAAATGTCCCGCATTTTGCAGAACGGCCATTATGCGCAGCTGGATTTTGACGACAAGTTGAGTGAGCGGATTTTCAATGATTTTATCGGAGATCTGGATCCTTCGCGACTTTACTTCGAGCAGGGAGACATCGCTCTGCTTCAGGAAAAATACGCAAAGGAGTTGGACGACAGCCTTTTGTCCAAGACTTCGATGAAAGCAGCGACTGAAATTTACGAGCTTTACCAGAAGCGGGTCAAGGAGCGTGCGGCCATGGTGACCGAACTCTTGAAGTCCCATCAATTTTCCTTCGACAAGGATGAAATGATTGAGCGAAACCGGGAAGATGCTGATTGGCCAAAGGATGCCGATGAGGCAAAGAATCTATGGAGACTTCAGCTCAAGGAAGCTCTTTTGGGCGAAACTCTTCGGAGACAGGAGATTGCCCGTCGAGCCAAAGAGCAAGGGAAAGAAGATCCCTTGAAGGACAAGCCGAAAGGGAAGGAAAAGATCGCACAGCGTTACGAGAGGTTTTTCAAAACAATCGGGGGTTCGGATGAAGAGGATATTGCCAATTACTTTTTGAGTGCTGTAGCGAGGGCGCACGATCCGCATTCCGAATATTTTAGTGCGCGTGAGTTGCAGCAGTTTCGGGTGAATATCCAGAACCGTCTTGTGGGAATCGGGGCGTTGCTTCGGGCGGAGGACGACGGAGCCACCAAGATCGAGGGCATCGTTAACAATGGTCCCGCTGACAGGCAGGGTGACCTGCAGCTCAAGGACCGGGTGATCGGGGTGGATTCCAAAAACGATGGCAAGTGGGTCGATATCATGTTCATGCCTTTGGATAAAGTGGTGGAAATGATTCGAGGGGAAGAAGGGGTCGAAGTTGCTCTCAAGGTGGAGCCTGCTGATGGCGCGCCCGGCGAAACACGGATCATCGCAATTAAGCGGGAAGAGGTGACGATGAAGGACGAGCTGACCACGGCCGAGGTCATTGCCTATGGCACGGGAGACGATGCTTTGAAGCTGGGGGTGATCAAGATGCCCTCGTTTTATTTTGATCCCGAAGATCGGAATGTCCGGGTGTCACGCGATTTGGAGATCCTGATGGATCGATTGAAAAAAGAGGGCATCGATGGATTGGCAATCGACCTTCGGGGGAACGGAGGAGGATCATTGGAAGAGGTGCGTCGGATCACCGGATTTTTCGTGGGGGATGGGCCGGTGGTGCAAATCAAGATGACCAATGGCCATATTGAGGCTCTTGAGTCGCCCTTCCGCAAGCCCCTGTATGATGGACCAATTGTGGTTTTGACTGATAAGGGAAGTGCCTCCGCCAGTGAGATTCTGGCAGGAGCGCTCCAGGACTACAATCGGGCGGTAGTGATTGGAGAGTCATCCACCTATGGAAAAGGGACGGTGCAGCAACCCTTGGAAATCGGCCGCTACATGCCGCTTTTTGCAGACCACGACCGGGCCGGGGCGGTGAAGCTCACCATCCAGAAATTTTACCGGGTGGCAGGAAGTTCGACCCAGAATATCGGAGTGATTCCCGATATCATTGTGCCATCGTTCAGGGACGCTTTGGAAGTCGGGGAAAAGTATGCCGATCACGCCCTGCCATATGACAAAATCCGGAGAGCCCAGAATCTGAAGCCACTCAATCGTCAGCATCTTTTCCTCGCGATGTTGGAGAAAAAGAGCAAGGACCGGTTGAAGCTGAGCAAGGATTTCACCTATATCGTTGAGGACACGAAGCGTCTTGAGAAACAACTCAAGGAGAATCGGGTGTCGCTGAATATGGAGGATCGAAAGAAGGAAATTGCGGAAGCTGCGGCGCGTCGCAAGACCCGGAATGCGGAGCGATTGAAGCGATTTGCAGAAGTGGAGGAAAAGGATACGAAGGCTTTTAAAATGTATCGCTTAACGCTTGATGATGTGAACGCTGAAAAGCTCCCGGAGGTGAATCTTGAGAGCGATTCAGAGCGTCACATGCGTCATGCCGAGGATAAAGTGGCCGATTTGGATGACACTCCAAAGTGGCCCAGTGGAATCGATGCCACCAAGCGCGAAGGACTTGCCGTTCTCCGGGATTTGGTGGGTGCGATCAAATCGAGCAAGATTGCCGGTGTTCTGAATCGCGACGAATAGAGATCGATGGGGCATATTGCAGAGAATCTGACAGTCGTTCGGGGTCAGGTGGACCGGGCGGCTGCCGGGGTGGGGCGTGAGGTCGACTTGTTGGTTGTTTCCAAGACCTGGCCGGCGGAAGTTGTCAGGGAAGCGGTCGATGCCGGGCAGTTGCGTTTTGGTGAAAACCGGCTTCAGGAAGGGGAAGAAAAAATTCCCGTTCTTCCAGATTCCCTGGAGTGGCATTTTATTGGAGGACTTCAGCGCAACAAGGTGAGGAGGGTCCTCTCGCTTTTTTCGGTCGTCCACAGCATTTCTTCAATGAAGCTGGCACGATATACCAATCGCGTTGCGGGAGAACTCGGGTTGGTTCCAAAGATCTATCTCGAGGTCAATATCGGGGAAGAGGAGAGCAAGCACGGGTTCTTTGCTGATGATCTTCGTTCCGGATTGGAAGAGATTTTGACGTTTGAAAACCTATCCCTGCAGGGGTTGATGTGTATTCCTCCAAAAGTAGAGAAGCCAGAAGATGCGCGGCCTTGGTTTGCGAAGGTGCGGGAGTTGAGGGATGAGTTGGAGGTGAGAGGGGCAATTCAGTTACCCGGCCTGAGTATGGGGATGAGCGGAGACTTTGAGGTGGCGATCGAGGAAGGCTCGACGATTGTGCGGGTGGGATCGGTGATCTTTGGTCCACGACTGAATCGAATATGAGTGTGATGAAACTCAAAAATCTGGCGATCATCGGAAACGAGATCGCATTTGCGTGGGAGGATGGAGGCGAGAGTTATCTCAGCTTTGAGAGCTTGCGAAAGGCGTGTCCATGTGCGGCATGTCAAGGGGAGCCGGATGTCACTGGAATGGTGATTGTTCCCAAAGTCAATCACACGCAGAAGAGCTTTGAACTTCTGCGTCATGAGATGATCGGGGGGTATGCCATTCAACTATTCTGGGCTGACGGCCACAGCACGGGGATCTACGCGTTCGATTTCCTTCGCAGGTTGGGGCAATAAAAAAGCATCCCTTTTAGAGGAGATGCTTTGAGCTTCTGGGAAAACAGGAAGAATTTTGGAGGCCCTATTGGAGAGCCCGTTGGACGAGCCTCTCAATTCCTTCGTCGGCTTTTTTGCTGCCGGGATGAAGGTGCCGTGCTTTGTAAAACCATGAGAGGGCTGATCCTAGATTGCCGCGTTCTTCATGATTTTTTGCCTTATTCAGCGCAATGGTGAAGTCGGCGACTTTCGGAGCCAGCTTCGTCATGACTTGATTAAGATCGGGATCGTCGGGGAAGCGCTCGTGGACGTTTGCGAGATCCTCCCAGGCGGCGTAGTCCTGACCGATGTCGGACATTTTTTCAGCTCCTTTGACGGACGTTTCGATTTCTTTGATGTTTTCGAGGACCTGACGGAATTTGGCCTGCCGGTCGGCATCGTCCTTGATGGCGTAGGCGAGCTCGTGTTGGCGCTTGAAGACTTCGCGATAGTTTTGCTCTGCAAAGAGTCGGTCAAAGTCGTTGCGAAGCTGGATCACGGGACCGCCGGCATCGATGATGCGGTCGACTTCGGCGAGCCGGGGGTTTTGAGGCCATACTTCCATGGCCTGTTGGATTTCGGCCTGGGCCTTTTCCATATCGCGGGCAGCGAGGTGGTTTTTGGCCATCATGATGTGCATGTCGCTGGCGCGGGTGTAGGTGGCGACAGCGGCTTCCGCTTTGGTGGGGTCAAAGTCTTTGGCTTTGCCTTTGAGTTCTTCAATCTGCTCTTTGGCCTTGGTGTAGTCCTTGACGCCGATGGCGTTGAGCAGGACATTGGATCCGCGAACGAAGTCGAGGACTTTGCGTTTTTTGATCCTTGGAAGGGTGTCGATCGAGGGCATGAATTCACCGACAATAAAGGATTCGGCAAGGCGTTTGGAGGCTGATTCAAGTTCCTCTCGTTCGACGAGGAAGGAGAAGACCTCCACTCCTTTATCAACGTCGCGGATGGCTTCGTTGGCGAGAGAGTCGAGGGTGGAGACCGTGGGACTGACGCCGAGACTTTCACTGAACATCTTGTTGATGTCGGAATCTTCGTCGATGTAGAGGGTGCCGTCTCCTTCCTTCCAGATCATGTTGTAGAAGCGGGAGGCCATGATGACGTGGCGGAATCGTCTCTGGACAAAGAACTGAACCATCAGGGCCTGGTATTGGACCTTGGAGAGCTCCCCCTTGACCTTGCTTTCGATCTCGCGGGTCTTTTTGCTGGCCTCAATTTCGGTGATACGGCGAACGTGCTCGGCATAGGCAAGGGACTGGGCACCCCGGCCGATTTGCTGGGCAGGTTCGGTGGTTTCTTCGTTTTCTCCTCCGGCGGGACGGGCTTTTCCGACGCTGGGGTCCTGCTCGGTGCGGGCCTTCCAGTCGGCATCAAGAATGGCCTTCTTTTTTTCGCGCTCCATTGCGGCGATCATCTCCTTGGTCCGGCGGACATCTTTGCGGGAGAGGATGGCGGTGTAGATGGCGTTGCTCAAGGAATCGCAGAGCTTGGCGTCACCGGGATAAAGGGCGGCCTTGGGGAGAAGCGCAACAGCTTCACCAAAAACAGGGCCGCCTTTGCGGTGAGGGGAGAGAAAAGCGAGGATTTCGTCGATGGTGTCGCGGTATGTCTCGGCCTCCTCCGTGACATTTTCCGGCTCGTTGAGATATTTTTCGAAGCGGGCGGCGACGAGGCGGTTATTGCTGGCGGCCCAAGTGCTGCCGTTCCAGGAGATGGTGTCGTTGGTTGGGTCGAAAAAGCCGACTTCATTTCCAAGGAGGCCGCCATTGGCGTTGTTGTTGCTCGAACCGGAGTTGGGATTGGATCGGACGACAGTATCAGACGGTGTTGAGGATGTATTATTGGAGGGGGCGGGGGGGGTGTAGACCTGACCCAGGAGCGGAAGGGAAAGGGCAAGGGAGATGAGGGTGGATTTCATGAAATTGGTGGATTGATGTAGAATTTACAGCGGTTTGACATCTTTCGCAACTGCGACTCCGTCGGTGTTGAACTCGATTTTAAAAATGTATTCCGACTGGAGGTTTAAGTTTCCGCCTTTTAAGTCGGAAGGAATAATGATGGAGAGAAAGTGATCCTTGCCAATCTTTAAGGTGGCAAGTTGGCCCTCCGGTGTGATTTGCCTGTCGATCAAGAGGCCGGTCACGCTGTTGGTATTTCCTGCCTGACTTTTTTGGTGATCGACATCCCGGACGATATCAAATTCCGGAGCATCGAAGCCGGATGGGGTGCGATTGAGGAACCAGTATCCGCCACCGAGGACGAGGGCGAGGGCGGCACCTCCAGCAAGGAGGGCCTGGGAATTAACGCCTGAGCTAGCGCGACGAGCCATGATTGAGAAAAGTGATGTTGGTTAGTGTTCCCATTGAGGGCGGCTGGTTCCGACCCAGGAGGCGATGAGGCCGACCATAATATGGATGAGGAGGACAAAAAAGCATAGGTTTACCGACGAAAGTTGGGTCTCGCTGATCGAGCTGAGGGCGCTCATGTAGTCGCTGGAGAGCGACTTTACGCTGCCTGACCAAGCCCAGTAGGCTGAAATGAAGGGCCGGGTGATGGGTTCAACGGCTTCGGGAAGAGCGAGAACTGCTCCGGAGAGCGGGAGTTGGAATCCCACGAGGTAGACGGAAAGAAGGGAGGCTTTTTCCGCGGTGCGCATGAGGCTTGAGATACCCAGACAGATGGAAGTCATGGCCGCATTCACGAGGACGAGGAAGATCGCGTGTTCGGTAAAGCTTCCTTTGAAGGACCAGAAGAGTTCGACAAAGCCCGCCATCCAGAGGGATTGAATCAGGATGAGGCCGGAGAGGAAGACGACCTTGCTCATGAGGTAGGCGAGGGGACTGACGCCGCCGAATTTTTCCTTTTCGAGGATTTGTCGTTCGCCCGCAATTTCACGGGCGGCATTGTTTGACCCCATCAGTGAAAGAAGAACGACCTGAAACATGATGATGCCAGAGACGGCCGAGCCCACTTTGAGACGGTCGGCCTGAACGCCGGCCTGTTCTTCCATCTTTTGTTGGAGAGTGGCACCGGAGCCATCGGTGAATTTTCGCATGTTTTCGTTTGCCCTCGGTGAGAAGAGGACGACGAGGATGGGAAAACAGATCAGGATGGCGAGTTGAAGAAAGACCTGGCCGCGGTCCCGGAAGAAAATGCGCATTCGCCGCCCGAGGAGGGTATTGAACTGGCTGATCAGGCCGGGTGCCCTGATTTCGTCTTCTTTGGGGATTTTGGCGGTCGTTTCGTTCTCAGGATCTTCAAATTCTTCGGCCGGAAGTTCGAGGAGCCCTTGATTGACGAGCTGTTGGCGGTTGCGCTCGAGTTTTTCGTAGTAGGTTGGCGAATGCTTGAGCCACGAGGAGCGCCACTTTTCGGCGGCTTGCTTTGCGAGTTGAGGGTAGACAAGCTCGGTGTGATCGACTGAGAAATAGTGGGTGAGTTGCTCCGGCGTGCCGTGGTAGGCAACGCGTCCTTCGTGGAGGACAAGAATGGAGTCGTAAAGTTCCAGGTGGGCAAGGGAGTGGGTGACGGAGAGGACGATCCGGCCCTTGCGGCGGGAAATATCGTGGAGGAGGTTTACGATTTCCCGCTCGGAGCGGGGATCCAGTCCGCTGGTCACTTCGTCGCAGAGAAGAAGCTTGGGATGGGAGACCAGTTCCATGGCAAGGCCAAGGCGGCGTTTTTGACCGCCGGAAAGGACGCTCACCTGTCGATCGGCAATGGGGGCAAGGCCGGTTTCTTCAAGGACTTTGTCGATGCGCTCGTCCAGGTCGGCGGGTCCTTTGGTTTTCACGCGGAGGCGGGTTGAGGCCTCAACGGATTCATCGACGCTGAGCTGGTCGTATGCGATCGAAAACTGGGGGACGTAGCCAATCTCCCAAGGTTCAAGGTCTCCTTCTTCGGAAAGATTCCGGCCATTCCACCAGAGCGAGCCATCGGATTCCGGGTTGAGGCCGGCGATGGTCTTGAGCAGGGTCGTCTTCCCGCAACCTGAGGGACCCACGATGGCCATGAAGTGGCCGCGGGGAATTTTCAGGCTGGCGCGGTCTATGAGATTGAGGGGTTCACCATCTTTTTGGATGGTGAAGCAAACATCTTTCAGTTCGAGCACTGGCAGCGTTGGGTTGGTCTGGAAGGTGTGATGAACCGTTGGGAATCCTGACGGTTCCCGCGCAACTTGGAGGAATTCCTGTAGGATGGGAAGTTAGAAAGTGGCATGGGGGGAATCCCCTTCTCAAAGACGTGATGAAGCTTCGGTGTTGCCCAACGTAACAATTCCGTCATA
>CALFSW010000423.1 GCA_937916505.1 uncultured Verrucomicrobiales bacterium | reverse complement strand
TACGAACCCAACCCGGATATCACCCACGCCGCCCCGATCGCTCCGGACGAGCAAATTCAGGCCTACATCTTTCCCAGTGGTGAGTACGATTGGTACAGCGTGACCCTGCCGACTCCGGGCACCCTCGAAATGGCGCTTACGCCGGTACCAGGCGATTTAAAGATGACGATCGACGTCTATGGGCGTAATCTGGAGTATACTTGGGTTTCCAAGACGGCCAACAACCCGGGAGACGACGTGTTCCTAAGCTATGATGCCCCGGTCGCCGGAACCTATTTCCTGCGCGTCAAATCCGGGGGCGGGGTAACGAACCCATCGGATCCCTATACCCTGACAACCGAGTTTGCCCAAGCGCCGGATATCTTCGAACCCAATCCGGGCCCCGGCAGTTCGGCATGGCTCACTGAAAGCCCCGTGCAGGGCTACATCTTCCCGGCATCCGAACAGGATTGGTATCGCGTCTATGCCGAACCCGGTAGCACTCTGGAGTTCATCGTAGGCCAAGTGCCGGACAATCTCCGCCTGGAATTGGCGCTCTACGATGCCGAGCATGGCTATTTGTGGGTATCCAGTGCCGCCGTTGCCGATGGCGATCCCGTCACCCTCACTTATCCCGGCGCAACCGGCGTATACTATCTCCGTGTCCGGGACCTGGACGGCAACCGGGCGGCCGGGGAGACATACCAACTCTCGGTCACCGGATCCAATTTGGATTACCGCCCGCCGACCACCCCGGCAACGGCGGAAACCGAACCGAACAATGCCTACTCGACCGCCACATTCATCGGAGCAGCACCGGTGACCGGAGGCTTCGGTGGCGACGAGGATTGGTTCCGATTCGAGGTCGCCGAAGCCTCCGAGCTGAGTGTGAATCTCGCGGTCTCAGCCAATCATCGCTCCCGCATTCTGCTCTACAATGAATCCAAGGCTCAGCTTGCGACACGCGAGGCCGAGAACAAGGGCGACTCATCGAGCTTCCTCTACCCGTTGAGAACCCCGGGCGTCTATTACCTCCGTATTTTTGATGCGGACGGCGCAATCTCGACCGATCCCTACACTCTGGACATGGATTTTCTGCCGGTTTCTGATGCCGGCGAACCCAACAACGACTATGTCTCGGCGACTCCCGTCGCGTTCGGTGCCCCAACCCCGGGCATGATCTTCCCGCAAGGGGATCGTGATTGGTTCCTCGTGGAGGTCACCGAGCCTGGCACCCTTGTGCTCGATCTGAGCGGAGTGCCCGCCACCCTGGAAATGGGACTGAAGCTCTTTGACCAAAATGGAGCCCATCTTGGTGGTGTCAATGCCATGCACGGCGGCGATCCCCTCCATTACCGGAAGGATTTGGAAATTGCGGCCTTCTATAGGGTGGAGTTGTTTGACACAAGCAACGATGAATATGCTACCGATTCCTACACCTTCACCGCCGATTTCGTCCCTGCCGACGACTCCACCGAGCCCAACGATGTGTTCCGCGATGCGGCCCCGCTGAGCGCAAGCAATCAGACGACGGGCCTGATCCAGCCTGTCGGGGATGGAGACTGGTTCCGCTTCGAGGTGGCTCAGCCCGGCATGATTCGAGTGCAGGCGACCCAGACTGGCGGCATCAACCCGCGCCTGAGGCTCTATAACGACAGCAAGCAACAACTGACGACCGTAGCCGCCCACAATACTGGCGATTCCTGCATGCTGAGTTACTCGATTCCGGTGGCGGATACCTACTACCTCTTGGTCCAGGACGATGGCAACAACCAGACAAGCACCGAGGCCTATGTGCTCACGGTAGAAGGCGGCGCATTCGCCACCCATCATCCGATCGCCGAGATGCCCAGCTTCACTCCGAATCCGGCCCTCACGGGCGAACTCGTCCATCTGGCTGGCCAGGGCACCGACCTCGACGGCACGATTGTTGGCTACGAGTGGACCTCGGATCTCGACGGCTTGCTCGGCAGCCAAGCCAGTCTCGATCGTTCCACGCTTTCCCCGGGCCGCCATCGTGTCAGCCTGCGCGTGCGCGACAATGCCGACAACTGGTCGGGCCGGGTCACACGGTCATTGATCGTCGCCCCCGAACTGGGTGCCGAATCCGAATACAACAACACCTATGATGCCGCCGTGCCCATTCCGCTGGACCAGTGGGTCGTCGGCGCAATCAACCCCACCGGCGATTTGGATTACTACAAAATCCATGTGGATTCCTGCGGGTTGGTCAAGATTCTGGTTGACGCTATGCCGGGATCCATGCGCCCGGAGTTGAATATTTACAACGAGGATGGCAGCTACGCGTGGATTACCAACACCTCATGGAACGACGGCGAATGGCTGGGTTTGGATTTCTATGCCTCGCCCGGATGGTATCTGGTAAGAGTTCGGGACGCCGACAACCAAGGCCACGGAGGGGCAACCTATGCCCTGAATTGCACTCTTGAGTCGGGGGCCGACCCTTATGAACCCAACGGGGCCTTTGCTGAAGCCACCCCGATCGAGCCTGATTCGGTGCTCAGCGACCCAACGATCTGCCCGAGCGGTGAATACGACTACTACCGGGTGGAGTTGACGCAACCGGGGCGGTTGAACCTGGAGCTGAGCAATTTTCCCACCACGATGAAGGGGGGGATTGACCTCTATAATCAGGATTTCGAATATCTCTGGATTTCCAATACATCGATCAACGGCGGCGATCCGGTGCCGCTTGTCTATGATGTGGTGACGCCCGGAGTCATCTATATCCGGGTCCGCAACACCCTTACCGCATCCGAACCGCAGCCCTACGAGCTGAGTTCGGTCTTTACTCCGGTGGTCGATCCCTTCGAGCCGAACAACAGCGCAGGCCAGGCGGCCCTGTTGAGCGAACCGGTCAATCATGGGATCATCTTTGCCGGCGGCGACCAGGATTGGTACAAAATCTGGCTGGATTCCGGTGCCAAGCTC
Source organism: uncultured Verrucomicrobiales bacterium (assembly GCA_937916505.1). GTDB lineage: Bacteria > Verrucomicrobiota > Verrucomicrobiia > Verrucomicrobiales > Akkermansiaceae > SW10. The sequence continues at coordinate 4,131 of CALFSW010000423.1, read as the reverse complement.
AACCTCTCGGTGACCGGGGTGCCCGACGGAATGCGCGCCAACATCGCCATGTATAATGCGGACTTTTCCTACTTGTGGATTTACCAGACGGCAAACAACCCCGGCGATAATGTCTTCCTTTCCTACACCGCACCTGCGGCGGGCATGTATTTAATCCGCATACTGGACGATGCGGGCGGAAGTTATGTCGATCCGTATCTTCTGACGGTAACAGGTGGTACTTTAGCCTATGAACCACCATTTGCTCCGCAGACAGTGGAGGCGGAAGACAACAGCACATGGACCACGGCCAACGACATCGCACTGGACACCGGCGTTTCGGGGCAAATCACTCCGAACGGAGATCAAGATTACTTCCGTATCCAAGTGAACCAACCCGGCGTTCTGGTGGTTTCCCACACTGGTATTCCCACTGAAATCATTTCCGAAATGTGGATTTACAACACCAGCCACGGTCAAGTTGGATACAGGCGGACGACCCTTCCGGGCGAGGACAATATCCTCGAGCTGCCCATCGTCGCTCCGGGCGCCTATTTCATCCGCCTTCGCGACTATGGGAATAACAATTCGTCCCCCGATCTCTACACCCTGCAGGTCACCCATACCCCGGTGATTGATCCGAACGAGCCGAACAATTCACTCGGAACGGCGACAACTCTCGGAGCTTCATCGGTTTCAGGTTATCTGTTCGATGGCTCGGATCACGACTACTATCAGGTGTATATCCGCGACCCCGGACCGGTGTCTCTCTCCCTGGATGCGGTGCCCGCAGCGAACCGCCCGCATTTGGACCTCTACAGCCCGAATGGCACGCACCTCGGTGGCTGGGTCAACACGAACCCGGGCGTCGGAGGAAACGATCTTTTCACCTACACAGTCCCGGCACCCGGATTCTACTATGTCCGTGTCCGGGATGAAGGCGCGAATTACGCAAGCGATCCTTATACCTTGAAGATCACGGGTGCCGATTTCTCGACAGCGCCCCTGCTCGCCCCGATCGGAGATCGAAGTTTTGACGAGATGATTTCCTATGCGTTCACTCTCACGGCGACAGATCCGGACAACCCGATAGACTTGGTGTTCTCAGCGACCAATCTGCCTTCAGGCGCCAGCTTCGACCCCGCCACCCGGTCCTTCTCATGGACACCGGCTCGCGGTCAGGCGGGCACCTACGCCGGCATACACTTCGAGGTCAGCGACGGAACCTACACTGACAGCGAAGACATCACCCTCACGGTTGGGGCTCTTGACCGTCCGCCGGTCCTCGACCCCGTCGGCAGCAGAAAGGGCCATCCCGGGATCAATCTGAGTTTCCAGATCAGCGGCAGCGATCCGGACGCGGGCGACGTGCTTGTTTTCTCAGCGGACAGTTTGCCGAACGGCGCGACCTTCGATCCCGCCAGTCGCACCTTCGCGTGGACGCCTGCCACAAACCAGATCAGCACCCATCGCAACATCCTCTTCCGCGTGACCGATGGGGAACGGACAGACTTCGAATACATCGATATCGAAATCTCTGAACCCTCTGTGACTTATGAGGCATGGCTCGAAGGCCATTTCACCGAAGCCGAGAGAAACGATCCAACCATCAGCGGCCCGGATGCCGATCCGGATGCCGATGGAGAACCGAACTCGTCGGAGTTCGATGCCGATACCAATCCGAATGACCGGAATTCCGTCCTGCGTGTCACCGGACTGGCGGTGGATCTCACTGGCATCGACATCAACTGGCAGGGCGGAATTGACTCCATTCAGTATTTGGAACGTAGACTCGACCTCGGCGGGGGTGAGGAAGCCTGGGAAGTCCTCAGGACTGTCAACCCACCAACCCCGGTTACGAATACCTTCCACGATCCGACCACCGAACTAATGAAAGCATTCTACCGGATCAGGGTCCGGCGGCCGTAGCCTTCGCGGTCTCCCGTTCCGGCTTCTCCTGGAGCCGAATGTTGTTGCCCGTGGACTAAGGTCCACGGGAGCCTTGGGATTGGCCTCTGATCAACCTGCACCGGTCATCGGATCGATTTTTTTTTGAGGATCGAGGGGACTGACATCGCGACTTCTCTATATTCTTACTGATTGCTCGGCTTGCGGACTCTCTGACCCGCACTCGATACCACCACAAAATGATTCCTTCGCCAGACTGACATCTCGTCCAAATGGCTGAGATCTTAGGCGTATTTCCCAAAGAACTTCTTACGGGGATACGGACTCTCAAATTCTAACGGCACTCGTTGAACGCTCACTTCGGTCCGGTCCGCACCGCCAGTTGAAAGCGCTTAAGACGCATCCGGCCAATCATTGCTTTTTCTAATTCTGTTCCCTCTAAAACGCAGGCTTTGAAACGGTTCATCACAAGGTGCGTCATTGACGCTGAAACAAAGTCGCAGCTGGGTGCCCACAATCCATCGCGTGCGGGTGCGATCCGCAAAAAGATCCATCTCTTGCTCCTCGATGCGGTTTTGATCACGATCATTTGTAAAGCCCTCACCTTGAAAGTTCGGGACGATGAAGCGAAAGTTGGTCTTCCCGGGGAGCCGTTCGAGCTTGGCAATGACTCGCCGTTCACGGCTTCAAGAGTCTCTATCACGGTAGTGCAGTTTGTTGAAGCGACGATCGGAAGAAAACAATAATAGCGGAAATATGGCAAGGCTCCGCGCATAAATCACATGAAATTTTCGTGTATGATATTCGTCACGGGAGCCGGGACGAAATGAGGTCTTGGCATCGCGGTCCGAAGTGCTAGTGTTTAAAACGGCAAGGATTCTTGCAAAATTTCTTAGTTCCGCCCAATCCCGGCCATCCCGGAGGTTTTCACCATCGACCGCGCACCGAAGCAGCGCATCCCGCCCCCCAGTTCTCTTTGGATTGGCGGAACAACACGAAACCCCCGCTCTTCGCTCCAGCCCAACCGCTTTTTTAGGGGCTTCACTAAGAACGCACATTTCCAGCAACAGCAAGACATTCATGAAGCACCAGCATCCCAACCGGGTCACCCCACCACCAGCAGACAAGCTCCTGTTCACCCCTGGTCCCCTAACGACCAGCAACACCGTCAAGCAGGCGATGCTGCGCGATCTGGGATCCCGGGATGCCGAATTCATCGCAATCGTGCAGAAGATCCGGCAACACCTGCTCGAGCTCGCCGGGGTCAGCCAAGCGGGTGGTTACGAGGCTGTCTTGGTTCAGGGCAGCGGAACTTTTGGGATCGAAGCGCTGGTTTCATCGGTCATTCCGCGTGACGGGAAGCTCCTGATCATCATCAACGGCGCGTATGGCAAGCGCATCCGTGACATCGCGCAACGGCACGGGATTGAAACCGTCACTCTCGAAGTGGCCGAAAACACCCCGGCTGTTCCGCAACAGGTCAGTGAGAGCCTCGCCGCCGACAGCGGGATCACCCACGTCGCTCTGGTGCACTGCGAAACCTCGTCCGGCGTTCTCAATCCGGTGCAGGAGATCGGAACGGTGGTGAAGAAATTTCAACGAACCTTCATCGTGGATGCAATGAGCAGTTTTGGAGGCCTCCCCTTGGATGTGGCCGGGACAGGAATCGACTACCTCGCCGCCTCGGCCAACAAGTGTCTCGAAGGGGTGCCCGGCATCTCGTTCGTCATCGCCAACCGGGCGCAACTGCTGGCCAGCGGCAATGCGGCACGCAGCATCAGCCTCGATCTGCTGGCGCAATGGCAAGGCCTCGAAAACAACGGGCAATTCCGTTTCACGCCGCCAACGCACGTGATCCTGGCCCTCCATCAGTCTCTTCTCGAGCTGGACGAAGAAGGGGGTGTCGCCGGCCGGGCAAAGCGCTACACGACCAATCACGCGGCGCTGCTGAAAGGAACCCGGCGGATGGGACTTCGCGAATACGTCCCGGCCGAATCACAAAGCCACATCATTACCACCTTCCTGTTTCCAGATGATCCGAAGTTCAAATTTGAGGAGTTCTATCAGCGCCTGTCGGACAGGAGCATGGTGATTTATCCAGGCAAACTGAACGAGGTGGACTGTTTCCGCATCGGCAACATCGGACACCTTTTTGAGAAAGACATCGAGTCTCTCCTGACCGCAATCGAAGCGACACTCACGGACATGGGTGTGACCATTTTCAACAAATCCCCCAACCACTAG
>CALFSW010000422.1 GCA_937916505.1 uncultured Verrucomicrobiales bacterium | reverse complement strand
GAGTCAATGCCGCAAATTCTAGAAATCGCCCTAATCAACTTTCCGCCAGACTAGTTATAGAGAAACATTATGATCAAAACAGAGAGTATCACTCAGATTGTAGCATGATCTGCCTGGAGACGTCTGGTCCCGGTCATGCTCACTCGCCGCCGGTCGGTTGAAAGGCTTCCATTTCTCGCAACATTCCTTCGATGGCAGCATCCATTGACTTATACCGGGCAACATCTTCGGGCATCGTTCTGATCTTCTCCGCCGTCAATCGCCAGACCCCGGGGACGGTCGCAAGATCCACCAAAGGACAAACTTCGATTCTGATCCCCATCAAGACCCCGCCGGGGATTCCGGTGAAGAGTTGATGCTCGACCCTCAGGAAGAGCTCATCGAGCGTGACCGAATCATCAAGCCGACGACGTCCCACCTCAGGGTGATAATCCAGATCAGCGGTCCGGGTGAAACTCCAGTTCTCCCGACAATAGGATTTCCCTGGCGATAGCTTTTCGAGAAAGCGGTCAATCATGGTGCCGATCTGGGGATTAAGCCGGGGAACGACGCCATGAACCTCATCCAGGATTTTCCCAACCGCCCCGGCCGGATCCCAGGACGACGGAAAACAAACCGCGGCGGCTGCCACCTTCTTGGTCTCCTGATCCATCACCAGCAAATCAGCCTCCCACAATCGCGACAAGGCCGCTAAATCCCGCGAGCCATTCGCGGAGTTCTCAACTTGCCCCAACCCCAAAGCAACATCCCAAACCCCGTCAATGAGAGCCGCGCTCCCGGGCATCGTTGCCACGTGGCGTTCCGGATACGCATCCAAACTCCGCCTTCTGGCTCGAAGCAACTCCCCGCTCCCATCCTGCTGCGAGAAAAACTCTCCCGCATCCCCCTTCCGCATCCGAAAAGCCCACTCGAACCCACCGGGCGCAAAAAGCTTCTTCCAAAACGGCTCGTTCATCGGATTCACTTGTGAACAAAGGACCCCGGCTGTCAATCGAATCCAGACTTGAAATCGTTGGTCGATACCACCGGTCCCTTCCCGCTCTTTCTGACAGAAAAGTTGAAACGCAAACCTTGAATTCCTCCAAAATTCCCTCCATGCTGCGCGCTTCCCCGTTTTTTTAGATGAAATTTCTCTCAATCGAAGAATCTAACGCCACCCACCTGGAGTCCCTCATTTATCTCGCAGCCGAGATGAAATCGACCCGAGGTGCCCACTTGAACCTCCCGCTCACGGGCCAAACCTGGGCCATCATTTTCACAAAGGCTTCGACACGAACCCGTGTCTCCTTCGAAGTCGGCATTCGTGAACTTGGCGGCAACGTCATGTTCCTTTCTAAAAACGACATCCAGCTCGGCCGTGGCGAGCCCATCAAGGACACCGCCCGCGTTCTTGGGCGCATGGTCCACGGGGCGGTCATCCGGACTTTCGCCCAACAGGACGTGGTGGACTTTTACCAATACTCCGGCATTCCCACCATCAACGCTCTCACTGATGAGGAACACCCCTGCCAGATCCTCGCCGATCTTCTCACCATTCGTGAAAAACTCGGCACGTGGGCGGGCAAAAAAATCGTCTTCATTGGTGATGGTGACAACAACATGTCCCGCTCCTGGATGTGGGCCGCCAAGCATCTGGGCTTTGACTTGGTTGTCGCCGCTCCCGCGTCCTGCATGCCTCCTCAGGACTTCATGGACAGGCTCGATGCCCCGAATATCACTCTGACCACCGATCCGGTGGAAGCTGTCAAAGAGGCCAACGTCATCAACACCGATGTCTGGCTTTCAATGGGGCAGGAAGGGCAGGACGAAAAAGAGGCTCTCTTCGGAGCCTACCAGGTGAATGAGGCACTCCTCTCCCACTGCGCCGAAAAGTACATCGTGCTACATTGCCTCCCCGCCTATCGTGAAAAAGAAATCACCGGGACCGTGCTCGAGGCCCACGCCGATACCATCTTCCAACAAGCTGAAAACCGGCTTCACGCTCAAAAAGCCGTCCTCGCAGCCCTCGTTAGATGATCCAGCGCGAATTGGGTAAAGCCTGGGATTTTTTCCGGGACAAAGGCTTTAAAAAGACCCTGCTTTCACGAGAAGCGCCCTTTCTAATTCAGTTCGGGAAATATGGCGTCTGTGGCGTCATCTCTGTCGTTGTCCTTGCTTTGGTGATCTATCTTGGTGAAGCCCTCTTTCCCCGGTTTTTCTCGGGAGACCTTCCTGATCGCACCTTGGCATGGAACACCGCGATCCTTCATTTTATCGCCTTTGTCCCGTCTAACTTTGTGGCTTACGGCCTGAACCGCTGGTTGGTCTTCACTCCCGGGCGTCACACTGCGAAAAGAGAACTCACCCTCTTTACCCTGATCTCACTCTTAAGCTTCTCTTTGGGTGAAGTCCTTCCGTTCTGGTTGATCAACAACTTTGACCTGCCCAGGCCTGTTGTGCACTTTTCCTTCATCATCTCCTCAGCGATGGTGAACTTTGTCTGCCGCAAGTTCCTCGTTTTCGAAAAGTAGCAGAGATCTCTACTCGGACTCCGGTTTCGGCTTCCGGAGGAAATCCGGCTTTCGGGTGAGGTATTTTCCCATCACCATTTCGGTAAAGGGATCAAAGGGTTCGTATCCATCCTTGAAGTTTCGATTGAGGATGACCGCGTCGACTTTCCCTTCACTCCAGACATAACTCAGGAGCGGATTCGTCCACCCCCAATGGTCAATGTCCCCGTGATCGGCAGGATCAACAAATCCCTTTTCTTCTGTCAGGACTCCTTTGAATTCACTCCGGAACTGCAACCACCCCTGCAGGTGCCTCACATGAAGAAGAGAAATCCCCACGATGAGAGCGGAGACCGCAATCGCCCGCTTTCTGGTGAAGCGAAATTCTGAAAAACTCGTGAATACAGCCACAAGCATCAGCAGGGGTAATGCCGTGAGCGTGAGGGTCCGGGTCGAAAAGGAAACCCCACCCCAGACCCCGGTGGAAAAAAGAGAAATCACCCCGATCACCAGGGGGGTCAGCCAGCCTGCCATCAGGACTTTGCTTGAAGAAAAAATGTGCCCCCAGGCCGTCAACACCACGAAGGAAACCCCCATCCACGGATAGGGATGGGCCAGCGATCCAATGATCGCCGTCAAAAAATGACCGCGATTATCAGAGTCCCGGGGGAACAGAATCCAGTAAGCTGCGATCAGAACCGAAGCCAGGGCCAGTGTCGCCAAAAGACCGCTGCCCCACTTCTCTCGGGCCGTCGATCCAAGCCAAACCCGGAACGCAAAAATCACCGTAAAAATGGAACCCGAAACGATGGTCGTTTCATAGAGCTTCAGATGCGCGAGCAACAAGAGACCGGTTAGAATTTGCTCACCGCCATTGAGAGGTCTTCGGAGAATCGCAAAATAGAAAATCGGCCATGAAATGGAGAGCAAGACCATGTGCTCGCCATAAAGCAGGCACCACCCCGCCAGGTTCAGGCTCGCGAGGGAGATCAGGTAAAAGAAGACCATCAACGGACGTTCCCGTGTGGCATAAAGAGAAACCACAAAACCGAGAATCCAGGGAAACCAAATCCCAAGACCAAAGATCACTTCCAAAGCATTCAGATCGGTCATTCCGGATCTCACCGCCAGGACCAGAGGCCATTGCGTCAAAAACTCGGCATGTGCCCTGGATGGCGCAATATTGGTAAAGGTTCCGTTATCAAGAATGATGGCGAAGTAAAACGGGCCATCACTCCCGAAATACGTATCGGCTGAAAACCCGATCCAAAGAGCTCCGGAGATGACGGCAAAAAGAGCCACGGCACAACCACGAATCGCTCCCGGGGTGAGCTCGATATCCTTGGGTAAGTTCATGGCGATGACTCCTCAATACCCACCTTCTCCGCCACGAGAAACTCAGGGCGGCCTTTGACCTCGGTATAGATGCGATTGAGGTATTCGCCAATCACTCCCAAAAACAGCAACTGCACGCCTCCCAGAAAAAGAATGGTCACAATCGTAGCCGCAAACCCCGGCACGATCGGAAGCCCCAGCTCACGAAAGGGCCCGGGGTAGATCTTTTGAACGATAAAAAAAAGGGCTCCCAACGCGGAAAAGCAGGAAATGATGAGACCCGCAAATGAGGCTAATCTCAGCGGCACGCCGCTAAAGGAAAAGAGCCCGTCGCTTGCCAGCCCGAGGAGCTTCCTAAAAGTATACTTCGGCTCCCCCGCGAAACGCGCACTCCGTTCATATTCGAGCCCGGTCTGACGAAATCCCGACCAAGCCCGAAGACCCCGCAGAAATCGATTCTTCTCCGGGAAGGCAACGAGCGTCTCAACCACCTTCCGGTCCAGGAGGCTGAAGTCTCCCGAATCAAGCGGGAAGTCTTCAATCTCGGTCATCGATTTCATCAAGCGGTAAAAACAGAAATAAGCCGCCCTTTTTAAGATTCCCTCTTTCCGCTTCTTTCTGACCGCGTAAACCACCTCAAAACCTTCGCGCCACTTTTCAATGAGGTCCTTGATCAACTCCGGAGGATCCTGCAGATCGGCATCGATGATCGCGACCACATCGCCGGTGACTGTTTCCAACCCTGCCGAAACCGCGGCCTGGTGGCCGAAATTCCGACTCAGAATCACGACTTTCCATTTTGGATTCCGGCCATTTTGTTCACGCAGAAGCTCCACGGTGCGGTCGCTGGAACCGTCATCGATGCAAACCACCTCATAGTCCTCCGGCCAGTCTTCCGCGACCTTTTCAATGCGCTCAAAGAGAGTCGGCAGCGATTCCTCCTCGTTGTAACACGGGACGATCACGCTCAGTGATTTGGGACTCTCTTTCATATCAGCGGCGTATCCCTATCACCCGTGCGGGCAACAGGCAATCCCTCACGGGGCCTTGATCGCCAAATTGAAGTCGGTGAACAGACGCCCGGGAGCATCTGGAAACTTCTCCAGAAGGAGCTTCTGCCACTCGGCAGGCTCAATCGCCTCAATCACGATTCCTTCGGGGCTGATGATATCGTCCAGATGAATCGTATCGGGAGGCCCGTAGGAAAAGGGATTCTCCCAGCGGAAGGTGGCCACCCACCCGTCGCGATACCACGCCATGCAGACCCCACTCACTCCGGTATTGCAGGCGAAAGTCATTTGAGTCCGCTCAACATTCCCCTTTTTCAGCAACGATCGTCCCGGAGAGCCCACGACTTCCGGGAGCCCAAGGAGATCCCGGAGACTCGGAACAAGGTCCAGATGGGAAGCCGAAGCTTGCGGAGGAGCAATGGTGCCCTTGGGCCACTTGACCAGCAGGGGAACCTGGGTCTGGGCAGGGAGGAGCGATGAACTGTGAAACCAGCTCCCGTTTTCATAGAATTCCTCCCCATGATCTCCGGTCACAATGATGACGCTGTTGTCGTAGCGGCCGGTCTTTTTGAGTTCATTGACGAATTCCTCAACCTGATAATCCACCCAGGCCACCGAGTTGTGATAGCGGCGCTTGATGGAAGCGATCTCCTCTTCATTCGGAAAACTGGGCACACCGGCCCCATCGTAGTGGTCAGGATACGGCACCTTGAAATCTTCCGGCCAGCGATACCCGTAATGGGTCGAATCCACTGCGATGAAATGAAAGTTTCCGCTTGAAGGAGAAACCTGCAGTGATTGCAGAGCGGAGGAAAATGACTCCTTCTCCCGATCCGGAATTTGTTCGTAGTAGTCCTGCCAATGAATCTCCCCCTCCGGCGATTGAGAATAGGTTTGAAAGAGTTTCTCATCCGAACCGAAGCTCGTTGCCCCCATATTTCGATAGGTGAGATCACAGACGGTCCTGATCTCCATACGGTATTCCGCCCTCTTCAAAATGTCGAACCAGGCCGGAGAGGCCAGCTTCTTCTTATCGACAAAGGAAGCCTTGTCACCCGCCCAGAAGACGGGAAGAACCCCGTGAAAAAGTCCATACCACGATAGCGCGGTGGAATTGGAGGCAGCCCACGTGCTCCCAAGCTTCTGGCATTCATTGTCGCGGAAATCACTCAGAAAGGGAGCATGCCCGGGCGCAATGGCATCCTGCCGGGTGCTCTCCATCATGATGATGAAAATGTCCGGCCGCTTGACGTCATCCGTCGGCTTCGCTTGCGAGTTCGACACGGCCTTCGGGAAGAACGTCACCTGAAACTCCGCCACGCCCAGGGGAGGCTCAAGTCCCCGCGTCAGGTGAATATCGTAAACGTTGTGCTCCCACCGGAGGGCATTTCGTGACTTCCAACCGGTCCCAACCGCCTTCTCGGCCCAGACTCCGCCCCACAGGCCCAAAAGGAAGACCCCGAGAACCCAGCGGGGCATTTTCAAGCGAGAGGCCCACTTGCGATCAGCCAGCCAGTGGCACAGCAGATAGACTCCCCATACGATGGCAAAAAATCCAAGCACCACAACCCAGGGAGGAACCGCGACTCCGCTGGAGGCCAAATTTGCGCCCAGATCGAAACGCCCCATCTCATCAAGCTGATTCACGAGATTGATGACGGGATTTTTCCAGACGATTATCGCAATACAATCGGCCAAAATCACCAAGGGCAAAAACGCCGCCACCACCCAGGGCCAGCGGCGCATCCGCCTTGGAGCCAAGGCCCCGGTCAGGCCACACGCCAACCAGTAGAAACCCACCACCACCGCTCCGGTAAGAATCCGGCCCAACATGGCGCTCATCTTCTCGAACCAGGTGAAGGGAAACCCGTCGAGAACCAGGTAGTTATGGAAACCAAAAAATCCCACCGACAAGATGAACCACATCCAGTGGAATTGATGCTTCTCCGCGCACCAGCGCCGGAAGCGCCCGGTCATTGTCTGCCCCGAAAGCTTCAGCCAAATGAGTCCTCCCAAAGCCCCTCCTCCAAGAGCCCACCAAATTGAGAGAATGACATTCCCTCCGAAATTTCCCGCACCTTTGACCCAGGGAGCCCGGGGACCGTCGAAGGCAATCGCAATGAAAAACGGAAGCAATGCAAGCATGGCTCCTCCCAACCAGAAGGGGCCGTGCCATCGATCACTAAGTTTACGGTTCATCACAAGTCCGCCGGAGCGGTAGTCCGTGTTA
>CALFSW010000421.1 GCA_937916505.1 uncultured Verrucomicrobiales bacterium | reverse complement strand
AATTTTTGAACAATCAGCTTGGGCTTTTTAATGCGGATCAGCTCAGGCCCCTCGGCATCGATCACGTCAATCTCACTGAAAAAAGTCTGATTGAAGGGGGCTTTCGATCCGTTCGGCTTCACGTCAAAAAGGAGGTAGCGGAACTTCCCCAGTGGCTTCTTGTCCGTTTGGTCAATAAGCACACCATGCTGCCCATCGGGGATCCCGGAAGTGTCGACTTTCTCAACAAGTGACCAATCACCTTTGGGAGCATCGGGCCATTTGGGGAGCTCCGGAAGCTCTCCAGACGCCGCGTAGAGAGAATAGGTTTGCGCAGCACGGCTTCCATGATGCCACGAGTAGGTTGCCACTGATGCCACCTCAACGACCTTGCCCAGATCGACCAAGATCAGCCCACCGTCGCTGCCGGGAGCGAAAAAGAAATTGCGCCCGGGGTCATCCTGCCCGGTTGGAATCAGTCCATCGTGAAGCACATCGAGTGGAGCACTCACCCGATCAGCCTGGCCTCCCACAACCCGGAAGGTCGCAGTGGTCGCCGCGTCATTCGTGGCTGGCACGGGCACATTGGGAATCTCAAAGTGCGAACCTATGCTGCGTCCGCTCCGGACCGCCGCAAACATGGCGGCAAAAGTGGTCAACGAGACAAGGAGAAGGGCTGGGCGAAGCGTCATCGGATCAATGAACGGTCCCACGCACCCACTTCTTTAAGATAATCTCATGTTTTAAAACGTCGACGAAGAGAATCTCCTGACATCCCGACAGGTCATGACTCAGGGGATCTTGTTCACCAAAGAATCTCCATTCACAGACGCATAAGAATTCCATTAAATTGTATCAACAGAGGCCATCCACACTTAAATCTGTCATACACTAATTCTTGCCATGAGATTTGTCATACAGTAGAAGAGCGCTTGTGGGAGAGGAACAAACTCCCAAGAAATTCATGAAACGAACCAAAACATTTGGAGCATTGCTCGGTCTGAGCATGACCTCTCTGGCTCACGCCAACTTGATTGCCTATTATCCATTCGACGATACAGCAGGTGACTCCGCGGTCGCAGCCTTCGGAAAGGATGCCACCTGGACGAATGCGGGAACTGACCCGACCTGGAGTGTCACTGGTCCGGTTGGAACTGCCACGAGTCTAAATGGCGGAGCCAACAACTACTTCAATGTTGACCTCAACGGAGTTCTAAATTCCGACAAGATGACCGTTGCCATGTGGGTCAATCCCAATGGAAACGGAAACTACAAAGGCCTCTTCATGGTGCGAGCCGCCAACCCCGGGGTCTCCGGGACAGCAGCTGGAAATGGCAACTTCGGGATCGCATGGAGGGATCTCAATGGCGGCTACATCGACACCCGGGGTCAAGGCGCTACAATTACAGCTAACTCATCTGTAGTCGTCGACGACGCCACCGCCGGCAACGATGGCTGGTATCACGTCATGTGGGTATTCAACGGCGAAACAGAAACAGCCACCGTCTACCTCAATGGAGTTGAAGCTGCCACCGGAGTCGCCAACTTTGGAACCCTGATTGGCGGAAACTGGCAAGTTGGAAATGACTCATGCTGTGGTAACGGGCGGGTCTTCAACGGCGCCATCGATGATCTTGGCGTTTGGGACGAAGCTCTCACCGCAACCGAAGCTGCAGGACTCTTTGCCAAAACCCTCTCTCCTGCTGACATCAACCCACCGGGTGATAATGACGATGACGGTCTCCCCAACGACTACGAGGTCCTCTTTCCCGGATTCCTGGACCCCGAGGTTGCTGACGCCGACCAAGACGTTGACACCACCGATGGCGATCTTGCTTCGGCAGCCCAAGCCGATGGACTGACCAACGCAGAAGAGTTCGCTCTGGGAACCGATCCCACCGATGCCGACTCGGACGACGATGGTATTCTCGACGGAGAGGAAGTGTCCGCGGGCCTCGATAACTTCATCACAGACCCTCTCGATGCCGACTCCGACAACGATGGGCTCCTCGATGGAGAAGAAACCAGCAATAGTAACGGATTCATTACCGACCCCAATCAGGTCGACACAGACAATGACACCTACTCCGACAAGTTCGAAATCGACAATGGCACCAATCCCACTGATCCAAACGATCCACCAATTGGCGCGCTTCCATCCGAAGGTCTCATCGCTCTCTACAAACTCGACGAAACCGATGGCACAGCTGCCGCTGATTCCGCAATGGTAGACGGAGATCAATCATCAACAGAGATGACCGGAACTGTTGCCTGGAATACCGAAGGCATCATCGGCGGAGCCATCGATCTCGATGGGTCCTCCTTCCTCCGTGTTCCCGATGCCATTCCCGCCAGCGCCACAGGCTTCACCATGACTGCCTGGATCAAGCCCAGCAACCAAGGCTCCTATCGCGGTGTCTTCTCTTCCCGCGATGTCGATGCCACCCCCAATCTCAACTGGGGACTGAACGTCGAAGGCAGCCTTCAGGGAGACCTTCGCTTTGCCACTGCAGCTTCATCCGCCGGATACGATACTCCGGGAGTCGTAGTTGACGAATGGAGCCACCTCGCCATGACCTGGTCCTCGGACGGATTCGAAGCCGTTGGTAAAGCCTACCTCAATGGTGCTTATGTCGGGGAATACACGACCTCACTGAATGGCATTCTGGCAGTCTATTCCAGCCCCGGATTCTTCCTCCTCGGAGCCGAGCCCAATCCAAACCGCGCCTTCGTCGGCCTGATCGACGAAGTCAGCGTCTGGGAAGTCGCTCTCACTGATATCGACGTTTCCAACATCTACCGTAACGGTCTCATTGGAAACGGACTCAGTGGACCAAGCTCCGTAGAACTTGCCGTCACCTCAGTCGAGGTCGCCTCCAGCGGAGACGTCACCCTCGTTTGGAATTCAAACCCAGCCGCAGGAACGACCTATGTTGTCAAATTCACCAACGATCTCTCCCTTCCTTTTGAAGAGTGGGCCGAGATCGATGATGAAAAAGCAACCGGAGGAGACACCACCACTCTTCTTGCCCCCGCAGCCAACTTCCAGAGCGGCGAAAAGTTCTTCTTCGCAGTGAAGCAGAACTAATCCCGTTCCAACTACTCTTCAAACTCCCCGCGCGGATCACCTCCGCCGGGGAGTTTTTTTGCCCATAAGCTGGGGATTTGGGACTTGGTGTTTTGCCACGCATCTCATCAGATGAGCCAACATCATGACTTTCCACCGCATTTCGGCTCTCCTGCTGTCTCTTTCGCTTTGTACACATGCCTCGGAACGACCCAACGTTCTCCTGATCGCAGTCGATGATCTGAACGACTGGATCGGCTGCATGGAAGGACATCCCCAGGTGAAGACACCTCACATTGATCGCCTTGCGGCACGCGGCACCCTCTTCACCAACGCCCACTGCCAATCCCCTGTCTGCAATCCCTCCCGGGCCAGCCTCCTCAGCGGAATCTCTCCTGAAACCTCCGGCATTTACTTTCTCAGCCCACCCCTCGACACAACCGAAACCGGTAAAAATAACGAGGTTCTCCCCAAGCGCTTCGAGCGCGAAGACTTCCACGTCTCTGGCGCTGGCAAGATTTTCCACAGCAGGGAAAACCAATCCCATATCCCCAACTACGCCGGCAACTTTGGCGGCTTCGGACCTGTTCCCAAGAA
>CALFSW010000420.1 GCA_937916505.1 uncultured Verrucomicrobiales bacterium | reverse complement strand
ATCCCCAGTCATATTCTCCGGCAACCCGGATTCTACCTGCTTTTCCCAAGGCCTTCCTTGTCTCTCTACTTTTGCTCAAGTCATTCATGGCTTGGGCCAGGTTTTGGATGGCCTCGTTGGTAGACCTTGCTGGAACCTTTAATCCACAGTCGTCCGAGACCATAATGGCCGAGCCCTGATGATCAAAACAAATGACCGGAAGTTCCATCGCCATGGCCTCAAGAACTGCAGCTCCAGACGTATCCCTCAAACTCGGGAATGCAAAAACATCAGCTCTGGCAAATTCTTCTTCCATCTCCTTATGGCTAACGAGTCCCGTCAGAACGATCCGTTGGGAGCAATCCATCCGGCCCACCTCCTCATTCAAGCGATCTGCAAGGGGACCGTCTCCCACGATGCGAAGTTCCGTATTTGAAGTCTCTTTTGCATGTTGTTCGAATGCTCTTACAAGAAGCAATACCCCTTTGCGCCCTTCCAAGCGGCCCGCAAAAAGGAACACGACCTGATCACTTGCGTGGGAACGCTCCCGCGGAGTGAATTTGGCTATGTCGACGCCGACATCGATCATGAAATCGGTTTCTCCTTTGCAGTTTTCACCTAGAAGTTCCTTTGTCTCCCGATTGGCAAACAAAACCAAAGTCGATCGACGCAAGATTCCACGACACAGCGGATTCCAGGAAGAAAGCCGGACTCTCACGTTCCGCAGAACTTCCTTCACTCCTCCTTTTTTCCCAAAAGCACTTAGAAGCGCCCGAGGTACGGTCTGACCTCCGCCCATCGGCCCCCATATTTTTTTACCCTTAAGTCGCCAAAACGCCAGCGGTGGGACTTCAAAGGAGTTAAACGTTAGTTGATGAATGATATCGAAGTTTTCGTTCGATATCCTGAGCGTTCTGGCAACCTCAATTTGCCACAGTTGATAAAAAACCTGCACCGGTAACACCCCCATCTTCTTCAGGCGCAAGGCCCAGAATGCCGGATCAACATAGACAAATCGGGGGGCCGTTCCGGAATACGCCTTAAGGTCACTTTCAATTGTATCTCGGTTATTCGCGCGGGTCACGACCGTCAAATCGTGACTCTTTGCCAACCCAAGGGACATGTTCCAACCGGTACCCAATTCCGAGCCTCTTCCGGGCTCACAGGCGTATGCAATTAACAAAATTTTCACTGGAAAAAAAGTCTGTTTGTCGGTGTCGTAGCAAGGCCTTCATCAATCAAAGTTTCTCGATTCTCCGGACGATTCTCTCATTGAGGTGAGCCAAAATTTCTTGAGTCACTTGGCAGGAATCAGTCGAAGCATCGATCTTTATCATCGTTCTCAATTTACCTGCCATCAGACTTTTTTGAGCCTTGGTCTCGATCATGAGTGATGTCCTAATCATCAGGCTCACAGCCTTCATCATTCCGGAAAATTTTACCCGGCCGATGGTTTCGTTTCTACGATAGAGGGGTTTGACTGGCTTCAGTGCTTCGTCGATTAGCGCCTCATCGTTATTCGGTTCGCCACCAGAGAACCCCAACCACAAACCGGTTGGCTGTCGACAGCGTCGGAGATAGAGCTGGATTTCCGAGAGACCGTATCGTTTTCCCGAGCGGACAGATTTAAATATGGTAGCATCCGAATACCATGCTTTAAGATCGCTTAAAAGTTCAGCTTCGGAATCTTCATGCTGTGATTGAAAGCCAAGAGCCTTCTCAAGAACCCCAACAAAGCTGCGGGAGCCTTCACGATAAAGCTCCTGCAATCGCGGTTCGACATCTTGATAGTCCTTATTCTTGGCAGCTGCCTTTGCCAAAATGTAGGCCGCCTCTGCCCCCGGAGCGGGCACCTTGAATGACTTCCCATCCACTTGTCTCGCATTTTTCTGAAGGATCTCGGAGCTTACCAAAAAATGCCCCAGACGCCGGTAGTCCCAGGTGACGTCCAAAGCAATTTGCTCAAAATTTCCGCCGTCCTGCATACACACACAAAAGTAGGCGGAGGGCTCATGCTCAATCACCTGAACGAGCTTCCATCCATGCTCGCTCGAGAACCGGTCCAGAAAAGTAAGCAATTCACGAGGCTCACACCCCGCAACGGCGTAGTCGACATCCGATTCAATCTGTGCCGGGAGGTCCTTCCATGAATGAAGAATGATCGCCTTCCAGCCTTCGTCCTCCAAAGAAGCCCAATATCGGTCAAAAAACTCTTCGCGATTTATCACAGTTTTAAATTTTGAGAATTCGACCAACTGATTCGATCACCCGCTTTTAGTTACCCCCGGAGCTTCACTTGATTCGACAGACATAGAGCAAAGTTCCGCCAAGCTTGGGGAATTTACGCAGAATTGCCCGCAGAATCTTGAACAGTTTCCCGTAGTTTTGCTCGGCCCGTGATTGGTAACATGTCGAAGCACTTGTCACTTCAAGTCCGTGACGCTCAAGCAGCTGGCTTAACGTAATTGGGTTAAAACACAGAACGTGTTGTGCTCCCTCGGTGAAGCGACCGGTCAGCACCCGGATCCAGGAAGCGATCCCAAAAGAATTCGGCGTAGTCACCAACAACTCACCTTCCGGAAGTAATCGCTCACGAATTCCGTCCAACATTAGGCCAGGGTTGGAAAGATGCTCAATAATATCTCCCGCAACAACCAGATCAAACTTTTGGGGACTAAGATCAAGCGCCTGCAACTTTTCGACATCACCCTCAACCAGATTGTCGAACACTTCATGATCAGTCAGCTGCCGAACGGTACCGCCATCAAGGTCCACTCCCACACATTTTTCAGCAACTTCAGTGATCGCAGCATGAAGACTTTCCTTCGCCATCTTGATCTTTTCAGAAACCGGGCAGTCGGTAAAACCCACACAACCGAGATGCAATACTGATTTACCCCGACACAATTCGATGATTTCCGAATCTCTTTCGACAAATTTTTTAAGGTAGTTCATTTGAAAAATTTATTAATTAGATTTTTACGGCAGCGGGTTCGCCTGACTAAGTATTCTGTGGAGTCTCTTTTATTAAAATAGCAGGATTTCCGGCCACTACGGTATTGGCCTCAACATTCCGACTCACAA
>CALFSW010000419.1 GCA_937916505.1 uncultured Verrucomicrobiales bacterium | reverse complement strand
CTAGTAGTTCGTTTATTATGGAGTTTTCGGACATGGATTTTAGCAATAGCCTGAGTTTTATCGGCGGGGGATGGGGATTCAACCATTGCCTTTCAGACAATTTCAGAGCCCTCATCATTCTCCCTTATTGGAGCTGGTGGGGTGGCTTTTACTAAACGGCGTCGCAGACCGAATCTGGCGAAATGAATGAAGTACTCCCGAGATACGGAGCCAGAGATTTATTGATTAAATTAAGCTGGTTTTTTTGTGTCGTAGAAATTGGCGCCGGGAAATAAATTCTTCCATCACTTGGACCGGGTCTTACCGAATCTCTCACGCGCCATCCGAAGCGAGGGCATGTAGCTGTTTGCGAGAATATGGGTCTTGGGTTGAATGTGGGTAAGGCTCGACCAGAAATCCATGACGTCGAGCCGCTCGGTGTCGTGGGCGTCGAGGTAAAAGAAATGACCGTCTTCCTGGAGGACAATTTCTGGTCCGAAGTGGTGGTAGATGTCCAGGTGCTGATCGGGGATCAAGACAGGAGGCATCAGGGGGACCGGATCACTTTCAAAGACAACACGCAGAATATCAAGGTCCTTGAGCGATTCCGCGCCCTCGGAATTGGTGACTTTGGGTTGACCAAAGGTCACGACCGAGACCTCCTCGTAACCACGGCGGTCGAGAATCGCAGCGATAATGATGGCCATCGATCCCCCAAGGCTGTGTCCGGTAACGCAGGTCGGTCGGCTTCGATCGATTCTGTCAATCACCCACGGGAGACACTCGCGGGTGGCATCGTCGAACCCGCTGTGAACCCGGATTCCGAGTTCGTGGTCTTCTCGCTCGACGAAGTCCAGATCAGCAATGAGGTTCGCCAGATTGGCGGTGCCTCGCAGGACGATCCACTGTTGGGTGGTTTCACCGGGCTCGCTTTCGATAAAGACGCGCACCCCACTGGCTGGAAAGTCCCGGATTTCAACGTGGGCGCCGAACTCGTTCCGTATGACGTTTGGTTCGTGGTAGCTCGAGTTTGCGCGCGTCACGCAGTTGAGAAGATGATCCAGGTCGACGGCATCATAGGCATCCCGCCGACCCGCAAACCAGGGTGATGATACGAAAATCCCCACTCCCACGAATCCTGCGACAAGGAGAAAGCCTGTGATCAAAACGCGACGCTTGCGAGAGAAACGGCCCCTGGGTTTTTTCTCAGGTGAATCGATTGATTTCATCGGGTTGGTGGAAGAGGGGGGCTTCCGAGGTTCCTTCTCACTTCTGGCAAAGCGTCACAGTTTACGGAGTGAAACGGCAGGAATTTACTTTTGGCGGGAGGGGCAGACGGCCTGGTTGGGCCGGACCGGCGGGGGGAGGGGGGATGTCAAAGAAGTGGGAGGGTTACTTCTTAGCTTTGGGGATCTCCTGAAGAGGTTTGGCGGGCTGGACTCTCTTCTTTTTGAGCTGCAGCTCCCCGGCTTCGTGTCCTTCAATCTCGACATCCAATTGGATCTCATCGATTTGTCGTTTCGTATCAAACAACACGAGAGAGGAAGCTCCCATGAGTCCTACGATTCCTTTTGCGAGGTGAATGAGGAGTGTTTCCATGGAACTTAACTATAGCGATGGCCCTAAAATCTCAAGCGCCCGCTTGGGAATTATTGGAAAACGGGGCTTTTTCGCTCATCATTCTTATCAAACTGGAAAGCTGATCCCCGTTTCGTCGATGTCATGCGCCGCCTCCTGCAACAAGAGATGGGGCAAAGCCCAATCCGAAACGTGGGGAATCATCGTTTGCGGACGGGGGATTAAGAAACCGAAATTCCTTAGGTGGGAAATTTTCCACATTTACTGCGGGAACTCATTACGAGTTTTTAAAATCAGCCGGTGCAGTTCTTCCAAGGCTGTTTTCTGGATTCGGTCGCGTGTTGGTTCTAACCACCATCCCCACACCTCCGGCCCTACGGATCCGTAGTTCACTGCTCCGCGAAGATAAGTTTCAATGCCGCCGATGCCACACCCAACCCATCGCCAGAAGCACTCCGGTTGTGCTGGGTTCGGGGACGGCCGTGCTGCTGCTGGCGACACCGAATCCGACGTTGCTCTCCACATCAGGGAAGGCACTGCCGGTGCCTCGAACAATAACACGCATCTCGGCTGCGCTGCCGAACCGGCCGCCTCCATTGCCAAAAAAGACTACTTCCTAAGACAATAAACCCGGGCGGAGGTACGGATGAGGAGGCTTTTCCCGGCGATGGCGGGAGTGGCCATGCCCATGTCGTCTTCGGCGAGCTGATTGGTGTGGAGGAGTTCGAACTCCTTTCCTGCTTTGCAGACATTGGTGCCGCCGTCTTCGTTGAAGCAGAAGATTTTTCCCTGGTAAGCCCAGGGTGAGGCCGTGAATCCGGTGGAGCCGGGGAGGCGTTGTTTGCGGTAGATCTCTGCTCCGGTTTTGGGGTCGACGGCGGAGAGGTAACCTCGGTCGAGGAGGATGTAGAGTTGATCCTGATAGAGGAGGGTTGAGGGATTGTAGGGAGCGGCCTTCCAGCTGCTCCAGGCGACGTATTCGTTCGAGGTTTCTTTTGAGGTCACCGAGATGTCTCCTTTGGCACCGGGACGGATGGCGTAGACCGGGCGGGACTTGTCGCCGACGTAGCCGGAGGAAAGATAGAGCAGGCCCCCGTGGGAATAGGGCGTGGC
>CALFSW010000418.1 GCA_937916505.1 uncultured Verrucomicrobiales bacterium | reverse complement strand
CAGATTCTCGATCTCCCAAAAGGCTCTACCCTCAAGGACGCGCTCAGTCGATCGGGAGGTGCCACGGAGAACGCAGTATTAAATTGAACCAAGGTTACCAGAACGGGCAGGTTTATACACCGTTTAACCTCCAAAATCTTCGCTGGAGTTCACTCGCCCTACAACGTATGTTTCACCCATGAGTGTTGCTGAAATCACAAAACTTCCCGTCCGGGAAAAATTCCAGATCCTCGAAGCCCTCTGGGAAGATCTCAGCGACAAGATCGAAGATATTCCTCTCACCGAGGCTGATCGCGACCTCCTCGATCACAGACTTGCCCGTATCGAATCTGGGGCAGCCGAAATCCTCGAGTGGGATGACGTCAAACCCACCATCGGGGAGGCCTGATCCCTATCAAAATCTCCAGCGATGCGCTCGCTGATCTGAAGAATGGACATTCCTTTTACGAAAAACAGGAGGACGGACTTGGGAATTATTTCGCCTCACAAATCAGCGCCGACATTGACGGCCTCAAGATCACTTCAGGAATCCACCGTCAGCCCTATCGCGATCTCCATCGAGTGTTGAGCCGCCGATTCCCCTACGCCATTTTCTACCAATTCTCAGATGAGACGGTCTTGATTGTAGCGATTATTGATTGCCGCCGAGAGCCAGGATGGATTAAGACACATTTAGATCGTCAGGAGTGAACCTCCGGAAAGGCCATTAAAATTCGTCTGCGGTTCAAGAGCCACCTTTGTCGTGCTAGAGTAAAGTCATAGCCCTCCCTGACTTTAAGAAACTCCCCAAGATTCTCCTCCACGAGCACCTCAACGGCGGGGTCCGACCCGCGACCGTGGTCGAACTGGCCCGAGAGCTAAAGTCCGCAGTTCTCCCGACTTCCGACCCCACTGAACTAGCCCAATGGTTTCATCGTGGAGCGCAGCGCGGCAATCTCACCGAGTATCTCGAAGGATTCTCGCACACCATCGCCGTCATGCAGACCCGCGAGGGGCTCGAAAGAGTCGCCTTTGAATCTCTGGAGGACATGTCGCTTGATGGAGTCATCCATGCCGAAGTTCGCTTCGCCCCCGTCTTCCATACCTCCCGTGGCCTCACCCAGGATGAAGTGGTCAGAGCTGTCATCGCGGGTCTCGAAAATGCCGCCCGCCAATTCGGGGCTACATGGGGCCTCATCATCTGTGCCATGCGCGACCGCACCGATTCGCTCGACGCCGCCAAACCCGCCATTCGCTGGCGCGACCAAGGCGTAGTGGGTTTCGACCTCGCCGGCGGTGAGGACGGCTTTCCTCCCAAGCAACACCTCGATGCCTTTCAAGCGATCCAGCGCTCGAACTTCAATATCATCATTCACGCCGGCGAGGCAGATGGCATGGACTCGATCTGGCAGGCTTTGCAATACTGCGGAGCTCATCGCCTCGGCCACGGCACCCGCCCTCTCGATGACATTACCATCAACTCCGATGGCTCCCTCAAACTCGGAACACTCGCCCGTTTCGTCCTCGACCATCGCATCCCGCTCGAAATGTGCCTCTCCAGCGATGTCCACACCGGTACCTGTAAGGATTTCAAATCCCACCCCTATCCTCTTTTCCTAAAAGCCGGCTTCCGGGTTTTTCTCAACACCGACGACCGACTTATGAGCGACACCGAGATGTCCAAGGAGCTCGCCATCGCAACTGAAGTTTTCGACCTCACCCTCCATGACCTCGAAAAAATGACCCTCAACGCCGCAAAAATCAGCTTTGCCCACCATCGTGATCGCGTCCAACTCATCGATCAGATAATAATCCCCCTATTCCGCGAGCTTTCCCGCTGATCTTCCGTAGAAAAGCAGTCCACGTCCCTATTCGATGCCCTTCACCTTCCGCCTCTTTTTCCTTCTCCCAATCTGCCTCACCGCAGCATCCGGTGAGATCAGCTTTAATCGCGACGTCCTCCCCATCCTCTCTGACGCCTGCTTTGCCTGCCACGGGCCCGACTCCGAGACCCGCGAAGCAAAACTCCGGCTCGATCAGGAAGAGAATGCCAAGGCCCCGCGTGATGGCTTCCCCGCCATCGTTCCCGGGGATCCGGGCGAAAGCGAACTCATTGTCCGCATCCTCCATAGCGACCCGGACGAGATCATGCCTCCGCCCGATTCCCGGCACCAACTCACAGCTGCTGAAAGACAAACTCTGAATGATTGGGTTAAGCAGGGAGCCAAGTGGGAAAAGCACTGGGCCTTCGTCAAACCAGAAAGGCCTAAACTCCCCGCCGTTTCCGACCCTGCTTGGCCAAAGAACTCTGTCGATCGCTTCATCCTCCACACCCTCGACCAAAAAGATCTCTCCCCTTCCCCCGCTGCCTCCCGCGAAAAAATCCTCCGCCGAGTCACCCTCGACCTCACCGGCCTCCCTTCCACTCTTGAAGAAGTTACCGCCTTCCTCGCCGACAAAAATCCCGACGCCTTTGAACGCGCCGTCGACCGACTCCTCGCCTCTCCCCGCTACGGAGAAACGATGGCCCTCCCCTGGCTCGAAGCCGCCCGCTTCGCCGACACCGACGGCTACCAATTTGATGGTCCCCGCTCCATGTGGCGGTGGCGCGACTGGGTCATTGAAGCTTACAATTCCAACAAACCCTTCAACGAATTCACCATTGAACAACTCGCCGGTGACCTCCTCCCCAACGCAACCCTCGATCAAAAGATCGCGACCGGCTTCAACCGCAACCATCGCTACAACTCCGAGGCCGGACTCGTTGTGGAAGAATTCCTCCTCGAGAACGCCGTCGACCGTACCGACACCACCAGCACCGTTTGGCTTGGCCTCACCATGGGTTGCGCCCGCTGCCACGATCACAAATACGATCCCATCTCGCAGAAGAACTACTACGAGATGCTCGCCTTCTTTAACAACATCCCCGAATTCGGCCGCGCCATAAAAGCGGGCAATTCCGAGCCCTATCTCACCGCTCCCACCAAAACCCAGCAAACCCAACTCGCGGCCCTCGAAGCAGCCGTCACCGCTGCGGACGACGCCATCAAATCTCTCCAGAAAGCAGGGTGGAAAGAACAACTCACCGTCAGCGAAACCACCCCGCTCGTCGTCCAGGGACTCAACTACCAACATCCGCCCGAAGTCCTCAACTTCGATGGCGCCAAGTCCCTCAACATCCCCAACTCCCCACTCACCGAAAAGAAAAACGCCCCGGGCCGCTTCGAAGTCTTTTCTCCCCTTTCCCGCTTTTCCGTTTCCCTCTGGGTCAAACCAACCAACCTCAACTCCGGCACCATCATCTCCCGCCAGTCCGGCAACAACGCCCTCGCCACCGGCTTCAGTCTCTCACTCCGCGACGGATACCTCCGCTACTCCATCATCACCCGCTGGATCGCCGGAGTCGCCCAGGTCGAGACCACCCAAAAGCTGGTCGCCAACGAATGGACGCATCTCACCCTGACCTTCCACGGCCAGCTCCGAGCCACCAACCAGCACATTTTCATCAACGGAAAAGAGGCCCCTCTGAAGGTCCTCCACAACACCAACAGCAACACCGGCTCCGCCAAAAAAACCGCACCGCTCCTCCTCGGCGGTTACCCCAAGGACTACTTCCAGGGAGATCTCCGCGACATCCGCGTTTACAGCCGCCCCCTCAAATCCCGCGAAATTCATTCCCTCTCGGGAGACTCTAAAGCCCAGCTCCAAACCACCTTCCTCGAACAAGGCCCCGCAAAAAAAGCCTATCAAAAGCTCCTCACCGCCGAAGCCAAGCGCGACGAGTTCATCCGCACCCTGCCCACCACCATGGTCATGCAGGAAAATCCGACCGAAAAGGAAACCTTCATCCGCAACCGCGGCGTCTACCATGATCTCGGCGAAAAGGTCACCCGCGACGTCCCCTCCATCCTTCCCCCTCTTTCCAAAGACCTCCCCCGCAACCGCCTCGGCCTCGCCCGCTGGCTCGTCTCACCGGACAACCCACTCACCGCCCGGGTCACCGTCAACCGCTACTGGCAAAAATACTTCGGGACCGGCCTCGTCAAAACCTCGGAAGACTTCGGCGTCCAAGGTGAGAAGCCATCCCACCCCGCCCTCCTCGACTGGCTCGCCACCGAATTCATCCGCTCCGGATGGGACGTCAAACACCTCCAAAAACTCATCGTCACCAGCGCCACCTACCGCCAGCAATCCCACCTCACTCCGAAGCTCCTCGAAATCGATCCTCACAACCGCCTCCTCGCCCGCGGCCCCCGCCAACGCCTCCCCGCCCACGTCATCCGTGACCAGGCCCTTTTCCTCAGTAAGCTCCTCGTCGAAAAAACCGGCGGACCCTCCGTGAGCCCCTACCAGCCCAAAAACCTCTGGATCGAGATGTCGATGGGCACCAAATACAAACAATCCCAGGGCCAAGATCTCTTCCGACGCAGCCTCTACACCATCTGGAAGCGCACCGTCAATCCACCCTCCATGGCCATCCTCGATGCCGCCGACCGCGAAGCCTGCTGGGTCGGAACCAAGCGCACCAACACTCCTCTTCAAGCCCTCACCCTTCTCAACGAAACAGCCTTCGTCGAGTCCGCCCGCAAGCTCGCCGAGCGCGTCCTCCGTGAGAACCCCGACGACCCCATCACCCACGCTTTCAAGCTCGTCACCCAACGAGACCCGCGACCCGACGAAAAAGAAATCCTCACCGGAGCTCTCGCGGAATACCTCGCCAACTTCAAAGCCAACCCCGCCTCCGCCAAATCCCTCACCACCATCGGCACCTCCCCCGTCCCCAAAGATCTCGATCCCATTCAACTCGCCGCCCATACCACTCTCGCCAACGTTCTCCTCAACCTCGACGAAGTCATCACTAAAGAGTGATGAACGCAGAACGTCGAACGCCCAATTGTAAATGTCGAATGACCTGGAACCCGACCTGCGACTTTGAATGCCAAACACCCAGTATTGAATTTCGAATGGAACCGAATCCGAATTATAATCTCGAAGAGCGGCTCTTAAACTACGCCGGGGAAATTGTCGAACTCTGTAATGTCCCATACACGACCTACGCTGCTCAGCACGTTTCCCGGCAATTGCTCCGGTCAGGAACTTCTCCCCTCGCAAATCACGGAGAAGCCGAATCCTCCGAGTCCACAAAGGATTTCATCCATAAACTCAGCCTCTCTCTTAAAGAACTCCGCGAATCCAACCGCTGGCTCCTCCTCCTTCAGAAAACCAACGTCATCCCAAACGCACCTGCTTTCCCTCACCTTCTCGACGAAACCGACCAACTCATTCGCATCTTTGTGTCTTCAATTAAAACCGCCAAGAAGCGCCTCTAGATTTCCCCCTTCCCAATACCTCTCTCATGCCTCCCCATTCAAAATTCGACATTGGGAGTTCGGCGTTCGACGTTCGTCCTTCCCTCCCCCGCCGCGCCTTCCTCTCCCGCTCCTCCCAAGGTCTCGGTGCCGCCGCGCTATCCTCTCTCCTCTCCGCCCAAAACTCCCCTCCCCTCCCTGGAAAGGCCAAACGCATCATCTACCTTTTTCAAAGCGGTGGTCCACCGCAGATGGATCTCTTCGACCCAAAACCACAGCTCGAGAAATTTCACGGCCAAGAAGTCCCCGCCTCCATCTTCAACGGCCAGCGACTCACCGGCATGACGGCCGGGCAAACCTCCTTCCCCGTTGCCAAATCAACCTTCAACTTTAAGCAAACTGGTCAAAGCGGCCAGTGGCTCAACTCCGACCTCCTCCCCCACCTTTCCGGAGTGGCTGATGACATCAGCGTCATCCGCTCGATGCACACCGAGGCCATCAACCACGACCCGGCCATCACCTTCTTCCAAACCGGCTTCCAACTCGCCGGACGTCCCTCCATCGGATCATGGCTTTCCTACGGACTCGGCAGCGAAAATTCCAACCTCCCCGCCTTCGTCGCCATGACCTCCAACCGCTCCGGACAGGCTCTCTACGATCGACTCTGGGGCGCGGGCTTTCTCCCGTCAAAACACCAGGGCGTCCGCTTCCGCTCCGGAAAAGATCCTGTTCTCTACCTCAACAACCCAGAGGGTATGAGCAGCGACCTTCGCCGCAAAACGCTCGATCACATCGGCGCGCTCAATCAGATCCATCACCAGGAATTTTACGATCCCGAGATCGAAACCCGCATCGCGCAATACGAGATGGCCTTCCGCATGCAGATGTCCGTTCCCGAACTCACCGACGTTTCCAGCGAACCCGATAGCACCTTCAAACTTTACGGCGAAGACGCCCGCAAGCCAGGCAGCTACGCCTACAATGCCCTCATGGCCCGTCGCCTGAGCGAACGCGGCGTCCGTTTCGTCCAACTCTTCCACCGCGGCTGGGACACCCATTCCGGCCTCGCCGCCCAACTCACCCAGCGCTGCAAGGAAACCGACCAAGCCTCGGCTGCCCTCATCACCGATCTCAAACAACGCGGCCTTCTCGATGACACCCTCATCGTCTGGGGTGGCGAATTTGGCCGCACCGTCTACAGCCAGGGCAGCCTCACCCCAAAAGGCTTCGGCCGCGATCACCACCCCCGCTGCTTCTCAATGTGGCTCGCCGGAGGCGGAATCAAACCCGGCCAATCCATCGGCGAAACCGACGACTACTCCTACAACATCGCCAAGGATCCCGTCAGCGTCCACGACCTCCACGCCACCATCCTCCACCAGATCGGCGTCGACCACAAACAACTCACCTTCAAATTCCAAGGCCGCCACTACCGCCTCACCGACGTGCATGGCGAACTCATCAAGCCGCTTATCGGATAAGAAAAGCCCACAGGGATGAGGCCGATTTGGGCGGGATCGTAGAGGATGGCCTTGTCCACTCCGATCCAGTCGTGGAAGATTTCTCCATTAAGATCATCCGAAGGGATTCCGCTTTCGATATGCTTCGCAGACGCGGCAGGCTTCGATCTGAGAAATATGAGAGTCCATTTTCATAACTAAGGGAGCTTGCTGCGGTCGCCCACGGAGATGATGGCGTCACCGGATTGGAGGGTGCCGCTTTCGATGCCTTCGGCACGGATGCCGCCGCGATTGCGGAGGGCTTCGAAGGTACCGGGGCCGAGAAGGCGCTCAAGATAGCGGCAGGGTGGGCAGGTTGCGGAAGCACGAGAGAGAACGGTGCCGATACGGAAGTGCCCTCCGATTAGATCGGTGGGAATGAGGCCGCTGGTGACGAGGTTTCGGCGGTGGCGCCCCTGTGAAAGGTCGACATCTGATTCTTGCTTGATGGCTTGGAGAGCCTCGGACTCGATGAGGGAGACGGCGCGATTGGGGCGTTGCCAACGGGAGAAGGTCCCCTCCCCTTTATGGTATCGATCGCCCATAATGCCGTGGTCTTTTTCTACTTCAGCCTGCTCGAGCGAAAGCATGGGATCACCTGCAGCGGGAGCAACCCAGATACGATCCAGTTGGGGGGCGGACACGACTTGGATGTTTTGCGTTCTTACGTTTCCAATCGCGAAGGTTGGAGGGTTGCTACTTCGCGATACAATAGACCGCCTTGTTCGACCGCAGATAGATCGCGTCCCTGGCAAGAGCGGGAGTGGCATTGAAGTCCGAGTCGTCGCCCAGCGCATTCACGCCGACCAATTTCATCCCTTTTTCCGCCTCGAAGATAAAGGTGCCATCTCTCCGGCTCACTGCAACGAGCTTGTCTCCCACTCTCACCGTGGAGGCATAGAAGCTGAATTTCTTCCGCTTCTTAATCGCTGGGACCTCACGCTTGGTCACGGTTTCCCCTTTGGCCAAATCCATCGCAATCACCTGGGCTTCGTCATTCACCCAGTAGAGGAGACCATCTTTGAAAACCGAACTCGGAACATAGGAGAAGGTCTTGCTCCGCCAAAGGATCTTGTCGGTGACATCGCCCGAACCTCCCCCCTTGATTGCAAGCGAACCTTTTCGCGGATAACCACCGGTGGTGAACAGGACCTCGCCCTCGCTAATCACGCTTGGGGAGATGTTCCCCGGGATCCCGGACCTGGCCCACCAGAGTTTCTTTCCGGTCTTCGGATCGAGGGCAAAAAGTTCGTCGGGCGCGGCAATCACCAGCTCGGTCCTACCGGATTTCGGAGTATGCACCGTCGGGGTGTTGTAGGTGAGTTCAAGCTTCCCCATTTCGTATCGCCACTTCTCATCCCCCGTCGCCTGATCAAAGGCAATGATGGCCCGCGATTCATCCGCGGCATTCACAATCAACATCCCGCCAAATAGAATCGGACTGGCCGCCGATCCCCAGCGCCTGTTGCTCGAAGAATCGCCGACCTGCTTGCTCCACACTTTTTCACCATCCACGGTGAAAGCGTGGACCCCTGATTTTCCAAAGAAGGCAAAGACGTGCTTCCCGTCAGTCACCGGAGTCGCGCTCGCATATCCATGCTCGGTTAAGTATCCACGGTAATCGTCATCGGGATTCGCAAGGGGCACCGTCTTCTTCCAAAGGATCTTCCCACTGGCACGATCGAGACAGAGGAGCATGCGCCCAAGGTCTTTCGGCTCTCCCACGTTCTTTTGATCAATTCCATATCCGGTGTAGCACGTCACAAAGAGTTTATTGTCCCAAAAGATGGGGCTGGAACTCCCCGGCCCCGGCAGCCCGGTCTTCCATTTGACGTTCTTGTCAGCGCTCCATTCGAGAGGAAAAGTCGCGTCGTCAATGGCAGCCACTCCTTCACTCCCGCGAAACTGCGGCCAATTTTCCGCGGCAGCACCCGCGATGGTTGAGAGAATGATCGCCAACCCCAAAGATGCCTTTTTCATACCCGCAGCTTAGCGGGGCCGGCCACTTGGGCAATTCTGAAGATTGTGGGTGGGTAAAACGCCGAAGGCGGGCGATCTCCTGACCATCGCTTGAGTGCCAACCCTGCTGCGCCGGGCATCTCGAATTCCAACCGCAATCACCGACAATGAGTCAGCATGGTAACCGCCCCCTAACCCAAATGCGCCATCGCCCGTTGAACCGCATCCAGCACACGGTCCAGGTTCCGGCCAAGATCGGTTGTCAAAAACCGGAGAAGGAAGTAGCCGTTTTCCTGCAGAAGAACATCCTTTCTTCTATCCCGGCGGTAAGCCCCGGCATCCCCCAGGTGCTGGTCGCCATCGAGTTCGATCACCAGCTTTCGTTCCTCGCAGACGAAATCCACCTCCATCGTGCTGCGGTCGTTAAAGGGAATCGGAAGAAAAGCATTGAGAGTAAATTTCTCCCTGGTCTCCGGTAGAGTTTGGAGCCGCTTGAAGAGGAACTTCTCACTCGCACTGCGGGCACGTTCTTCTCCATCCGAGCCACTGGGAGGCTGCGCAGCGGCATGGACAAAAAGCTGTGCGAGCGGTTGATCAACCCCGTCCCGGATCAGCCGTCGCACACTGGCGGCGTGATCTTGCTTCCAGCGGGGATCAAGCGGAAGCGGAACCTCTTGAGGCCAGCCCGGAAGGGCACTGGCGGGGAGCAGGATGGTATAACCGACGGCTTCATAGCCCTCGCATCGACGATCAAACATACGGGAAAGCATCGGGATCTCGAGATCGGCATAGTCGTAAATTTGAACCAGATCCTTACCCTCGTGCAGCCGATGAAGGCGCCCCGCATATTGGGCGATGGTTCCCTTCCACGAGACCGGCATGGTCAGGAACAGGGTGTTGAGGCGGGAGTCATCGAAGCCCTCGCCGACGAACTTTCCAGTCGCGATGATTAGGCGGGGCTCGTTCTCGGGAACGGCAGCGAGTTTTGCCATCTCGGCACCGAGCTTCTTCTTCCCGAGCCCTCCCTTGAGCCGGATAATGTTGCTAACTTCGGGTTCCAGGATCCGGACAAGGCGATCAATGTGCTCGGTTCGTTCGGTCAAAACGAGCGGGGTCCGCCCTCCGCGAAGCGCCGCCAAAATATCGGCACAGATCATCTCGTTGCGCTCATCATCCTGCCAAAGGGCATCGCAGTAATTTTGATAGGCCATGCGGGCCTCTTCTGCGGCTTCCTCAAAATAGCGAAACCCGGTGGGACGCACCATCACCTCATGCGCAAACGGCCTGGCGGCGGCTTCACTTCGCGCATCGACCCGATGGCGAACCGGTCCACACTGCATGAAAATAATGGGATGGTGTCCATCCTTTCGAGTGACCGTGGCGGAGAGTCCGAGAAGATACCGGGCCTTGGCCCTACGAGCAACAAGCTCGAAACTGCGGGCCGACAAATGGTGGCATTCATCAATGATCAAATGCCCGTAGTCCGCGACCAAATCCTTCACCACCCCTTTGCGCACGAGGCTCTGGATGAGGGCGACATCGATGTTCCCCGTGAGTCTCTTTCGACCTCCTCCAAGTCGCCCGATCTCCTTTTTCTCCAGCCCAAGAAACTGCTGAAGGCGCTCGACCCACTGATCCATCAGTTGCTGGCGATGGACCAGGATGAGAGTATTGATTCCACGGGCGGCGACAAGCCGGGCGGCGAGAACGGTTTTACCAAAGGCCGTTGTGGCCGCGAGCACTCCGGTGTCGTGGGCCAGCATCGCCTCGGCCGCCTTCGCTTGTTCGGGGCGGAGCGTTCCGCGGAAGGTCGCCTCCAAAGCGTTTCCGCCGTTCCTCTGGTCATCAACCCGGGGAGTGATTTTCAGTTCAGCAAAGAGGGCCAGAACTTCCTCCAAACAACCACGCGGAAGGGCCAGATGTTTCGGGAGATTCTCGGCACAGGCAATGATACGGGACTTCTCAAATGTGGAGAGCCTCATCGCCTGTGCTTTGTAAAATTCGGGGTTTTGAAAAGCGGCCAACCGGGCGAGGGCATTGTGGAGAGATGGCGTGAGATCAGCTTTGACGAAGTAAAGTTGATCAGCAGAAACAATCTTCAAAACCTTTGGCATCTTGCCCCCTGGCTTCTGATTTCGTATCCGGGAAAGCGTGAGTTTCCAAGGCTCGGCCCCGTCATCATCATCCGGCGAAGACATGCGGATCCCCATCACCCGGCCCTTCGATTCCGCTTCCCCAACAAGCGCTTCGAGTCGGGATTTGGAAACATCCTTCACTGATTCGAGATAAGCCCACTGGTCGCGATGGGCTTCCAAATTCGTATCAATAAAGACACTGTTACCAGCGGCTCGCGGTTCCTTCTGAAGCGGCAGCGCGACCAGATTTCCAAAGCCGCCGCGCGGCAGAGTGTTTTGATTTGGGAAGAAACGATCATACGAAGCAAAAGTCGTCCGGGGACGACGCTCCGTGGTTTCGGTGAGGATGTGGGAACCGAGCTTGCGAGCGAGAGTTGCGGAGACCGCTTCGGCGAAGAACAGCCAAACGTGGCCCCCGTTTCCCGAGCGCGATCTTTCGAGGTAAGCCGGAATCTCTTTTTCGTGGCAGGTTTCGAAGAAAGCGAGGGCGTCGTCGGACCATGATTCGCCATCGAAGTCCACCGCCAGAAAGTAGCAGGTCTCATCGAGGAGCATCGGATAGACCCCGGCCGTGATCTTTCCCGAGAGGTGATCACGAATCACGGCATCGGTCACCGGAAGCCAGTTCTGATGAGCGCAGGCACTGCACTTGATTCGGGGTTTTTCACACACTCCCCGCACCCATTCGTTTCCGCAGACCGGAGAGTATCCCGCCCGGCCCGTCTTCTTGCTCACAAAGCGGTGTGGGTAAACCTCCCCGCGACCCCGAAAGAGGGATCGGAAAAGGGCTATTTTTTCGCCCGGTGCGGAAGTGTTGGTGACGGGCATCAGACCGGAACGGATCATGCCACTTAGCCCAATCCCAGTCCCGCGATGGCGATCTTGATTTTACCGTAGCCGATCTTTTCGCCGGCCGCTTCGTAGATGGGCTTGAGCGCTTCGATGCCGTGCTCTGTGACCAAATTTGCCACCGTTCTCTCTTCGGCATCAGTGACGTAGTCACGGTGATCAATCTCCTCCCCTTCCTCAATCAGGCGGGCGATGTGCCCCTCGATGGTGCTTCCTCCCAGCTCCCGGGCTGCCACGATTTGAGTGATCGACATCTTCTTTTTGAGCATCTCCAGGGTCTCAAGGTAGGTCGCGCCCAACGGCCGCTTGACCGACACCACCGGACTTGCCGGTAGCGTATCGAGCTTCGACGCGCCGACTTCAGGATGCTGTGCCAGGTAGCTCTTCAAACCCTCACCGAAACCGGCTCCAAACTTTTCATACTTCTCCAGACCGACTCCATGGATCTTGAGAAACTCCTCCCGCGATTCCGGCATCAGGGCCGCAATCTGACGGAGAGTCCGGTCACTCGCGACGACGAAGGGCGGTACCGCATGGGCCTCGGCCATTTCCTTACGGATGACTCGAAGGTGATCGAAGAGACCTTGATCGAACTTGAATTTTTCCTCGACCACGGCGCGCCCCTTTCCGGACTTCTCCGGCTCCACGCGCTGGTCCTCCGGCACCTCGAAAGTCTCCTCGCCTTTCAAAACCCGCCACGCTCGGGGCGTCAGTTTTGGCACCGAAAATTCCCCCGGAGGAATCACCACGATCTTCTCCGCGACCAGACAATCAAAGATCCCACGCCAGTGCGCTTTCGGCTTTTCTTTCCCGGCCGCATAAGTCTTTAACTGATCGTGATTCATCTCGCGGATCTTCCGGGTATTGGCCCCGGCCACGATGTCGCAAAGATGCACCGACCCGAACCTTTCCCCGGTGCGTGCCATCGCCGAAAGGATCATCCGGGCATCACGGGTGGCATCCTTCATCTCGAAGTTTCCATCGCAAAAATCACAGCCACCACAGTTTTCCTCTGCCAGCGTTTCCCCAAAATATTGCAAGAGCGCACGCCGCCGACACTGCGCACGCCCGCCAAAGGCCTCCATCGCCTTGAGTAAATCCAGCGAGCGCTTTCGCTCCTCTTCGTTCTCAATTTCATCGATAAATCGTCGGATCTTAAAACCATCGCCGGGCGAGTAGAGGAGAAGACAGCGCGACGGCTCGCCATCACGACCGGCCCGACCGGTCTCCTGATAGTAGCTCTCGATATTTTTTGGCAAATCGCCATGAATGACAAAACGCACATCCGGTTTATCAATCCCCATCCCGAAGGCAACGGTGGCCACGATGATCCGGCAATTGTCACGGAGAAATGCCTCCTGCGTCGCCGAACGGTCCTCGTTCGCCATCCCGGCGTGATAAGCCCGCGCATCGATTCCGTTTGCCTGCAACATCGCAGCGGTGGCCTCAACCGACTTACGGCTGGTTCGATAAATGATCCCGCATTCCCCCTCGCGATCCTTGATAAACTCCACCATCTGCTTCTCCCAATCCTTCTTGGCCCGCACTTCGTAGTAGAGGTTTTCCCGGTCAAAGGAGGCACGCACTTTCACGGCACCGCCGAGGTCGAGATTCCTCTCGATATCCTCCGCCACCTGATGGGTCGCCGTCGCGGTGAAGGCCGCCATCGCCACTTGTGGAAAGAGATTTTTCAACTGTGAAAGGAAAAGGTAGTCCGGTCGAAAATCGTGCCCCCATTCCGAGAGACAGTGTGCCTCATCAATCGCAAAAAAGGCCGGTTGCTTTGTCGGACAGGATCGCAGTTTGTCGACAAATCCCGGCACCGAAAGCCGCTCCGGCGCGACGTAGAGCAAGTCCAGCTCGCCCGCCCGATATGCCCGCGCCGCCTCCTTTCGCTCATCCATCGAAGCCGTGCTATTGACACAAGCAGCCCGTATTCCATTCGCCCGCGCCGCATCGACCTGATCCTTCATCAGAGCAATCAGCGGACTCACCACCACCGCACACCCCTCCGCACAAACCGCCGGCAATTGATAGCAAAGGCTCTTTCCCCCGCCCGTCGGCATCACTCCGAAAACGTCGCGCCCCTCTAACAAGGCTCTCACCAAACCTTCCTGATGAGAGCGAAACGCCGGGAAGCCAAAGGTCTCCCGGAGCACGAGATCAGGATCTTTTTTAAAACTGTTCATAAGAACATTTAAGACCGATGGCGCAAGGACAGTCAAGAGCCAATCTCGAGGTGGGCTCCGCTCTCATTCTAGAAATGATCTGAACTTTTTCTCCGCTTGATTGTTTGATTTCAAAAAGACATCCTGACCGGTTTCAAATTCCAGTTTGTGTGACCAAGGTAAACGGCTTACACTCAATCGAAATGCGATTGAAAGCGAGACCGGCTGCAAAGCGAATGATGATCCCGGTGCTTGGGTTTCTGGTGACATCTCCGGTCATCCGGGGGAAAACCGTTGCAAGACAATGGAACGAAGAGAATCTGGACGCGATTCGGATCGACTTCCCCGCACCAACAATTCACGCGCGCAACCTTTTCCATCTGTCCGCGGCCATGTGGGATGCCTGGGCCGCCTACGACACCAAAGCGGTCGGATATCTTCATAATGAGAGCGCTGTCGTTCCAGTTGGATCCAGCCTCGGGGAGGCCCGTGATGAAGCGATCAGCTATGCCGCGTATCGGGTGCTGCAACATCGCTACTCCTTTTCGACAAATGCCTCCGTCACCATTCTTGCACTGGAGGACCGGATGGCCACCCTGGGTTATGATCCCACAAAAACCTCGACCGCCGGAGATGCACCCGAAGCAGTGGGCAACCGGATCGCCGCAACCGTGATCAGCTACGGAGAGATAGACGGAGCCAACGAAAGCGTCAGCCCCGGCTACACCGATGACACCGGTTACGCCCCGGTCAATGCCCCTCTGATTCTCAGCACCAATAATACCGCGGCGGGATACCCGGCCGGATGGACCGATCTCAACCGATGGCAGCCCCTGGCCTTTAGCGTTGCCCTTACTCAAAATGGGCAGATTGCCGCAAAAATCCAACAGTTTGTCAGCCCCCACTGGGGAAGCGTGAAAGCTTTCGGCCTGTTTTCCTCCGATCAAAATCCGGACGGACTCTATTTTGACCCCGGCACTCCCCCCAAGTTGGGAGGAGTGGGTGATTCCGACTACAAGAACAACACGATCGAGGTTCTGGAATACTCCGCACTTCTCGACCCTGCCGATCCGACGCCCATCAATCTCTCACCTTCGGCACGCGGCAATAATTCCCTCGGGACGAACGACGGAAGCGGTCACCCGGCCAATCCGGTGACGGGACTTCCCTACCCTGACAACTTCGTGCTTCATGCCGACTTCGGACGTTGTGTCGCGGAGTTTTGGGCGGACGGGCCGGAATCGGAAACGCCGCCGGGACACTGGAATGTTTTGGCCAACGAAGTCACCGACATCATTTTGAGCGACCCCTCCCTTGAACTCAGAATGGCCAACACCGGACCTGTTCTCGACACGATGGAATGGGAATTAAAGCTCTACCTTGCCCTCAATGCCGCACTCCACAATACCGCCGTCGCGGTTTGGGGGGTGAAGGAACACTACGACTACGTGCGGCCAATCTCAGCCATCAGATACCTCGGACGCAGAGGAGATTTACCAATCGTTCCGGGCTTGGTGGAAGAAATCACTCCGGCTACAGCCGGGAGCTACCATAGCGACCTCTCCGATCATGTTGGAGAACTTGCGGTTCAGACCTGGCCCGGCGAACCGGATAATCCCGAGGCACGGGCGGGCGGGCGTGAGTGGATCCTGGCCCGGGAATGGTTGCCCTACCAAAGGGACACCTTTGTCACCCCCGCCTTTGCGGGATATGTTTCAGGACACTCCGGATTCAGCCGGGCGGCGGCTGAAATCCTGACTCTGATGACGGGCACTTCATTTTTCCCGGGAGGGATTTACAACCACACGATTCCCGCCGGAGGGCTCGGGTTCGAGGCCGGTCCCACCACCGATGTCACCTTGCAATGGGCCACCTATTACGATGCCGCCGATGAAGCCGGCGAGTCCCGGCTTTACGGAGGAATCCACGTTTCTCCGGATGATGGACCGGGCCGCGTCATGGGGGCAAAAATCGGGCAAGCCGTCTTTAGCCACGCTCGCAAATACTGGAATGGTTCAATCCTCGAGGAGGCTCCGGTCAGCCTCACTGAAACCGGAAAACTGACCTACCGGACCACTCCCGGATACCACTATACCCTCGAAAGTGGGACCGACCTGATCTCCTTTCCGACAATCGAAGCAACGCCCGGTATCGCAACAGACCACGAACAGACCTTCGTCGTCCCCTTAACTGATCCAAGTCGCTTCTTCAGGGTGAACAGGGTGAAAGCCACCTCACCCTGAGCCAGACTCCTCGCCCTTTTTAGGGGGAGCAATCTCCGATGCATGCTCCAAAAATGGAACCAAGAAGGCTGAACGCGGTGATCAGAGGCACAAAGATCAGGAAAAATTTGGCCCTCGAGATATCACCCTCGTGACGGACAAAGACCGACATGAGCCCCGCAAGGACTCCGATTTGAATCAGGATTCCCAACATGGATCATTGTCCGCACTAGACCGCATCCGCGCAGCGTTGGCAGAGGTCGTCTTTGACGACGGGCTCATACTTACGGCAGCGGGGACACATCGTATGGCTGGTGCCTTCAACCGCAGCGGCGAGCGCCTCTCCTTCGGTGACCTTGAGCTCGCTCACGATAAAGAACTCGGTCGCAAACCGGTGATCCTTGAGCAGATCGAGGCACGGATTGTTTGGGGGCACGGTGAGGGTGACGCTGGCTTCGTTGTTCTTGTTGAACTCCTTGGCCTGCACCTTTTCCTCAATCGCAGTCTGCATCACCGCCTTGATTTCGTGGAGTTTGTTCACTTGCTCGATGGCTGACGTGGTGGCGTATTTCGGGTTCACCCCGGGGAAGGTTTGCTCGTGAATGCTGCCTTCCGATTCATTGCGACCGGCGTGCTCCCAGGCCTCTTCACTGGTGTAAGCAAGGACGGGGGCGAGAAGTTTGACGAGGGCATCGAAGATCTGTCCCATCACCCAAACACTGGCCTTGCGTTGCTCGCTGTCTTCGGCGTCGCAGTAGAGGCGGTCTTTGGTGATGTCGATGTAGCTGGCGCTCAGATCGCTCGCGGCGAACTGATTGACGAGAGAGAACACTTTACGGAAGTCATATGCCTCGTAGGCATCTCGTACTTCGGCAATGATGACCTGAAGCCGCTCCATGATCCATTGGTCAATGAGCGGAAGGAACTCCGGCTCGCTGACCTTCTCGTCACGCATGTTGCCGAGGAGGATCTTGAAAGTATTGCGGAGACGTCGGTAAGGCTCGCCAACCTGCTGGAAGAGGCCTTCGCTAAAGGGAACCTCATTTTGCCAATCAACCGAGGAGACCCAAAGACGGAGAATGTCAGCGCCGTATTTATTGTAGAAATGGGCGGCGTCGGTGGGCTTGCCTTTTTTCTTGTCGCTCTTTGCGTGCTTCTTGCCGGTGTCTTTATCGACCACGAAACCATGAGTGAGGACCGTTTTGTAAGGGGCCTTGTCACGAACTCCAACACTCAGCATGAGTGAGCTTTGGAACCACCCGCGGTGTTGGTCGGTGGCCTCAAGGTAGAGGTCGGCCGGGCAGCTGAGTTCAGGGTGGGCATCGAGAACGGCGACGTGCGAGGAGCCGGAATCGATCCAGACGTCAAGGGTGTCGCGGCACTTTGTGGAGCCTTCGGGAAGGCCGAAAAGGGTGGCGAGGTCGGCGTCGGATTTCTCAAACCAAACGTTCGTTCCTTCTTTTTCGACGAGGTCGGCGATCTTCCTGGCGAGGTCGGCGGAAACGATGGGAGCGCCGTCCTTGTCAAAGAAGACCGGAAGTGGAACCCCCCAGGTGCGCTGGCGTGAGATACACCAATCCGGGCGAGCCTCGACAGTGCCATAGATGCGGTTGCGGCCCCACTTGGGAAGCCAGGTGACTTCATCGATTTCACTCAGCGCTTTTTCGCGAAGCTGGTCGATCGAGATGAAGAACTGCTCGACGGCCCGAAAGATAATGGGCGTCTTGGAGCGCCAGCAGTGCGGGTAACTGTGGGCGTAGGTTTCTTCGCCGAGAAGAGCACCTTTTTCGGTAAGAATTTCGACGATGCGGGCATTGCCTTTGAAAACATGCGTGCCCACGAGCTCGGGCAGGCCGCACTCGTCGGTGAAGAGGCCGTCGTCATCGACCGGGCTCAGAACGCCGAGGCCGTTTTGTTGTCCGATGGAGTAATCATCCGCACCATGGCCGGGCGCGATGTGAACGGCGCCTGTTCCGGATTCGGTGGTGACAAAGGGAGCGAGGATCACCTTGGAAGTGCGATCGAGGAAAGGATGCCGCGCTTCCAAACCTTCGAGCCCGGCACC
Organism: uncultured Verrucomicrobiales bacterium; assembly: GCA_937916505.1. Lineage (GTDB taxonomy): Bacteria > Verrucomicrobiota > Verrucomicrobiia > Verrucomicrobiales > Akkermansiaceae > SW10. The sequence goes on along the minus strand of CALFSW010000418.1, from coordinate 25,319 downwards.
TTTGATTTCGCCCAATTCCTCCTCAAGAGTGAGGCCGGTCTTTTCCTGAAACTCACCAAGGAGATCGCGGACGACGATGATCGTGGCTCCATTGGAATATTTCCCGATGGTGTAAGTGAAACGCTCGTGCACTGCGATGCCGAGATTGGCGGGAAGGGTCCACGGGGTGGTGGTCCAGATCGCGATGGACGAGCCATCGGGAAGCGAATCATGCGCAGGCAAATCAAACTTCACGAAAACCGCCGTCGACTTCTTGTCCTGATACTCGACCTCCGCTTCAGCAAGCGCGGTTTTGGCACCGTAGGACCACTGGACGGGTTTCTTGGACTGATAAACGCAGCCTTTTTCGATCAAAGCTGCAAAAGTGCGGATGATGTTGGCTTCGTAGCCGGGATCGAGAGTGAGATAGGGATTCTCCCAATCACCAAAGACACCGAGGCGCTTGAAGGACTCGCGCTGGGTATCGATCCAGCCACGCGCAAAGGTTTCGCAGCGGCGGCGGATTTCGGCCGGCTCGACGTCACGGGCGTCCTCGTCCTGCATCACCTTGAATTCGATGGGCAGTCCGTGGCAGTCCCAGCCGGGGATGTAGGGAGTTTCAAAGCCCGCCATGGACTTCGATTTCACCACGAAATCCTTGAGCACCTTGTTCAACCCGGTGCCCATGTGAACGTCGCCATTCGCAAAGGGAGGACCGTCATGAAGAATGAAACGCGGGGCATTCCCGGCTTTACGCTTCGCGATAATTCGTGCGTAGAGATTGTCGGAATTCCACTTTTCGAGGCGAGCCGGCTCACGCACCGTCAAATTTCCCTTCATGGGGAAATCTGTCTTGGGCAGGAACAGGGTGTCTTTGTAGGATTTTCCTTCTGGAGTGCTCATAGCGCTAGGGGCGGGACGCTAGGCAGCACTTGCAAAAAGGTCAAGGTCGGGCCAAAAGTGGAATTTTCTCCGGGGGCTCATGCCTGATTCATCTTTGAGCGGTATTCTCCTCACCAACATGAAGATTTTAAAACTCCTTCTCACTCACCTCATAGGGCTAACACTCTTCACCGCAAACGCCTGCACTCTCCGGATTGACATCAGCCACCAATTTGCGGGCAAACCTCTCTCCCTTAATTCTCTCAAATACAAGGCCACCGAAACCCTTTCCATCACCCGCCTCTCCTACCTCCTCAGCGAGCTGGCCATTCAGGACCAGGAAGGCACCTGGCAGGAACTACCCAACCAATTCGCCTTCATTGACGCCTCCTCCCGCCGCACTTCCTGCACCCTCAAAAAAGTTCCGTCGGGCTCCTATAAATCCCTCCGCTTCTCCCTCGGTGTTCCCAAAAAAGAAAACCACGGAGATCCCGCGCAATACCCGGCCGCCCACCCTCTCAATCCCAATCTTAACAACCTCCACTGGGACTGGGCCGGCGGCTACATCTTCCTCGCACTCGAAGGACAATACCGGCAACCCGACAAAGAGGTTAACGGCTTCGTCTATCACCTCGCCAACGACCCAAACCTCTCCCGCGTCCAACTCAATGCCGCCTTCCGCGTCAAAAACACCACCGCCCTGGGCCTCACTTTCGATCTCCAAAAACTCCTCATCCACCCCCGCTCACTCTCCTTCGGGAAAGACGGCAACTCCACCCACTCGCACCCCGGCGATCCCATCGCCAGCGCCCTCGTCGCCAACCTCCAAAGTTCCTTCACGATTCAGGGAGCTTCTTACCCGCCCGATGAAGCTCCCCTCGCCGCCGTCACCCCGCTTTACCTTCCCGGGAAATTCACCCCCTTCCCTTTCAAAATGAGCCGGCGTTTCCCAATGCCTCTCCTCCCCCGCGATAATCCCCTCCTCGAAGAACGCGTGAGCCTTGGAAAAAAACTCTTTCACGATCCGGGCCTTTCCAAAGACGACAGCATCTCCTGCGCGTCCTGTCATCATCAGGACAAAGCCTTCACCGACGGCTTGATCTTTTCCAAAGGCATCGCACAACGGGAAGGCAGCCGCAACTCCATGCCCCTCTTCAATCTCGCCTGGAAGTCGTCCTTCTTCTGGGACGGTCGTGCCAGGTCCCTCCGCGACCAGGTCCTTCAGCCCATTCAAGACCACCGGGAAATGGCCTCCGATCTCCCCACCGTCATCGCCCATCTTGAAAAAGCCGAACACCCCGCCTTCGAAAAGGCCTTCGGCCCCGGCAAAGTCACCGCAGAAAAAATCGCTCTCGCACTCGAAAATTTTCTCCTCACCCTCACCAGCTACGATTCCAAATTCGACCGCGCGATGTCCGGCAAAGCCAAGCTCTCCCCCGTCGAAGAACGGGGCATGGAACTCTTCTTCACCGAATACGAACCCCGCAGCCAGCAATATGGGGCCGATTGCTTCCACTGCCACGGCGGAGCCAACTTCTCGGACCACCAATTCCACAACAACGGCCTCGCACCTTCACTCAAAGAATCTGCGGTTCTCTTTTCCACCCCCAGCCTCCGAAATCTCACCCTCACCGCACCCTACATGCACGATGGCCGCTTCAAAACCCTCGAAGAAGTCATCGCCCACTACAGCGGCCCAATGCACCGGAGCAAATCACTCGATCCCAACCTCGCGAAACATCCCAAGCCCGGCCTTCAGTTAAAAAATGAAGACCAAGCCGCCCTCGTCGCCTTCCTAAAAACCCTCACTGATCCGAAATATGGTCGCTGACAGAGTGGGTGTAGTCAAAATGTGGATAGAGATGATCCGGATGACGAAAAAGGCGATCAACCTGAAGATATTCGCGGTCATCAGCCCACCTTAATCCCCCCCCTCACCCCGGGCTTGCGGAAGAATATCTGATCACCCGGCCGATTAAAGTTTCAGAAAATTGTGGTATTGCGGCGCCGTCCAAGTTAAGGCATCGGGTCGGCCTCTGCATTCGTCAGTTTTTAAGACTAACGTCTCACTGCAGAAGCCATTTTATTACGATGAAAATGTATGTAGGTAATCTGTCGTTCAATACGACAAAGGAAGAACTTGAGTCCTTCTTTTCCCAGTATGGTTCGGTAACGGACACTCACCTTCCTGAGGACCGCGAGACCGGCCGCCCACGTGGCTTTGCCTTCGTGACGATGGACTCCAAGTCAGCAATGGAAGACGCCATTAAAGGCGCCGACGGTCAGGAACTCGACGGTCGCAATCTTAAGGTAAACGAAGCCAAGCCCCGCGACGATCGTAGCGGTGGCGGACGTAGCTACTAGTCCGCCCTCAACGGATCTCCTCAAAAGGCAAAGCACTTCACCGTGCTCTGCCTTTTTTTATGGTCTCCTCCCGCGCCATCCCAACCCGACAAAAACCCCGGAAAGAGAAAAGGAACGCCCCCTATGTTGGAATCTCATGGGCAGTGAGGTGAAGCGTTGAAACGTAAATCAAGTCATCCTCTTCGCCATCCCCCAGATTGTAGATTTCCTTCTTCACCGCCCACCCTGTTTTCTTAAGAAGATTCTTCAAAGCGACATCCGTAAAAAACCGCAGCCGCTGCTCCGTTTCCTCCTGACGGACAATCTCACCTGAGCGGCTTCTCATGGTATAGCGATGCTTCCTCACCAAGCTCCCGGTCTGCTCCTTGATCCTGTGCCGTGTTTCCAGCTCTCCCTCCTCACCGGTCGGAAGCTGGATTCCACGATCAAAATACCATTGATTCTGAGGCAGGTCCCCGGAGAGCTCGGCCCAGGGAAAGAAGAGCGTGAGATAGAGATGATCCGTTTGTTCCCGCAACCTCTGGAGTTGCTTCTGCGGATCGGGAAACAATTGAAAGGTGAACGCGGGAATCAGGATCGACGAATACCTACCCTCATGCTCCTGCCAGGCTTCCTCGATCACCTCTGCCGAAGGATGCCTTTCCCGGGACAACGCCGCCATTTCTGAAGAAAGTTCGAGCCCTGTCAATTCATGCCCCGCCTCCACCAGCGGCCCCAAAAGTCTTCCCGAACCGGACCCCACATAAAGCGATTTCCCGTCCTTATCCTGAAGATAATCATCGATCAAAAGGAGCTCACCCGGGGCCTCTTCAGCCTCCCAAAAGAGGTCGTGCCAGAGCGCCTCCAGACCGTGGTAACCAGATTTCACTCCAGAGAGATGTCAGAACATATACAAAACGACAACCCCGCACTGAGCCACAAGGGTCATCATACTTGCCCCCCTTCTTCCAGCAGAGGACACGCCCGGGAGAGTCCCTCTTAATCCTCCCCATCACTTAGCACTTCTATCTTTCCCCAAAATGTGGTCCTAAAGCCCCCGTCATGACTTCGGCTGAGATTCGCACAAGCTTCCTCGAGTTCTTTAAGGAAAAGCAGCACACCATCGTGCCCTCCGCTTCCATCCTCCCCCAGTCCCCGGGCCTCCTCTTCACCAATGCCGGGATGAACCAATTCGTGCCCTACTTCCTCGGCACCGAAAAGGCTCCCTACAATCCTCCCCGCGCAACCGATACCCAGAAGTGCATCCGCGCCGGCGGCAAACACAACGACCTCGAGGATGTCGGCTACGACACCTACCACCACACCTTTTTCGAAATGCTCGGAAACTGGTCCTTCGGCAACTACTTCAAAGAAGAAGCCATCGCCTGGGCCTGGGAACTCGTCGTCGAACGCTGGGGCCTCCCCGCCAACCGGCTCTATGCCACCGTCTATTCTCCATCCGAAGGCGACCCCTCGGAATTCGACCAGGAAGCCTACGATCTCTGGAAAGGCTTCTTCGAAAAAGCCGGACTCGATCCCGCCGTCCACATCGTCAACGGTAACGTCGAAGACAATTTCTGGAAAATGGGCGACACCGGCCCCTGCGGTCCGTGTTCCGAACTCCACGTCGACATGACTCCAAAAGGCGACACCGGAGGAAAGCTCGTCAACATGGACTCCGATCTCTGCATCGAGATCTGGAACCTCGTCTTCATCCAATACAACGCCGAAGAAGACGGCACCTACCGCGACCTCCCCGCCAAACACGTCGACACCGGTCTGGGCTTCGAACGCGTCTGCTCCCTCATTCAGAACACCAAGGGTTTCACCGACTTTTCCGAAAAGCCCACCAACTATGCTACCGACGTCTTCCAACCCATCTTCCGTAAACTCGAAGAACTCAGTGGCAAAAAATACGTCGACATCTACCCCGGCGAAGAAAGCGATGCCCTTGAGGAAGCCATCGCCTTCCGCGTCATCGCCGACCACATCCGCACCCTGAGCTTCTCGATTGCCGATAGCATCATCCCCGGGAATACCGGCCGCAATTACGTCCTCCGCCGCATCCTGAGACGCGCCGTTAAATACGGCCGCACCCTCGGCTTCGATGGCAAAGAACCCTTCCTCCCCAAACTCGTCGATACTCTCGTCGCAGAATTCGGACACGTCTTCCCCGAGATCAAAACCCGCGCCGAAGTCGTCAAGGAAACCCTCGCCCTCGAGGAAGAGTCCTTCAACAAGACCTTGGACCGGGGCTTGGAAAAATTCGAAAAAGCCGCCGAAGGAAAAATCTTCCCTCCCGAAGACGCCTTCCAACTCTACGACACCTTTGGCTTCCCTCTCGACCTCACCGCCCTCCTCTGCCGCGAGCGAGGCATCTCTCTCGATGAAGCCGCAGTCGAAGCCCGGATGGAAGAAGCCCGTGAACTTTCGCGCGGTGCCCAAAAGAAAACCGTCGTCCGCGCCACCGACATCTCCACTGATGCCGTCACCGAATTCGTGGGCTTTGACCTAGACAGCTGCGAAGCCACCGTCCTGGAGATCCACGACAACCTCGTCATCACCGACCAAACCGTCTTCTTCACCGAAATGGGCGGACAGGAAGGCGATAGTGGCATGATCCGTCCCGGTCATGACCCCGCTTCGCAAGTCTCCGGCACCCAAAAAATCGGAGGTGCTGTCGCCCACCAAATCGAAGGCGACCTCCCATCGATCGGCGACAAAGTCACCCTCACCATCGACCGCGATCGACGCGCTCCCATCGAGGCCCACCACACCGCAACCCACCTTCTTCACTGGGCCCTCCACGAGGTCGTCTCACCCGACGCCGCCCAGCAAGGCTCCAGCGTCTCGCCCGACCGTCTCACTTTCGACTTCAACTCCAAGGCCCTCACTCCACAGCAAATCACCGCCATCGAAGAAAAGGTCAACGCCTCCATCGAAGCCGACGATCTCGTCTCCTGGATCGAAGTCCCTCACACCGACGTCAAGGACCGCTCCGACATCATGCAGTTCTTCGGCGACAAATACGGCGACCTCGTCCGCGTCGTCCAAATCGGCGGCGGCGACAAAACTCTCGACGGCTTCTCCATGGAACTCTGCGGAGGAACCCACGTCCGGAAAACCTCCGAGATCGGGCTCTTTAAAATTAAATCCGAAGGCTCTACCGGTGCCGGCATCCGCCGTATCGAAGCCCTCTGCGGCCCTGCTGCCGAATCCTACCTCGCCGAGCAAAACAAACTGGAAGCCCAGGAAAAAACCGAAGCCCTCGTCAAACTCGAAAAGGCCAACGCCGCCCTCACCAAGCTCGACGCCAACACCTTCACCGTCGCTGACACCGCGTCAGCCTCCGAAGTCAAAACCCAGGCCATCGAAGCCGAAAAATCCCTCAAAAAGGCCCAGTCCGCTGGCGCGGCCCGCTTGGCCGACGCCCTCATCGCCGACCAAAACATCACCGGCAACATCGTCATCACCGCCGAGGGACCTGCAGCACTCCTGCAGGAACTCCTCAACGGCTTGAAGAAGATTCATTTCTCCCAAGCCGCCTTCCTCATCGTCGATGATGGCGACAAGCTCCACCTCGGGGCTCTTTGCGGAGAAGACGGCAACAATGCCGGGCACGGTGCCGGAAACCTCATCAAGGACCTCGGCCCCATCGCCGGCGGCAGAGGCGGCGGCAAGCCCGACATGGCCCGCGGCGCCGCCCCCGAACGCGACAAACTCGCCGACCTCCTCGCTGCCGCCAATTCGGAGCTTGGACTTTAGTCCGAGCTGCAGAACCCACCCCCCCGTTTCATGCGTCCCACCGAAAGACGTCGTGAATTCCTTCACACTGAAGGCTACCTCATCGTCAGGAATTTCTTCCCCGTCGGGGAAATTTCACACGCCCGTGCCGGCCAGGACGCCTTCTATCAAGGCCTGTCCAACCGCACCCCCGAATTCAAGTGGCCCCACCCCCGCCCCTGCAAATCCCGTACTCGCAAACACCCCTACGCCTCCTTCTTCCGCACCGAGTTCGCAAGCCTCCTGCGCGACGGCCGCCTCGCCAAACTCATCCGGGAAACCTTCCCACTCGAGCAAGTCCGTTTCTGGCACGATCAGCTTATATACGATGAACCTCGTACTTCCGGAAAAATCAAATACCATTGGCACCGTGAAGAAAGCCGCTGGCTCACCTGCGCTGCACAAAAAATGCTCACCGCCTGGATTCCCCTCATCGATTTCACCCCCGAAATGGGTCCCATCACCATCATGGCCCGGGAGCAGCCCCGCCGCATGATCCTCAACGCCGGAGACCTCGTCCTCTTCGACTCCCACACTCTCCATGGAAATCCCCCCAACTACGGAATGCAACCCCGATGCGCCCTCGCCGCTCATTATGCTTCCGCCGATCTCACCTACCAATCCAGCGGCACGTTCTCACACGTCAACGAACGCGTCGTCCGTCAGATCAACGGCCTCCCCGACTTTCAAGACCCCGCTGTCTGCCCGATTGTTTCCTAAGCTTGTATAAGCTTCTGCCCCAACGCGACGCACCCCAGGAGTCCGGCATCATCCCCCAGCTCCGGAGGCCCCACCAGATTCTCAAGATCAGGCAATTGAAGGTATCCGTTCAAAAGCCCCGCCAGTTTTTCGCGGACCATCGGAAAAAGTTGCTCCTGGTGCATCACCCCCCCGCCCAAAACAATTCGTTCCGGCGGCGCAATCATCAGCACATTCACACAGGCCTGCGCAAGATACCACGCCTCCATCTCCCAGGCAGGATGATCCCGGGGCAACTCTGCTGCCGGAATTCCCCACCTCTCTTCGACCGCCGGTCCGCTTGCCATTCCTTCCAGGCAATCCCGGTGAAACGAACACGTTCCCCGAAAATTGTCATCCGGATGCCGGGACACCCTCATGTGTCCCATTTCAGGATGGCCGGATCCATGAACCAAATCTCCATCAATCATCAACCCTCCCCCGATTCCAGTCCCCACCGTAAAATAGGCGGCATTCTTGAGACCCTTCGTCGCCCCCCAGATCGATTCGCCAAAAAGAGCGGCATTCACATCAGTTTCAAAAACCGCCGGGATATCCCCCAGAACTTTCCGAAGTGGCCCGAGAAGATCCGTTTGCGACCAGCCCTCCTTGGGAGTCGAAGTGATATAACCATACCCCGCGGATCCCCGATCAAGATCAGCCGGACCAAACGTTCCCACCGCAAGAGCATCAGGCCGACCGTGGGCCGTTGCCGCCCTTAAGAAAAACCGCACCAAGTGTGCCATTGTTTCCTTCGGAGAGGTTGTCGGAATCCGCTCGCGCACCAAAATATCCGAAGGACTGGAAGCGAGGGCCGCCACCATCTTCGTTCCACCTGATTCCAACACCGCAATCAATCGTCCACTCATCTCTTTCATGGAAATACCGAATCAAACGATCGAGGTAAATATCAGAAGACACTTGTCAATAACTCCAATCCCCGCTAGTTCCCCCTCCGTGGCTGACTTTCGATTTGAAAACCTAGAGGTCTGGAAAATGGCAACGGAGATCGGACATCGCATCGCCGATCTTGCTGACACCGTCGAATCTCTGGGAAAAACATCCTTCGCAAACCGCCTTCGCGAAGGCAGCTATAGCATTTCCGGCATTCTTGCCGAGGGCAGCAGCTGTCCCACCAAGGCTGAGTTCGCTGAGTTTGTAGGCCGTGCCCGGGGTGCAACCCTCGAGCTTGCCAACCTCGTCATTTTCTTTGGTGAGCGCGAACTCGTTACCGAGGTCGAAGAAGCCGCTCTTGTCAATATGCTCAAGCGCGAGTCCAAGATGCTCGACAATTTCCGCCAAAGTCTCGAGCGCGCAGTCCGGCCTGACGCCGTCGTCGCTTAAACCTCCTTCGAGCGTTCTGAGATCCGCTTGCGGGCCTCCCGAAGCTTCATCACGAGCCAGGTGACCGTCAGGAAGGCAACACCCTGGATAAACCAAAAGGCGTTCGGAACCGCTCGGGCAACATCCCGCGGCATTCCTTCCTGCGAAAGGAAAACCCCCGATCCATAGACCGGCCAAGAGAGCGGACAAATCCCCGCCAACCAGACTCCGGGCGCAATCAGTTCATCACTACTCGCCGAAAGGATCACGCCCAGCATCACGGGGACAACCCCGACCAGGATCACCACGATCCCCGTTGCTTTCCGCCCGATCCATTCCAATAAAGTCAAAAGCCCCAGCCCTCCGATCAGCAAGATCGCGAACATTGCTCCCTGAGTGATCGGCAGAAGCGACAAGGCGGGGTACCAATGGGAATCCACAACCGAACTGGCAAAGACATACCAGCCCACTCCCCCCATCCCGGCCATCGCAATGGTCCAGGGCAGCGAAGTCGCCGCATCAGATAAAACCGGGAGTTTCGAGTTGCCAAACTTCCTCGCCCTTCGCCACCCGCGGACCTGCCCGTCACTCTGGGGCGAAATCAAAAAGGTGAGCCACCACAGGAAAGCCAGGGTCACCAGGCCATAGAGACCAATCATGACGGTTGCCTCCCAAGCCTCGGGCCTCCATATCTTGGAATCCGGATCCAGAATCCTCCCATACTTGCGGTTGAATCCCAGGGAAGGAAAAACGTCCCCGCTCTCGATCAAGGGCAGGGCATTCCCCAGGAGCATCAATTGCAGCCATCCAAAGAGCCCCGTCGCCCCCACTTTCCCAAGTAGGTGGCAGTCCACTTTCCGCCATCGGCGCCACAGCATCACCACCATTGCGAGACTCAGGACAGCCTGGGAAATCAGGGTGAAAATAGACTGCGGCAGATTGAGTCCAAAAAATCGTGCCTGGGGAACCAGCTGATCGTAGAGCGCCACCATCTCCCCCAGGGGGACCGGAATGAGGTGGGGCTGCACCTCATCGTAGACCGGATAGATCGTGACATATTTGAAGTAGACCAGCCCGAAGTTTGCGGCCTGGGGAATGACGGTGTAGAGAAGAAACACCATGCCGGTTGAAGCCAGAAAGGCCCACCGACGGTTCGTCATCACCGAACCGGCCACCAGCCCGGTCAGATGATACAGGATCGCCGCCATCACAAAGACCGCATAGAGCTGCACGATGCTGGAAACAGGCACCTTGCCTTCCCAAACCGACCAAAAAGTGAAAGGCATCGTCGCCAGAAAAAGAATCCACTCGCGAATCGGTAAACCAAAAAGATATCCCAACACTTTCGACATCGGCGTCATGGGTGCCAGACGCTGATAGTCCATCACCCCTTCATCGGCCTCGGTGGTGATCCCGGCTGCCGCCTGCCCGGTTCCCATCCCAAAGAGAATGATTCCCTGGAGAATCAGAAGAGGAATCAAGGGCGTGCGCGCAATATCAGCCGCGTCCTTTAACCCGCGGGCACTCCCCTCGCGGGTCACAAAGAAGACAAATCCGGCAATCAAAACCGTCAAAAGCAACATCACCCCAAACCCGGTCAAACGAAGCCGGCTCCGGGCATAGCGTCGCACGATGGGATTTGCCCAGATCTTCCACGCAGGAAGCGGCTTCTTGTTTCCTGCCTCACTCATTTTTCGCGATTACCCTCCGCCACCCTCACCAAAATATCCTCAAAGGAAGAACTCTCCTCCTCCAAAGCCCGAACCTTCAATCCGGCATTCACAAGGTCCACCAAAAGCTGCTCCTGTTCCGTGTCATCGCCGGAATACTGAAACCCAACCTTCGAACCATCGATCTTGATTTCCGTCACCCCCCGTTTCGTTTGAAGCCACTCTCCAAGTGCTTCCGGATTCCCAAAGGTCACCGCACAAAGATGTCGTTCCGCCCTCCCAAGCTCCTTGCGAACTTCTTCCGCCGTGCCACTCGCAAGCAAGCGGCCTTGATTCATGACACAAAGGGAAGAACACATTTCCGCCAATTCACTCAGGATATGGGAACTCACCAAAACCGTCACCCCCTTGCTCGCCAAGCCTTGCAAGGCAATCCTCATCTCGCGCCTCGACAGCGGATCAAGTCCACTCGCCGGTTCATCCAAAATAAGAACCTTGGGACGATGAAGAAGCGTCTTGGCCAGGACCAGACGCTGCGTTTGTCCCCGCGACAACTCCTTGCACCACGCCTCTCTCTTCTCGAGAAGATTCACAATCCCCAGACATTGATCCACCCGTTCCCGCCGTTCCTTTCGATCACCCAGTTGATGGGTATCGGCATGGAAATCCAAAAACTCCCAGAGCTTTAAATCCGATGGCACCGGCGCAAGATCCGGCATGTAGGCCATCACCCGACGGGCCTCATCAGCCGATTCAAAAATATCAAAACCCGCGATACTGACCTCTCCATAGGTCGGCTCCATTAAGGTCGTCAGCACCTTGAACGTGCTCGTTTTTCCCGCTCCATTCGGACCGACCAGCCCGTAGACCTCCCCATAGGGAATGCTCAGGCTAATGTCCTGCACCGCCACAAAGTCTCCATAGTCCACGCGGAGATCCTTGATCTCGATTGCCGCCTCGCTCATCTAAAAAATATCGCCCTCCAGCGCGTCGACATTCTTTGGAGGTGCCAGTTGATACTTCTCCCATTGTTCCGCCAGTTTCTGGGTCCGCTCGGCCTGATGTTTCTGAAGAGCCGCACGCTGTTCAGGTTGCAGGACCGCCTCGATCGCCGCATCGCGACCCGCCCGATCCAGCGGGGTTTCCTCTCCCGTAAATCCCTCCGGTTTCACTTCCGGTCGATAGTCTTCCGCACCTCGAACCAGCACCCCAAAAAGCTGCGAATGCTGGTCGTCATCCAACGACACGATATCATCGAGCCTCTTCAACTTGCGGTCCGCTTCATTCTGAACCGTCTTCACCCGTTTCTCCAAACTCTCCGCCTGAAACTTCTCCAGCTCCTCTCCCTCGAGAAACCCTTCCATGATCTCTTCAACCTCATTGAAATCCCGCCAATCATTGTCGGTCGCTTTCACAAAATCGACAAACCCACTCTCGTTACTGTCAATCACCTCGGTGATCCGCTCTGCATTCCTTCTGCTTTGTTCAGCGAAATACTCTTTCAGCTCCTCCTGCTCGGCCTCGCTGAGATTGTAATTTCTCGTCCACTCGGACACCCGGGCATCGGCCCAATCGGCCTCGCCCACTTTCCGAACCCGCTCCATCACCGGAGCGACCTGACGCATCCATGGCTTTGCACTTCCCAGAATGTCATCAAAACTCACCTCTTTTCCCTCCTTAAAATCACGGGCCATTCTCCGAAATTCCCCTTTTCCCGATCCCCCCATCCGCTCGACATGCTTCTCCATCGCTCGAAGTCGCCGATTGGAGCGAGCCAGTGACTCTTCGGAAATCTCGAGCTTTTCCTGCATCGACCCCGGATCGGGACGAAGACTCTTTGAAAAAAGAATCCCTCCGGTAACCCCCATGATGAGGCCAATGATTAATCCGAGAGCTTGTTTGATCTGCACTCTCTACCAGTAGCAGATTCCCATAATGTTGCCGGTATAAAGTTCAATCGGTTAATCAAAAATCAGGGAGCCGGGCGCCCCAAGATCACTTCTTCTCCTTTCCTGCCTCCACCTTGAGAGGAGTCAGCATGAGCCCCTTGAACTCGACCTCAACGCCCTCGGCCTGCAACGCGATCTGCCCCTTGCTTTTAGTGCAATTCGTTCCGTGATTCACAAAATCACCATTGACCCAAACTTTCAATTCGTTCCCCTGACACTCGATGACCATCTTGTTCCACTCCCCCACCGGCTTCTCGGAACCATCGGTGAGATTCAGAATGCGACGTGAATCGCCTTGATTCCCGCCCCACTTCTGATTCTTCCCCTTGGGACGGCGCTTCTCCATGTCAGGCACCTCGATGTTCTCCGCGATGCACCAAAAATCACCTGCATTGGTGTGATGCATCTGCACCTCAATGGACGCAGGGAACATTTCATACAGCGCGCGTGGAGTGGACGCATAGACAAGAACTCCGCAGTTTCCCGGCTCCTTGGCAAAGCGATACTCCAATTCCAATTTGAAGTTTTCGTGGACCTTGTCCGTGATCAGGTGCCCACCCGGCTTCCCAAGACTCACCAGCTTGCCATCACGTACGATGAAGCTCGGCTTGATATCGGGATTCTTATCAGCCGCCGGCACATCGGAATGCCAGCCGGTGAGATCTTTCCCATTGAAGAGAGCAATCGAGGCTGCCTTTTTCTCCTTCACCTCCTGGGCCGGAACAATGGCAGGAACAAAAGCAAGAACAGCAGCGGTCAATACAGGGATAATTGGTTTCATGATGACGAAACGTGGCTCAAGACGTCCGTTCTTTCAAGACGCACCAACAGCGGGAAAATGAAAACCAGAATCGCAAGGCCACTTGACAGACTGTCTGAGGCTGGCTTGATGAAGTCTCAAAATTCCCCATGGCGTCTCAAAAAAAGAACCCCTCACCCGATTCCACTTCGACGTGCCCACGCCTGCCCTTTTGGAAAAAGGCCTTGTTTTCTCTCCTGACCCTCCTGGTCTTCTTCGGCTTGATCGAGTTGGTTTTATTCGTCGCCGGAGTCAAGCCGCTCTCTTACGAGGAAGATCCATACGTCGGCTTCTCATCGCAAATCCCCCTGTTTATTGAGCAAAAAAGCGACGATTCGCAAATGGTAACATCGCGCAACAAGCTGTCCTACTTTAACAAACAGAGTTTCCCCAAGGAGAAAAAGGACAACACCACCCGCATCTTCTGCGTGGGAGGATCCACTACCTATGGACGCCCCTACGATGACTCCACTTCCTTCTGCGGATGGCTTCGCGAACTCCTCCCCGTCGCTGATTCTTCACAAGACTGGGAACTCATCAACGCAGGGGGAATCAGTTATGCCAGTTATCGGGTCTCGGCCCTCATGGAGGAATTGGCTGAATACGAACCGGATCTCTTCATCGTCTATTGCGGACAGAATGAATTCCTCGAGCGACGGACCTATTCCAAAATCATCGATATGCCCGCCTCGGTCCGTGGAATCGGTGCGGTCCTCAGTCGCACCCGAACCTACAGTGGCATCACCCGCCTCGTCAGAAGTTCAAACAAAGAAGCCGATGATGCCCCCGAGAAACTCGATGGCGAGGTCAACGCGATCCTCGATCAATCCGTGGGCCTGGACGATTATGAACGGGATGAAGAGCTCGAGTCCCAGGTGCTTGACCACTACCGCTATAACATGGCGCGCATTGTTGACATTGCCCGGTCCAGCGGAGCCAGGGTTCTCTTCGTCTCCCCGGCTTCGAATCTCAGAAATTGTTCTCCCTTTAAAAGCCAACACCGTGACGGGCTGGGCAAAGACCAAAAAAAGCAATGGGAGGCCCTCATGGAAAGCGCCCGGGCCAAGGTTGACTCAAAGGATTTTCAGAACGCCCTGACCGATCTCGATCAAGCCCTGGAGATCGACGATCAATATGCCCACGCCCACTACTTGCGGGGCCGGATTTTGGAAGGCCTCGAAAAATTCGACGAAGCAAAAACCGCCTACCAACGGGCCCTGGATGAAGATGTCTGCCCCCTGCGCTCGCTTTCATCCATGCCCGGCATCGTGTCGGAGATTGCAAGCGACCGCGAAGTTCCCTTGGTCGATTTCACCTCCATGATCGAGGAGAAGTCTCCGCACGGCATTCCGGGGGAAGAGCTTTTTCTTGATCACGTTCACCCCACCATCGACGGGCACCGCATGCTGGCCTTGGCCATCGTTGACGAAATGAAGGCCCGGGATTGGCTCTCGCCCGGGAATGACTGGGGTGAGGCCGCCGTCGACGGCGTCACCAAAAATATCATGGGAAAGGTCGACCCCAAAAAGCAGGGCGTCGCGATGCGAAACCTCTCAAAAGTTTATTCTTGGGCCGGAAAAATGGAGGACGCCTACGGGGCCGCCAAGAAGTCCCTCGAACTCTACCCCGGAGATGCCGAAGCCCATTATCAGGTCGGCAACCTGGCCCGCAATTTGGGAAAAACGGACGAAGCGATCGAGCGACTGGGCCATCTCGTTAGCGTGAACCTCAAGCCTGAGATCGGCTTTTATGTCAAAGCCCACCTGCAGCTCTCGGAGATTCTTTCCGAACGAGGTGACTTCACCGAGAGCGAACAGATTCTCCAAAAACTCCTTCGGTTGGACCCCGGAAATGCCCTCGGTCGCGAGCAATGGATGAGACTCATGAGCCAGCACGGCCAGCAATTAGTGAAAGATGGCCTGCCTGCCGAGGCTGCTAAAAAATTTGGAGAAGTAGCCCGCCTCCAGCCGGACAACTTCGACGCGAAAGTTCAGCAGGGAGTCGCACTTGTGCGGGCGGGAGATTACCCGGCGGCTGCCAGGACGCTCCAAAAAATCATCGACCTTCGCCCGGACTACCTGCCCGGCTACGACAACCTGAGCTTTGTTTTGGCCCAACTCGGACGCTTGGAGGAAGCCGAGCAAACCTGTCTTCAGGCCTTAAAAATCGATCCGAACCACGAAGCCGCGCGCAAAAACCTGCAGATCATTCGGAACAAGAAAGCCGCCGGAAACTAACGGGAGTCAGTTTAAAACTGCCGGAAGTATTTCCGGGTATCGGTGCTTTTCTCACGCTTCCTCCAGTAACTCTCGCAATCAGGATCGAACTTCCGGCTCAAGGCATCATATCGCAACAGCCGCATCAGCAAGCCGATCGGAAAGACCACGAGGTAAAACACGACGGCCAGGAGAAGATGCGAGACAATCCAGCCGATCGGAAAAACCGCGCCCAGCCAGGCCATGTAAAGCCACTTCCGCAGCGGCGGGACAAGGTAGTAGATCACGATCACGACCGCCGAAATCATCCAAATCCATTTGGCGACGGCCGGGGCCTCAAATTTCCACAAGGCCAACCCTCCAATCATGCCACCAAAGAGCGCGAAGAGTGGCCCAAACCACAACAACTCCCTGCGCGAGAAGGAGGTCTTCATTTCGATCATTCCCCTCCCCCTTTCTGCTCTTCTTTCAGTAGGACCAAATCTTCAAGGACCAGCGCGTCCATCTCAGTCGCCATGAAACATCGGTAGGCATCATCGGGACCGCAAACGATCGGTTCGCCGCGCACATTGAAACTCGTATTTACCAGCATCGGACACCCCGTGAGCTCGCCAAAAGCAGACACCACTTTGTGGTAAAAGCCATGCCGCTCCGAATCAACCGTTTGAACGCGCGCCGAGGCATCGACATGAGTGACCGCCGGTATTTCCGACTGAGGCACCTGCAAGCGATCAAGTCCCCGCGCACTCACCTCGCCCGCATCCTTCCTCTTGGTATCCCTGACTCCGGTCACCAAAAGCATGTAGGGACTCTCCTGCCCGGGGTCGAATTCAAACCACTCACTTGCCTGCTCGCACAAAACCGAGGGCGCAAATGGCCGGAATGATTCGCGATATTTGATCTTCAGATTGATCAAGCGCTGCATTTTCTCGCTGCGCGGATCGCCAAGAATACTCCGACATCCCAAAGCCCGGGGCCCAAACTCCATCCGTCCCTGCATCATGCCAACCACTTTTCCTTCCGCAATTCGCCCGGCAACCCAGCTCGCACGCTCGTCTTCCGATTCGATAGGCTCAAACCTGGCACCTTCGCGCCTCACTGTTTTCAAGCAGTCCTCATGATCAAAACGTGGACCCAGTAGCGATCCCTTTTGCCCATCCCCCGCCACCACCGTCCGTGGCTGGTCCAGGAGCTGGTGCCAAATGAACTGGGCCACCCCCAGCGCCCCGCCGGCATCGTTTGAGGCCGGTTGGATCCACAAATCATCAAAGATGCCCTCGCGCAAAATGCGACCATTGCCGACACAGTTCAAAGCCACCCCTCCCGCCAGACACAGTTTGTCCATTCCGGTGACTTCACGCACGTGACGCGCACAACGCACCATAATCTCCTCGGTCACCGCCTGCACCGACGCTGCCATGTCCATGAAATGCTCGCTAATTTCCGATTCCGATTCACGCCGGGGCTCACCGAAGAGGGCCTCAAATTTCTTCGAAACCATCGACAAACCCGCGGTGTAGTCGAAATACGACATGTCCATTCGGAAAGAACCGTCTTTTTTCAGATCCAAAAGGTGCTTCAGAATCAGGTCGTAAAATCTCGGTTCTCCGAAAGGCGCGAGCCCCATCAATTTATACTCGCCCGAATTGACCCGAAATCCGCAGTAATGCGTAAAAGTCGAATACAACAGACCCAGTGAGTGCGGAAAGTGCAGTTCATCGGTCAGCTCGATTTTGTTTCCGCGCCCGACTCCAAAGCTGGCAGTCGCCCACTCGCCGACGCCGTCCAGGGTCAAAATCGCCGCCTCCTCGAAGGGTGAGGGAAAAAAGGCACTCGCTGCGTGCGATTCGTGATGCTCGGTGAACGCAAAGCGCTTGCGATACTCCCCTCCGAGCGCCTTCCGCATCTCGCGGGGCAGGTGCAACTTCTTCTGAAGCCAGACGGGAATCGATTTGAAAAACGAGCGGATCCCGAGCGGAGCGGTGGCCACGTAAGTCTCCAGCAAGCGCTCAAACTTCAAAAAGGGTTTCTCGTAGAAACCGACATGGTCCAAATCGCCAGCACTGATCCCGGCTTCGGCCAAACAGTATTCAACCGCCTGCTTCGGGAAACCCGGGTCATGCTTGACCCGGCTAAATCGCTCTTCTTGCGCCGCCGCGACGATCTCCCCATCGACCAGCAGGACGGCAGCGGAGTCATGATAAAAAGCGGAGATTCCAAGAATTGCAGCCATTTGCCTCGGGAAAGATGCCTCATAGTCGTCCTCAAACCTAGAAGAACGGATAAATAAACGGCGCGAGCGGTGTTTGACTAATAATCACCAGGGCAATCAAAAGGAAGAGGACGATTAATATCGGAGTGAGCCACCATTTCTTGTTCTGCCTGAGAAAACTCCAAAACTCGCTGAAAAACCCCGGTTGCCTGTCGTCGGCCATCTCGGAAAACTGTCTCGCCGACTCCGAGGCAGATTTTTTCGCAGGTTGATCACTGTCGGGCATCCTCCGAGGGTAGAGAACGCCCCATCCTTTGCAAGCTCATGTCTCGGCCATCCTACCCCAAAAAGGGGCAGGAACTTCACCAGAATTCTCGATTTCAGACTGGGCAAAAGATGTCCTGCCTGTGCACTTTTAAGATCGATTATCGGTGGGAAATTCCTCTTTGACAAACCGACCATCAATCGGGTCCACGAACCACTCCCAACTCCTATCACTATGAAACCCTCTTCGCTCCTTCGCGTTGCCGCTACCGTCGGATTACTGACATCAGCGGCTCACTCAGCCAACCTCACCTTCGGAATCCGGGACCAGGTTTCCACCAACAATGCAAACTTCGAACTCTCCGTCTTCCCCGGCGCCGCATCTTATACCGATGCCGGACTGGGCGGGGTCGAACCAGGCGTTTCCTCGTTCACAAAACTTTTCGGCGATGGCACCGTCGTTGACTATAATTTCTTCCATAGCCCCGATGAGACCATCGCCAGCTATGCCAAAGGCGAAGCCGGTTTGATCAGCGATGCCACCAGCCCCCCCGAAAACATCAACGGGGCAGGGGAAAATTGGGTGAACGTCTGGACCACCACCGATCCCGCCGACTTCACCGGCACCCCGGATTTCACCAATGGAGAAATCCCAAACACCTTCGCCAGATCGGCCGAAATCACCGGAACGGTTGATATTTCTTCGCTGACGGATGGCAGGGTCTATTTCCCCCATGGCAGCTTCGTCAACCAGTGGAGCCTGACCGTGACCATGAGCGGCCCCGGACAGGCCGATATTGTTGCCCTGGACTCAACAGACGCCAATATTGACGGTAACAACGGCTGGATCAGCGACTTCGCTTTTGAAGACGCCGGAGATTACACCACCCTTACCTACGTTTACACCAATGCCGACCGAGACGGATCCCGCGCACGATTCATGGGGGTCATACTCGATGGGGAGTCAGTCGCAGGAGGCAACGACACTGATGGCGATTTCCTCCTCGATTCCTGGGAAGACGAGAACTTCGGCAACAACGATGGCAACATCGATGCGGAAGACCTCAGTGTCAGCGATGGCACCGGCGATTTCGACGGCGACGGCGCCACCGACCGACAGGAGCAGAACTTCGGCTCCGACCCGAAGGACAGAGACTCTGACGACGACAACCTTGAAGACGGAGCGGAAATCAACACCCACGGCAGTGACCCCACCCTCACCGACACCGATGGCGACACTCTCGACGACGGTGTTGAGGTCGATACCCACGGAAGCGACCCCACTCTCGTCGATACCGATGGTGACACTCTGAACGATGACGAAGAAGTCGTCGACGGAGCCGATGGTTTTGTGACAGACCCGGCACTCGCCGACACCGATGAAGATAGTGTCAGAGATGATATCGACTCCAACCCGGTTGACCCGACCAACGACAACGACTCCGACGGCCTCAGTAATACCGACGAAAAAAATATTCATCTCACCGATCCACTGGTGGATGACTCCGACGGCGACGGAATCCTCGACGGTGAGGAAGTCATCGCCGGAGTTGACGGCTTTATCACCCTCCCCCTTGATCCCGATACCGATGGTGATGGATTCACTGACGGACAGGAAGTTTCCCTTGGTTCCAACCCCGCGGACGGAAACTCAATTCCCGGAGGCATCTCCAATATTGGCTTGATCGAGAGAGTCCTGGTCTCGGAAAACAACCAGAATTTCAACATCTCGGTCTTTGAAGGTGCTGCGGGTTATGACAACACAGGTACGTTGACGACCAATCCACCCCTTGTGACCGGGCTCTTCGGAGAAGGCACCGTCCTCGACTACAACTTTGTTGGGAACGAAGGAACAGGCAGCCCGCTCACCACCTATGCCAGCGGTGAGCCCGGTCTGATCCCAACTCCTACCGCTCCCTCCGAAAACGTTCATGGAAACGGCGAAGAATGGTCGAACGTCTGGACGGTCACCGATCCCGAGGATTTCACCACCCTGAAGGATCACAATCCGACCAACACTGCCGGAGCAGCGAATACCTTTGCCCGGTGTGCCGAAGTCACCGGAACAGTTGATATCACCGGCATTCGGAAAGGAACACTCTACATCCCGCACGGAACCTACATCAATCAGTGGACCCTGACCCTGACCATGAGCGGCACCGGCCAACCTGACATCGTGGCCACCGACTCCCAGGAGGCGAACGGCGTGGGCACCAACTTCGGTTGGATCACGAGCTTCGCCTTCGTCAATAAGACGGGCTACGACACCATCACCTATAATTACACCAACGCAGATCGTGATGGTTCCCGTGCTCGCTTCATGGGCGTCATCCTTGTCGCAGACGGTGGTGCCAAAGGACTGGAAATTACTGATATCACCCACACCAGGACAAGTGCCCCGGATAACGTGATCGCAACCCTCACCTTCAACTCAAGAGAAGGCAGGCAATACACCATCCTGACGAGTGCCGATCTCTCCCTTCCAATCGAGGAGTGGCTCGAGATTGATGATGGCTTTGAAGCAGCCGTTGGCGACTCTTCAACCTTCGCGGTTGATTATAATATCTACGCCCTGCAACTCAGTGAGAAACAATTCTTTGTCATCATTGAAAATTAACTCTCTCAAGAAAAAAACAACCGAACTAACATGAATAAACTAATCCCAATAATTCCAGTAGCCATCGGCCTGACCGCAGTGGGAGCAAGTGCGGCCTCCCTTTCTCTCGGAGCGCGCACGCAAGTCTCTTCCAACAATGCCAACTTTGATATTTCTGTCTTTGATGGAAATGCCAAGTATAACGACCGGGGAATGGGTGGATCAGAGCCAGGAGCTCCCACCTTCCAAACACCCTTGGGCAATGGAACCGTCCTGAGCTATAACTTCGTTGGAAACGAGGGAACGGGCAGCGCGCTGACCACCTATGCCAGCGGTGGCTCAAGAATCCCAACACCTACCGCTCCTGCCGCCAACGTGCATGGAAACGGAGAAGAGTGGGCCAACGTGTGGACATCCAATGATCCGGGTTCCGCCATGGATTTCAGCGGCTCAGTAAAAAATCACAACCCCGGGGTAGCGGGAGCAGCCAACACCTTTGCAAGGGCTGCTAATGTCGATGGCACCATCGACATCACCGGCTTGGACTCAGGACAAATCTACGTTCCACACGGCACCTTCATCAATCAATGGAGTGTCACCCTAACCATGTCTGGCGCCGGGCAAACGGACATCACTGCCGCTGACTTCGCCGACGTCAATGGTCCGGGCACCAATATGGGCTGGATTTCGGACTTTAGTTTCGACAACACGGGTGGACTCTACGACACCATCTCCTACAACTACACCAATGCTGACTCTGACGGATCACGCGCTCGCTTCATGGGTGTGATTCTTACTCCGACAGCTGTTCCCGAGCCTTCCTCGAGCGCTCTCCTCGGACTGGCCGGACTCGGCCTTCTGCGCCGTCGTCGCTAGTCTCAAAGGAAAAGACACTTCAAAAAGGGCTATGCATCACTGCACAGCCCTTTTTTGATCTCATCTAAATGACCCCAAAGTTCCGGGGCCTCAAACCCGCTCAAGAATAAACCACCACCGGCCCCACTCCACTGCCCCCTTGGACCTGACGGAGCTTGCTCACCGCTTTCTTGATCTTACCCACCGCCTCATCGGTCTCTGTACGGGTCGTGAACGACGAAAACGAAATCCGGAGACTACTCTTGGCCTGCTCATCGGAGATCCCCATCGCCTTCTGCACGTGACTGGGTTGTTGCTTGCCCGTCATGCAGGCGCTTCCGGTCGAAATCTGGACTCCGGATTCATCGAGTAAAATCAACAATCCCGCCCCCTCGCACCCTTCAAAGGAAACATGCGCGCAAGTGGGCACCCGATGCTCCCGGCTGCCATTCAAAGTCACCCCCTCAACCTCTTCGCTAAGCCGTTTCTCAAGGTGATCCCGGTTCGCGGTAATTCCAGCGTGTTGATCTTTCGCCATCGCCGCCCGCATCAGACCGGCCGCTTTCCCGAGTCCGACAATGTAAGGAACATTCTCGGTGCCGCTTCGGCGCCCCTCTTCCTGACCACCCCCGCGAATCAGGGGTTCGAAACGAACTCCTTCCCGCAGATAAAGCGCTCCAATTCCCTTGGGCGCATGGAATTTATGCCCGCTGATGCTCAGAAAATCCACCGGCACTTCGCGCACATCAACGGGGATCTTCCCAACCGCCTGGATGGCATCGGTATGAAAGGCGATCCTGTTCTCCCGCGCGATCTCGCAGGCTTCGGCAATCGGCTGAATCACGCCCGTCTCGTTGTTCGCCCACATCACGCTCGCAAAGCCCGTCTCCGATCCTTCACAAGCCTCCCGGAATTGATCGACCCTCAATCGCCCCTCCGCATCCACTCCACAGCGATGAACCTCAAAACCGACATCCTCCATCGCCTGACACGGTCGCAGCACCGCACTATGTTCGATTTCGCCCGTAATGACGCGCGAGGTCTTCCTCCCAAAAACCCGCGCCAGCGACTTGAGCACCATGTTGTTGGACTCCGTCCCGCACCCGGTGAAGACAATCTCCTCTTCCCTGGCCCCAATCAACTCCGCAACTTCGCCGCGCGCCTCCGCGATGGCCTTCCTCACCACCCGGCTCGCCCGATATCCACTCGAGGGATTGTGAAAATGCTCCGTAAAGAAAGGCCTCATCGCCTCCACCACTTCGGGATGCACCGCCGTCGTCGCGTGGTTATCGAGATAGATCATTGAAGAGATGTAATCCGCCCCTATCCTTTCGGCAAGTCGATCCCCTCATGTCCATCCGCCGCCTCCGCCAAACCCTGACCTATCTCACGGTCATCCTCGCCACCCTGGTTGCGATGTTCCTCTTCCAGCGCTTCCAACAACAGAAAAGCCTGCGCCACGTTGCCGCTCAAATCACCACCCTCTGCAGACTCCCGGAAATCCCCGAGGAAATCACCGTCCGCCACGCCACCATCGACCCATCCGAAGACCGCCAATTCGTCGATGTCATCCTCGCACTCACCGGCCCCACCGAAACCCTCGACACCTGGCTTGAAGAAGTCGACGAGTGGGAAAAAAAACGCCCCGGTGTCATCCAGAATCACAAGATCCGCGAAGCTGAAATGAGTTCGCGTGTCGACATTAGCGCTGAAGTTTTCCTTAAATAGACCATGAAAATCATCCTGCTCTCCCTCTTGTTGGCTTCCGTCGGGCTCACCGCGGAAAAGCCCAATATCCTCTTCATCGCCATCGATGACCAGAACGACTGGATCGGTTGCCTCGGCGGACACCCCGATGCCAAAACCCCCCACATCGACAAGCTCGCCTCGCGCGGCACCGTCTTCCTGAACGCCCATTGCCAGTCCCCGCTGTGCAATTCCTCCCGAGCCAGCCTCATGATGGGCCTGCGCCCCGACTCGACCGGCATCTACGGACTCGGCCCCTGGTTCCGCAAGCTCGATGAATTCAAGGACCTCACCGCCCTCCCCCAGCACCTCAAAGCGCACGGCTACACCACCTACTCCGGCGGAAAAATCTACCACGGCAACTATGGCCGCAAGCCCAAGGACCAGGAGTTCGACCATCTCGGCCCCGGCGCCACCGGAGCCCCTTTCCCCAGGAAAAAGCTCGTCGACACTCCCAGTAAAATGAAGCTCGTCGATTGGGGTCTCTTTCCCCACAAGGACGAGGACAAAGGTGACTATAAGATCGCCGATTGGGCCGTCAAAACCCTCGACTCCAAACCCGAGGGCCCCTTCTTCCTCTCCGCCGGCTTCTTCCTCCCCCACGTCCCCTGCTTCGCCACCAAAAAGTGGTTTGATCTCCACCCCGAATCCAAAACCACCCTCCCCCTCATCAAACGCGATGACCGCGCCGACACCCCCCGCTTCTCATGGTATATGCACTGGGCCCTTCCCGAGCCACGACTCCGGTGGCTTGAAGAACATCACGAATGGATGAATCTCACCCGCAGCTATCTCGCCTGCACCAGCTTTGTCGATGCCCAGGTCGGCCGCCTTCTCAATGCCCTCGAGCGCAACGGATACGCTGACAATACCATCGTCGTCATCTGGTCCGACCACGGCTGGCACATCGGCGAAAAAGGCATCACCGGAAAAAACACCCTCTGGGATGATGGCACCCGCGTCCCCCTCATCTTCGCCGGCCCCGGCATCAACAAAGGCCGTTCCAGGCAACCCGCCGAGCTCCTCGACATCTACCCCACCCTTTGCCAACTCGTGGGCGCAAAATCACCGGCCCACCTTGAAGGGATCAGCCTGATTCCCCAGCTCAAGAACGCCAACGCCAACCGCGAACGGCCCGCCATCACCACGCACAACCACGACAACCACGGCATCCGCTCCCAGAACTGGCGCTACATCCGCTACGCCGACGGCTCCGAAGAGCTTTACGACATGAAAAAGGATCCCAATGAGTGGAACAACCTCATCGGCAAACCCGGCTACGAAGAAATCATCGCCGGGCACAAAAAGTGGATCCCCAAAACCAGCCGCCAACCTGCCCCCGGCAGCCACTCCCGCATCCTCACCTACAATTCCGAAACCAAGGAAGTGGTCTGGGAAGGCCAACAAGTCCTCCCCACCGATGCCATCCCGATGGATCGCTAAAAGACTCTCCCATCCCGAACGTAGCCGACAGCCTCTCCCGCTTTCGGTCCCCTCAACCAAATCCCCATTCAACCTTCAAGATTGGGTGTTCGGCGTTCGACGTTCAATTCCCCCCCCCTAACAAAAAAGCGGCCACCATTTCGGATGTTGTGTGATGGCCATGGAAAACAGGAGGCGTGACAGCCCGCGCGCTTTGGAATTTTGACCGACCAACGAGGGGCGAGGTCCAAGACCAAACAAATTTGAAACGCCCCAAATCTGCCCCATTCTACACCTCCCCACCCCCCT
Source organism: uncultured Verrucomicrobiales bacterium (assembly GCA_937916505.1). Lineage (GTDB taxonomy): Bacteria > Verrucomicrobiota > Verrucomicrobiia > Verrucomicrobiales > Akkermansiaceae > SW10. The sequence goes on along the minus strand of CALFSW010000418.1, from coordinate 233 downwards.
TAAAACCATTGATGAATAGAGGATGCAGAGGTTTTCTTTTTTTAGTATGCTCGGCATATTTATTGTGCATGAAGCAATGGGGATATTCTACCTCTCATCCATTCTCCGGCAGGGTGTCCTCTTTTGTGAGGCAACACGGAGCGCACTGATTCTGATCAGTTTTTCCTTTTCACGAAGCTCTGAAGTGGTCCCGGGAAACGGAGCCAGCGAGATGTTGATTTAGCGCTGGTCTT
>CALFSW010000417.1 GCA_937916505.1 uncultured Verrucomicrobiales bacterium | reverse complement strand
CCCGCCTCCGGGCACCAAGTAGAATGTCTTTCACACGTCCTTAAACTCGATAGTGGCTTTCGACTTACCCTCAAACTCTCTCCATGACCGAAAAGGAAAAAATGCTCGCAGGGGAAAACTACAGTGCCGCCGACCCCGAACTCACCGTCCAACGCGCCCACGCCCGCCGTCTCTCTCGAATCTATAATGATCAACCCGATCACAAGATCCTAACCAAACTCCTGGGCAGTTGCCCGGATGAAGTGACGATCGAGCCCGACTTCAAGTGCGACTACGGCAGCAACATCCACCTCGGAGAAAATTTCTACGCCAACTTCGACCTCACCATCCTCGACGTGTGCGAAGTCCGCATCGGGAATCATTGCCTCATCGGCCCCAACGTAGGCATTTACACTGCCAGTCACCCGATTGACCGGATCGAGCGCCGCTCCGGAGCTGAGTTCGGCGCGTCAATCACGATCGGCGATGATTGTTGGATTGGAGGCCATGCCGTCATCAATCCCGGCGTCACCCTGGGTGACAATGTCATCGTCGCCAGCGGAGCGGTCGTGACCAAAAGCTTCGGCGACAATGTCCTCCTCGCCGGCGTTCCCGCCCAAGTGATCAAAAAATTGGAGCCCGGTTAGGATCGGGAGTCGCTCCGCGCGGGGTCTTTCATATTCAGCCCTCTGCTCTTGCTCCCAACAAACCAACCGCTATCACTCAAGTAATGTCCAACGGCAGGCGTCCCTCCGAATCTTGGTCCATGAGCCTGCTCGCTGCCGCCGCATTCATTGCATGGGGGCTCTATGCGAACTGGCACCACGGCTGGGCTGCGAGATCACAGGTGGCCCTCACCCAGGGATTCATCAGCCTTGTCTCCACCTATTTCTCGGCCGAGCTCGTCGTCGCTTCCGTACAAAAATTTCAAAAAACCACTTTCCCGGTCATTTTTGGAGGCTTGGCGAGCTATCTTGTCATCTATGTGCTCGTTTTAGGGGGACATTTTGTCGCAGGGACCCCCGAATTTTGGCCGACCGTGATTCCTGGCATGATCACCGGAATCTTTTTTTGCTTCGGGTATTCCTTGAGAGTAGACCGAAAGCTTAGGAAACCTTGATTTTTTTCGGCACTGTGGCCGCTCTTTCGGACTTTGGCACACTTTGAGCAAAAAGGTCTCTCATTATGGCAACCTCTGAAACTGATAGCAGCATCCGCGTTTACATGCGCGAAATCGCCAAGACCAATCTTCTGACTCCCCAAGAGGAGATCGAGCTCGCAGCCCGCATTGAAAAAGGCGACGAAAAGGCCCGGGCCCGCATGATCGAATCCAATCTTCGCCTTGTCGTGAAAATCGCCAAGGATTACTCCAACTACGGAGTTCCCATGGTCGATCTCATTTCCGAAGGCAACCTGGGCCTCATTAAGGCGGTCGAAAAATTTGATCCCAAGAAGGGAGGAAAGCTCAGCACTTACGCCTCCTGGTGGATCAAGCAGTCGATCAAGCGTGCCCTTGCCAATCAGGGAAAAACCGTCCGCCTCCCGGTTCACCTCGTCGACAAAATGGCCCGTGTCCGTCGGATTTCCGCTCTCATGGCTGAAACCTTGGGCCATGAGCCCACGGACCTCGAACTGTCCAACGAGCTCGGCATTCCTCGTGAAAAACTGGCCCTGATTCGACAGGCCGCGAAGCAGACCCGCTCGCTCGATGAACCCACTCACGACGACAGTGTTGCCAGCTTTGGTGAAACAATCGGTGACGATCGGGCCACCGATCCTCTCGAAGCTCTCAGCCAAAAAGGAAACCTGGACGATCTCGATGTCGTTCTCGATACCCTCAACGAACGCGAAACCGAAATCATCGGCTCCCGCTTTGGACTCAACGGAAAACGAGTCCTCACCCTCGAGGAGATCGGCCGCAACTTCGGGGTCAGCCGGGAGCGAATCCGCCAGATCCAGAACGTCGCACTGAATAAGATGCGCAAGGCCCTCAGCCGTAAGGAAGCCACCGCTCCTCCCAAGCTCGCCAAGTCACTGGTGTAACTCTCATTCACAACTCATTGCTCTCCCAACGGCGTCGGAACCATGTTCCGGCGTCGTTTTTTTGCTTCTTCGTCCCAACTTCTGCCTCTGTTTTCATCTCGACGCACCTTCATCGCTTCGCTTTGCTGGCATCACCTGCGACATCCTCCCCGGGTGACTCCACTCGCACCATTCTGATTTAATTCCCCCCTCTTCATGAAATTCCACCTCCTTCTCTCCCTTGTCTTCCTCTCCCTTTTCGCCAAGGCAGAAAAGAAACCAAACGTCCTCCTCATCCTCGCAGACGATCTCGGATTCTCCGACCTCTCCTGCTATGGAGGCGAAATCCCCACGCCCAATCTCGACCGCCTCGCCACCGGCGGTGCCAAATTCTCCTCCTTCTACACCAGCGCCCGCTGCTGTCCCTCGCGTGCCTCCCTCATCACCGGCCTCCACCCCCACCAGGCCGGCATCGGCTCCTTCACCCACTCCAAACAACCAGCCGGAAAAGGACTCGCCTACAAAGGTGCCCTCCTCCCCACCTGTGCCACTCTCGCCGAGATGCTCCTCGACGACGGCTACTCCACCTGGATGGTTGGCAAATGGCACATGGCCGAACCCGGTCCCATCCACCGTGGTTTCCAAAACTACTACGGCTACAAAAACTTCCTCGCCCATTCCGAAGACCAATGGGATCCCTCCCACTACGTCCGCCTCCCCGAATCGGTCAAACCCGAACTCCCCGTCAAAGAGGACTTCTACGTCACCGACGTCTTCACCGACTACTCGCTCGAATTCCTCAAACAAGCCCGCTCCGACAAACAGAAACCGTGGTTCCTCTACCTCGCCCACTCCTCTCCCCACTTCCCCATTCAGGCCCCCAAAGCCTCTATCGACCGACACCTCGAAACCTACCGCAAGGGCTGGGACGTCCTCCGCACCGAACGCTTCGAGCGCCAAAAGAAACTCGGCCTCATCCGTTCCGATTCCAAGCTCCCCCCTCTCTCCGAAGTCCCCGTTGATCGCGACGATATCGCCAACGGATTCTCCGGAAAACCCAACCCCAATTGGAGCGATCTCCCCGCCGACCGACGCGAAGACCTCGCCCGCCGCATGGCCACCTTCGCCGCCATGGTCGAACACATTGATCTCGGCATCGGCCGCATCATCACCGACCTCGAAAAGAATGGCGAACTCGACAACACCATCATCGCCTTCCTCGCCGACAATGGAGCCTGCTACGAATGGGGACCCTTCGGATTCGATGGCCGCTCCCGCCTCGGAAAAACGACCCTCCACACCGGCGACGAACTCGCAAAGGTAGGACAGCCCGGCACCCACTCATCCTACGGCTCCGGCTGGGCCAACCTCGGGAACACTCCGCTAAACATGTACAAACACTTCTGCCATGAAGGCGGAATTGCCTCTCCCCTCATCCTCCACTGGCCCAAGAAAATCCAACCCACCGGCGGATACGTCAAGACCCCGTCCCACCTCATGGACATCGTCCCAACCATCCTCGAAGCCACCGGCGCCCCATATCCCGCCGAACGCAACGGCCATAAAATCACCCCCGTCGAAGGAACTTCCCTCCTCCCCGCCCTCACCGACGAAAACGCCATCCCCGACCGCGTTCTCGCCTTCGAACATCAGGCTGCCCGCGGCCTCCGCAAGGGCGACTGGAAACTCGTCTGGGGAAAACGCCAACCCGATGAAATCACCTGGGAACTTTACAACCTCGCCCAAGACCGCTCGGAGCAAACAAACGTCGCCGAAAACTACGCCGTCATCAAAGAACAACTCGTGGAAGACTGGAACACCTGGGCCAAGCGCGTCCACGCCGCCCCCCACATTCTCCCCGAACCCGGCTACAAAAAAAACAAAGCAAAAGCCTCCACAAATTCTCCTCAAATCAATAAGCGCCCCATCACCATAAATGCCACCGTCTCCGCCGACAATCCCCACGGCGTCGTCCTCGCCCAAGGCGGCAAAGAACACGGATACAGTCTCCACTTCATCAAAGGCATCCCCTCCCTCGACGTCCGTGTCAACGGAAAGGTCACCCGCCTCAGCGCCCGGGAAAAAGCCACCGGCGAAATCAAACTCCTCGCCAAAATCACCTCAAAACAACTCTCCCTCACCGTCGACGGAAAGGAAGTCACGACCAAGTCCCCCGGCCTCATCCCCGTCCAACCAAAGGATGACCTCTCCATCGGTCGCGACGACCAAACCTCCGCCGGCAACTACGAAGCCCCGAACACGTTCAACGGCAAAGTTCTCACCCACAACATCAAAACCCTCCGCGACTCTGCGCCCAAAGGGCCCGGCATGGTGATGGCCAATGATTGGCCCCAGTGGCTAGGGCCGCAACGCGATGGCATTTGGCGCGAAGCCGGAATTCGAAAAGATCTCAAAGGCGGGCCGAAGGTCTTATGGCGCACTCCTGTCAGCTGGGGCTATGCCGGCCCGGCGGTTGCTGAAGGCAGAGTGTATGTTCCTGATTTCGTAATCACAGACGGCGAGTTTGATGGCAACTCACAGGGAGGAACTCCCCGAACCGGGATGGAACGAATCTTGTGTCTCGATGCGAAGACGGGCGAGGAGATCTGGAAGCACGAATACGAAGTGACCTACACCGTGTCCTATCCCGGCGGACCCCGGGTCACTCCCACCATCCAGGATGGCCGGCTCTACTTTCAGGGAACGATGGGCCATCTGCGCTGTCTCGATGCCGTGACCGGCGACTTGTTTTGGAAGCACGACATTTGCGCCAAATACAAATGCCGTCCTCCTCGCTGGGGATACGCCTCACACCCCCTCGTCCACGGTGATCTCGTCTACGCCACGGCTGGCGGCGAAAACCAGGTCTTGATCGCTTTCAATAAGAAAACCGGCAAAGAAAAATGGAAGGCCCTGAGTTCGGACGAAGCCGGCTATTGTCCGCCTCGTGTGATTCGGCACGCCGGGGTGGAACAACTTCTCTTCTGGTATCCCAAAGCGGTCGTCTCCTTGAATCCATCCGATGGAACTCAATATTGGTCGGTTGACCTCAGCCCGGTTTATAGCATTTCCCGCATGGTCCCCCGAAAGCTTGGCAACAAACTCTTTGTCAGCGGCCCCGGAAACGAAGTGGCCGTCATGCTGGAGTTGCATGACGAAAAGCCGGAGGTCAAAGTCCTCTGGCGGGGCGAAAAAAACAAGGCGGTCTATTGTCTCAATTCGCCTCCCCAGATGATCGATGGCGTCATCTATGGTGTCGATAGCGAGAGCAGTCAGCTCATGGCGGTTTCCATGGAAAACGGTGACCGGATCTGGACCAATACCAAGACCTCCCTCGCTCCCGATGCTCCGAAGAAATCCCGGCACGGTTCGGCTTTCCTGGTGTATCACGAGACGAACAAACAGTTCTGGATCTTTGGGGAAACGGGCGATCTCATTCTCGCCGATCTGAGCCGCGAGGGATATCAAGAACTGGGCCGACATCACATCGTCAAGCCCACCAACCAGGCCTGGGGAAGAAAGGTTGTCTGGAGCCAGCCCGCCTTCGCCATGAAATCGATCTTTGCCCGGAATGATCAGGAAATTGTCCGGATTGACCTCTCGGAATAAGACCACAAATTCGTAACGAACCCCTGCTTGGCCCAAAGCCGGACCATCTTCAGCCCCCATGAGATTCATCATCATTCTTCTAATCAGCCTCGGTTCCCTGTTGGCGAAAGCCAAACCCAACGTCCTCTTTATCTCCATTGATGATCTCAACGACTACATCTCGCCTCTCGCCAATCATCCCGGAGTAAAAACGCCAAACTTTGAGCGCCTCGCAAAGCGCTCGGTCACCTTCGCCAACGCCCATTGCGCCGCCCCCGCCTGCCATCCCTCCCGCGTCGCCGTCATGACCGGAGTGCACCCCGCCACCTCCGGAATCTATCGAAATTCCTTCGGAGCCCACGGACCTCGCTGGCGGCACGAATCCGCGCACCTGAAAGATGCCATCGTTCTCTCACAGCATTTCCGCAACAACGGATACCACGCTGCCGGAGGAGGAAAACTCTTCCATACCCTGCAGTGGACTCCGGGCGACTCCCAAAACGATCCCGATGCGTGGGACGAGTATCGCGGTGACCCTCTCGATCCCATCTCCAAAGACTGGCCGCGCCCCAAGCTCATCCCCGATGCCAGGGCCGGACTCTCCCCGGGCCGACCTCTCGGCAATCAACTCTTCGGCGCGGCTCCCCTCGATCCCGGACACCGCTTCGGCGATGAACTGACCACCGATTGGGCCATCGAACAGATGAAAAAGAAGCAGGACAAACCACTCTTCCTCGCCGTCGGGCTCTTCCGCCCCCACATCCCCTGGGAAGTCCCTCAAAAGTGGTTCGATCTCTACCCGATGGACGAAATCCAACTTCCCAAACACCTCAAGGACGATCTCGCCGACGCCCACTCGCACGGCCGGGAACGGTGGCACCAATGGGTCGTCAAAAACGATCAATGGAAGCACCTGATGCGCGGCTACCTCGCCAGCATCAGCTATGTCGATCATGAACTCGGACGCCTTCTCGACGCCCTCGACGCCTCACCCATGAAGGCCAACACCATCGTCGTCCTTTGGACCGATCACGGGTTTCATATCGGCGAAAAGGAAAACTGGGAAAAGTTCGCCCTCTGGACCCAATCCACCCGCGTTCCCTGCTTCATTCATGCTCCGGGCACCAGTAAGGATGGCCGGAAAACACAAGCCCCGGTCACCCTGACCGATCTCTATCCCACTCTCTGTGAACTCGCCGGACTCCTCATCCCACCTCAATGCGACGGGATCTCACTCGTTCCGCAATTGAAGGACCCGGGCACACCAAAAGCCCAACCCGCTTTAACCTCCTACCACTTCGCAAAAGAGCCCGCCGCTTCCCACGTCGTCGCCGACGAACGCTACCGCCTGATCCGCTACGGCAACGGATTTGAAGAACTCTACGACTTTCAGGAAGACCCCCACGAGTTCACCAATCGTATTGATGACCCGGCCCTCAAGGCGATTCGCCGGCGTCTCACCAGCCACCTTCCCAAGAACCCCGCCAAACAAGTCAGACCCGTCCCCGGCTCTCCCTACAACCTCGGGAAGGGCCGGCGGCCCCAATCCAAAGCAACCAACTAAAGGGGTCACCCTCCGGCCCGATCCCAACACTCAGGCGGGAAACTCCCGGAGCCTCTTCCCTCACCCGGGCAAGGTCACGAAATTTCAATTCCGAGTGCTCAATCATCAAACATAAAACCCGGTTCAATAAACGCTCCATCCCATGAAACACCTCCTCCTCTCCTTCATCTTCCTGGTCCTTCCGCTCCTCGCGGCAGACAAGCCCAACGTCCTCATCATCATCGCGGACGACTGCACCTTCAGCGACCTCCCGATCAATGGGGGTGAAAACGCCAGGACGCCCCACATTGATGCCCTCGCCAAACAAAGCCTTGTCTTCGACCGCGCCTATCTTGGCATGGCGATGTGCTCCCCCTGTCGATCCGAACTCTACACCGGCCGTTACCCCCATCGCAATGGCTGCGCCTGGAATCACGGCACCTGCCGACCTGACACCAAAAGCATGCCCCACCACCTCGAGCCTCTTGGCTACCGGGTCGGACTCGCCGGAAAAGTCCACGTCAAACCAAAATCCGTCTTCCCCTTCAAAAAAGTCCCGGGGTTCGATCCCAATTGTGTCCGCAACCCCACCCGACCACACGACCTGACCGGCACCAGGAAGTTTATCTTCCAAAACCCCGACCAACCTTTCTGCCTCGTCGTCGCCCTCACCGAACCCCACGCCCCGTGGGTCATGGGCGATGCCTCCGCCTATCCTCCCGGGAAACTCAAGCTTCCCTCGTACTTGGCCGACACCCCGCTCACCCGGCAACAATATGCCGCCTACCTTGCCGAGATCACCTACATGGATTCCCAGGTCGGAGAACTCCTCGCCCTCCTCGCGCAATCCGGCCACGCCGACAACACCCTCGTCCTCTTCACCAGCGAACAAGGGGCCCAGTTTCCGGGCTGCAAATGGACCAACTGGGACAACGGCCTCCACACCTCACTCGTCGCCCGCTGGCCCGGAAAAATCGCTCCCGGCAAACGCACCAAAGCGATCGTGCAATACGCCGACATTGTCCCCACCCTCCTCGACCTCGCCGGAGCCACCCCGACCCCGGAAGCGTTCGACGGCGCCAGCTTCACCGGGGTTCTTCGCGGAGAAAAGGACACTCATCGCGAACACTCCTTCGGGATGCACAACAACTATCCCGAAGGCCCGTCCTACCCCATCCGCTCCGTCACCAACGGCGATTGGCGTTACATTCGAAACCTCGCCCCGGAGAAACTCTACATCGAGAAGCACCTCATGGGAAAAAACGAGCACAACCCTTACTGGCAAACCTGGGTCTTCTCTTCGTTTTCAAATCGGCACCACGAAATGCTCGTCAACCGCTTCATGAAACGCCCTGCCGAAGAACTCTACCACACCGCTGAAGATCACTTCGAAATGAGCAACCTCGCCACTGATCCCGGTCACGCCGGGATCAAGAACAAACTCGCCGCGATTCTCGACCGGCAACTCAAAGAACAAGGCGACCCCGGTCGCTCACTGGACACTCCAAAAGCCCACAAGGCCGCCGCCAATCTCCGGCCCGCTTTTAAAAGCAAACCGTAGGGACCCGGGTCGCCCGCTGACACCCCGCTTCAACCACTCTTGCGGCACAAAAAACCCGAAGTGAGGCTCTCGCGTTTGATCGGTCCAAAGCCTTTTAAAACTCAAAGGCGATCGCCTCACGGTCATTGCGCACCAGGAGTATGCGGCCCGCCAGGACCGGATGATTCCACGTCCGCCGATCCAAGGCCTCAAATTCCATCACGACATCCTCCCCGTCGGGAGTCATCTCGACGACAAACACCTCCCCCTTCTCCGCCTGCACGATCAAGCGCTCCCCCACTCCGAGCAACTGGCCGTGCCCGAAATTTGTCCCACGCCACATCAGTTCCCCGTCGGCCAACTTGAGGCACACCAGACGACCTTCGTTCAACCCGTAGACATACCCTCCGTGCACAACCAAATCGGCAAATTTCGCCTTCAGTTTACGGGTATACCAGAGTTCCTCCGCCTCGAACCCCTCACCGCTCTTCTTGATCGCGATCCGGTGTGTCCCATGCCCATAGCCGCTACTCGTGATCACGGTGTCATCAACCACCATGGGCGAGGCACAGTTTCCCTGGCGGTTTTTGATTGGGAATGACCAGAGAATCTCGCCGCTGGTCACATCGTAACCATCCACCGATTTTTGCTGAATCGCCACGATCTGCCGTCGCCCCGCCAGGGTCGCCAGGACCGGTGAAGCATACGACGAACTGTAGTCGCCCGCTCGCCAAACCAGCTCACCGGAGGAAGCATCATAAGCAGCCAGGTTCTTCTCGGCATTACTTCCCAGAGTCACAATCACCCGCCCGTCCACCACCAGGGGACTACAACTTTTCGCCCAAGTCGGGACACTGTGCCCGGCCTCGGCCAAAACATTCTTCCCCCAAATCACCGTCCCGGTTCGAGCATCGAGGCAATTGAGAATCCCGGTCGCTCCAAAAGAAAACACCTTGCCGGCAATCACCGTCGGGGTGGAACGGGGCCCGTCATCCCCCATCGGCTCCTCGAAACGCTCGTAGTCGCCATGCACCCAGACAGCATCGCCCGTCGCCAACTCATAACAAATCGTCGCCTCCACCTCCCCACGTTGCTCCATCGTATAAGCAAAGCCACCCGCCACCGAAAACGCCGACCATCCCTCACCGATCTTCTTCCGCCACAGTTCACGGGGTTTGGACGCAAACCAGCGCTCCGGGAGTAATCCACCCGCGACCCAGTTCCTCATCTCCGTCCCGAGAAACCGGGGGAAATGCTCCGCCCCCTCCGTTTCAATCACCATCCCCTCCACCGCCATCTTTCCGGTCAGCTCGGGAATGTCTTTCGCCGACTCCTTGGACCATCGCCACGAAAACTGCGGAAAAAAGCTGCCCGTATGCCCGTCCATCTTCACCAATCCCGCCAGCCCCAGAACCACGCAAACCCCGCTCAGGCGAACAACCCACCGGAGTCGGCTGAGAAAAAGCAACCAAATCAAGCCCAATACCGCCACGAGCACCACAAGGAGAAGGTCCAGGGCCCCTCCGGCCCCCGCTTCCTCTATTTTCGGAACCTTCTTTAGAACCGCCCACGCCAGACCCACCACTGCCATCATGATCAACAAGAGCTTCCAACGCGGTCGCGGTCTGGAGGCCGCTTCGGACGATTCATTCATGCCGAAAACTACCTCCCTGCCCTCGTTTGCTCAAGTCCACACCCACCGTAATCTCGAAATGGCATCACAAACCACCGGCACTCCGGACTTCAAAACGCCTCGCCCTTTGCGAAACTTCACATGTCCGCCCCATACGAAACTCTTACCATTTATAAAATCGCGTCGCCTTAAAGTTTGACACCATCAGGATGAAAATCGCACCTCGTTTCCATCAATTTCACTTTCGTCGCGCGCCACACGCGCCCCGGTTGATTGCGGCAAGGTCTTTCCCAGGGAAAGAGATGAGTGAATAAACCGGCAGAATTTCAAACCGGATGCCCGTATCCACCCAACTTAAAACAAGAACAAGACCACCCTCCCTACCGATCATGAAAATCCACCACTTCGCACGCCCCGCGCTTGTCCTCCTCGCCGCTGCCCTCCCCCTCCACGCCGCTGACCCGGTGGTGGCCAATGTCGTCTCCGCCCAGCGGGCCGGCACCAAGAATGTCGAAATCACCTTTGAGGTCTCGGATGCCGATTCGGACACGCTGTCGATTTCGGTGGAGATTTCGGACGACTCGGGAGCCAGCTTCGTGGTGCCCGTCACCGCGCTCAGTGGCCATACCAGCGTCAGTGCCACGCCAACGCCAGCCAGCAAGACTCTCGTGTGGGACGCCTCGGTGGATTTTAACCAGCAGTTCAACGCCACCATGGTGGTGCGGGTGATCGCGGACGATGGTTCGGCACCGGGCCCGCCGCCGGCGGGCATGGTGCTGATCCCGGCGGGGCCTTTCGAGATGGGTCGCCAGTCGGACAGCGGTGACGCGGACGAGTTGCCCGTGCACACGGTGACCGTGAGCGCGTTCTACCTCGACCAGTTCGAGGTGACCAAGGCGCTGTGGGATGACGTGGCGGCCTGGGGCGCGACGAATGGCTACACCGATCTCCCGGTCGGTGGCGGCTCGGGGGCGTTCCACCCGGTGCGGGACGTGAACTGGTATGCGGTGGTGAAGTGGTGCAACGCACGCTCGGAGAAGGAAGGGCTGACGCCGGTCTACTATACGGACGCGGGCCAGGGGACAGTGTATCGCACCACAAATATTGACCTTCGGGAGACGTTTGTGAAGTGGACGGCGAACGGCTACCGTCTGCCCACCGAGGCGGAGTGGGAAAAGGCGGCACGCGGGACGCTGGTGGGCAATACCTACCCCGGGGGGAACACCATCGGCGGGGGCAATGCGAATTACTCGAACAGCGGCGATCCGTTTGAGGCGAATTCTGTGAAAACAAGTCCGGCGGGCTATTACGATGGCGGCCAGGTGCCGGCCGGAGTGAACCGCGCCAATGGCTACGGGCTCCACGACATGGCGGGCAATGTGTATGAGTGGTGCTGGGACTGGTATGACAACGGTTATTACGCATCATCACCTACGAACGACCCTCGCGGTGGGACTTCTGCCTCCGGGGCGCGCGTGCTGCGGGGCGGCTCGTGGATCGACGACTCGATCTACCTGCGCTGCGCCTATCGCAGCTTCGACACTTCGGTGGGCGGCTTCGACGAATTCGGATTTCGGAGTGCGAGGGGGCTTTAATTTTCTTCCTTTTACTCTTGGGGGTTCCCTTCTTCGCGCGATGAGCAACGAATGACCAGTTGAGCTACGAAGGACAAGCCGGGGGCTTGCCCCCGGGCGAAATTTTTGAGTAAAACTGAATATGGCGACCAGTGACAATGTCCTGACCAAGCTGCACGACCTGCTGCTGTATCTCATCCCGCAGTTGGGGAAGTTTCAGCGCGACCAGAAGTTCCTGCTGGCGGACCGGCCACGGCCTGTTTCCTGCGCGTCAAGCACGGGGAACGAACAACACCGCCGCGCCCTTTCCTGTAACGAATCGATTTCGGCCAAAGAACCTATTATGATCACGAAAACACATCCCACATTTTCCGTCCTGACCCTTGCTGCGGCACTTGGTCTGAATACCACGTCCCCACTGCGCGGAGCCTCGGCGGACTCGGCCCCATTCCTGCTGGATACCCGCAACTACAGGGAATCCGCGGCCAGCACCGTCCATACTGACAAGCGAACCTACCTGGAGGCGGATACCGTGCCCGGCTCGCTGCGGCAGGCGATCGCCAACGCGGCGGCGGGCGAGACGGTTGACTTCGATGCCGGGCTCGCGCCACTCGGCGACTACGGCGGGCCGACCCAGACGATGGCGCTGCGCGCCGGGTCCCTGGCGATCAACGCCGCTGGAGCGAGCGCACTCCTCACCGATCAACGTAGCTTCACCCGGGTGGGCGCTCCCGACATCGGCGCCTACGAGTCTGGCAACGCCGCTGGCTATGGCGTCTGGGCCATCGAGATGATCGCCGGGGGACTGGATGCCAGCTTCACCGGCAATGCCGACGAAGACCCCACAGCCAACGGCATCGAATATGCCCTCGGCACCAGCGTCCTGATCTCCGATCCCACCTCTCCCAACAACCCGGAAGTCATCACAAATGGCTCGGGTGAAATCGAAATCACCTTCGGCTTCAACCCCATCGCCGCCGTCGACACCCGTTGGATCATCGAGCGCTCAACGGACCTCGAAAACTTCACCGAGATCTACCGCTACGACGGCCCGACCAACACCGGCACTCCGCAAGCCGGGATCAGCGCCGTCGTCGGAGCCACCAGCATCACCGTCACTGACCCAAATCCACCTTCACCAAACGTCTTCTACCGCTTCGGAGCCCAAACCGCCCCGTGAGGCGGCCCGCGCCAGCGGCCCTCACCTTTCTGGCAACAAGGCATCCTCCACCCCCATCGATCCACTGATACAAGAGCCTCGTTACTCCTTCTTAAAGGCCGCATGATTCTTGTCACCGGCGCTAAGGACGTAGGCCACAAGATCGAGAATCTCCTCCTTGGTGAGCATCATCAGCAAGTTGGGTGGCATCATGGAAACCTTGCTCGGCTCAATGCTCTCGACCGTCTTACGGTCAACATTCACCCGCTGGTTGGGATCGCTGAGATCGGTATTGATCGTCACGTTGTCTCCGCTGAGATTGACGACCACTCCGCTGAGAGTTTCGCCATTTTTTCGGGTGACGATGATGGGCGCGAATTGCTCATTGATCTCCTTGCTTGGGTTGATGATTTGATCGAGTAAATCGTGCGGGCTGTAGCGACCACCGGCACCGGTCAGATCGGGCCCGGTCATCCCTCCGGCATTTCCAAACCGGTGACAGGCATAGCAAGCCGAAGCCGCAAACATTTGTTTCCCTTTCACGAAGTCGCGCCCCTTCATTCCGCTCTGGGCCGCTTTGCTGAGATCTTCAAGCTTCCACAGTGTCGGGGTGCGCCCCACGAAAATTTCACCGGAGAGTTCGATGGCACTTTTCCTGACAGGCTTTTTCGCAATGAGTTCGGCGTGCTCTTTTTTCTCGGCATCGGTAAAGGTCGCGAGTGAGTCGTTACGAATGAATTCGATGAACTTGGTGAAACTCGCTCCGCCATTATAGTTGGCGGCTTTCAAAAACCATTCGAGTTGTTGCTTACGAAGATCGCTGGTCCAGCCGGTCTTCAAAAAACGCAAACTGCGGGCATACTCCATCTGGGGCTCCTGACTTGGAGCGGCCTTGATCAGAGCCATTCCCTTGGCGGCCGTGTTTGGAGCCTGCAAGTAGGCCAGAGTTGCGGTGAGGAGCCAGTTCTCCTCGAAAGACTCCGCCGGATAAGCCGCGTCGAGCTTGCCCGCAATGGCAGAGAGAGTCGCCTCGTCAGGATCGCCAAATCGCTTGAGCACGATCTGGATGAGACGAGTATACGAAAGGCGTTGCTCCGCTGTCAGTCTGGCATAATCGCGCTTAAGCAGTGCCGCGAGGATCGCATCACGATTGGCAGGGTCTTTCTTCAATCCCTCGACCCGGGTCAGCGCGAGCAGGGCTTCGAGCTGCGCGCTGGCATTGGTTTCGGACAGAGCCTTTTCCCGCCACCCGGCAACCGCCTGGTGCTCCAGGGCGGTGCGAGCCGCGGCGCGAATGAAGCGATCTTGATGGCCGAGTTGCGGCCACACCGTGGCAAGGGCTTTGGGATCCGGTTTGCCATGGAAGGACTCGAGACTCCGGCGCAGTTCGTGAAGCGGAAGCTCGACGGGTTGCGCTTTCACCTGCGCGGTGCTCTCCCGGCCCGTGTAGGTCACGCGATAAAGCCCGGACTGAACACGACGACCTCCGATCGCGAAATACATCGCACCATCCGGATGAATGATGGCATCGGTCACAGGCAGCGGACCACCGGTGACAAATTCCTCTTTGGTTGCGGTGTAACTGGAACCTTCCGGGGTCAGGTGGACCGCGTAGATTTTCCCCCAGCTCCAATCGAGCACGTAGAAGGATTCCTGGTATTTGGCGGGAAATTTGGCCCCGTAACCGAAGGTGGTTCCGGTGGGTGAGCCGGGACCGATATTGAGAGTCGCGGGAAGGTTATCGACGTAGAACTCGGGGTATTTTCCGGCTCCGTTGCGCCAACCGTATTCGCCCCCGCTGAGGACATGGTTGACCCGGGTCGGGCGATACCACGGCGTATTAAAGTCATACTCCATATCGGCGTCGTAAGTGAACAAGTCGCCGTTGTGATTGAGGCCCGCATCAAAAATGTTGCGGAAACCATTGGCATACAACTCGAAGTTTTTCCCATCGGGATCGACGCGGTAGATCAGGCCACCAGGGGCAAGTCGGTCGCGATTATGACCCCGGCCATCCGGCATCCGTGGCAGAAGGTGATCGTCACTCCAGTTGGGCTTCACCGGTGAAGTCGCCGCGGCCTTGGTGGGGTCGACATTGTTACCGCAAATGAGATAGAGACCCTTTTTGTCCGGGGTGAGCACGATGGCGTGAACTCCGTGATCACCGCGGGCTTCCATCCCGCGAAGCTTCTCCACCTTGTCCAGTTCGCCGTCACCATTACTGTCAGTGATGCGATAGAGGCCGCTCTCGATCTTGCGCTCGTAGTCATTCACCGCGACGTAGAGGGCGTCGAAGGCAAAGAGCATGCCATTGACCGCGCGAATCTCGAGAGGAAGCTTTTGCACGTCGGAAGCCTTGAGCTGCTCCCCTGGTGCCGGGGGCGTAAAGCGATAAAGACCACCATACTGATCACTGGCGTAGATTCGGCCTTGGTCATCGTGGCATAGATTCACCCAGGATCCCTGCTCCCCACCGGGAACGGAATAGAGGAGATCGACATTGAAGCCCTTGGGCTTGGTGATATTCGCAACGGGCGTGGCTTTGTTTTGGCCAATCCCCGGACCAACCTGCGGGGCCTTCTTCCTGGGTTTGGCTGCCACTTTCTTCTTCGGCGCTGCCTTCTTCTTTTCGATCACCTGGGCATCGCTGGGGATCGCGAAGTCTTTGAAATCGATCACTCCTCCGTCCGGCAGAGTCTTGAGCATCACGTCCTTGATCTGAACTGACATGGCCGAACTGCGGGAAATTTGAAAAGCCAGAAGCCCCTGGAGAGAACGAGCCTTGGGATCAAAGTCATGGAACTCGGCGGTCTTCCTGCCATTCAATTTCTGAATGATGTGGTTCCCTTTGGCGATGACGGTGTATTCCTGCCACTTGGAGGAATCGACCTTGATCGTGGGATGCTGATCAGTGAGCCAGCGTTTCCCTTCCGGATCGGTGACGACGCCCTGACCATTTTGGGCCGTGATCCCCCGTCCGCGTTCCTCGTAGATCATGCCATTGTAGGCCGCCTTGGAGTGCACATCACATTGGTAGCCGCTCAAGGACCACTTCCCGACGCTCGTCAGTTCTTTGCTACGATATTGGATGCCGGAATTGTTGCCGGTGGCTTTCACCTTGGCGCGAAGTTCGAAATTCTTCACTTCCCCGCCCCGCCAGATCAGAAACTGATTGTATTTAAGCTGATCAGGACCGCTTGTTTTCCCCGTAATGACACCATCCTTGATGGACCATATTTCAGGATTGCCATCCCATCCTTTAAGATCGTTCCCGTTGACAAGGGAGCGAAAGCCATCCTTCTGCGCTCCGGCGGCCATGCTTCCAAGCACGAACAGCGTCGCCGCTTTGGTTAAAATCAGCCTCGTTGATTGCATCATTGTCATCTTGGTCATGTTTCTTGAAATAGCTCTACCCGGGATTCGAGACAGGTTTTTCAACTATGACGGACCCGATGACCAGCATTTGTCACCCTAAGATGTCACCTATTCCAGTGACATTCCAAGGAGACCCCGGGACACGATGCCCCACCTCCGGGCTGGCGGGAGATTTCATCACCTCTGCCTCCCCCCCTTTTTCCTCCAAAAGAAGCTCCACTTTTTTGATCATCTCTTCCCGCCATCCAACGTAAGATCATCTTGATGGCTTTCCTGCGTCCCCATTTCATCCTGGCCCTTGCCACTCTCTCCGGTCTTGCCCGGGAGGCGCTAAATGACCATGAAACCCTCCCGGCCATCGATCCCATCGTGCAATGGACCTTCGATCAGCCTGGTCCCGGCTCTCTCATCGGCAAAGCCAGAATCGAATCCCACTCACTCATCCGCCCGGAATACCCCACTTTCCCGGCCGAAAACAAATCCCTCGTCCTCCCCGGGCATCCCGCAGCCTGGCGGGTGCGCGAGTCGGAGCTAGCGGACCCCACTTCTCTCCGCTTCACAAATGGTGATTCCATCACCATCGAAGCCTGGGTTGCCCTCGACTCCCTCTCCTCGAATTCCTTCGCCTACCTTATCGGCAAGGGAAGGAACCACAACAAAGCCTTCACGCCCGAAAACCAAAACTGGGCTCTCCGCCTCAAGGGCGACAAGGGATACGCTCTTCCCACTTTTCTCTTCCGCTCTGCCGACGAACAGGCGGAATACCATCGCTGGACCGCTTCCGAAGGCCTCGACGCCGATGGCGACTGGCACCATCTCGCCCTCTCCTACACCTTTGGAAAGCCTGACTCCATCGTCGCTTACATCGACGGCAACCGCATCACGCAAGGCACCTGGGACATGGGAGGAAAGACCACCCGTCCTCCCGTCGCCGATGCCGACGACATCATGATCGGCACCGGAAACGGCGGCTCCGCCGGCAACCAATTCAAGGGCGCCCTCGATCAAATCGCGATCTATCGCGAACGCCTCCCTGAAGAACTCCTCCTCTCCCGCTACCAACATCTCGCTCCGCCTTCAGCCCTCGATCCCGATAAGATCCCAAGCAACACCGTCCTCGTCGAGATCTGCGAAAAAGGCGTCCCCGGCGGCAAGGCCTGGCCCAAGCGCGATCCCCGCGCCAGCGAGTCTTTCACCCTAACTCACTTTGCCATCCCCTCGCTTCCCTTCCGCTACGTCGCCACCGGGGTCCGCGGCGATCGCAAGCGCCCCTTCCTCCTTCGTGCCACTTCAAAAGTCACCCTCCCTGCCGGAACGCACCGCTTCCTCCTCCGGGGAAGAAACTCCGCCCGCCTCGTCATCGACTCCAGGAGGATCATGCAAACCGGTTTCACTCCTCCCTCTGAAGGCGCCCTTGGATACACCAAGGACCAAGACGACTACCTCAACCCCGGCGATCCCCACTTCCGCTTCGTCACTCCCGGCAATGAAGAAGCCCTCGCCACCTTCACCACCCAAGGAGGTCAGCACCTCATCTCCATGCAGCAACTCATCGGCACCGGCGGCAATCGCCCCGAACCCGGTGAGTTCGTCGTCGCCTTTTCCCTCGAAGGTTCATCCCACTGGCACGTCCTCACTCCCACCGGATCACCTCTCGCCTACAACGACGAGACTTTCCCGGCCTTCGAAAAGAAGCACCAACTCGGGGTCAAGCAAACCAACCTCGAACGCCGCACCACCGCCTTCAAAGAACACGCCCCCTACTGGAGCAAACGCCGTGAAGTCGCCCAATCCTACCTCGCCTCGCTTCAACCAATCGCTCTTCCCCCGGCGGCCGAAGACCTTCCGGCAAACAATCAAATCGACCACTTCCTGAACGCCCGCATCCAGGAACTCTCCTCTCAAATCAAGGAAGACAAACCGGGACAGATTCACTTCTACCAAGAGATCTTTCCCATCCTGGAAGCAAAATGCTTCTCCTGTCATCAGGGCCAAAAAACCAAAGGCGACCTCGACCTCACCAGTCTCGCTTCCGCTCTCGAAGGCGGCGAATTCGATGGCCCCGCCCTCACCGCCGGACATCCCGAAAAGAGCGCCCTCTTCGCCCGCATCACCACCGACGATGAAGAAGAGCGCATGCCCCCGAAAGGCGACCTTGTCACCCCGGAGGAACAAACTCTCATCAAGCAATGGATCAGCGAAGGAGCCCATTGGCCGGAGCTCAACGTCGACCGTATTCATCTCACCGAACTCACCGACGACCTCACCTTCCTTCGCCGCGTCTCACTCGACACCATCGGCGTCCCGCCATCACTCATCGAGATCGAAAACTTTCTCTCTCACAACTCTCCCGATCGCCGCGCCAAGGAGATCGAGCGACTCCTCGCTGACCCACGCTGGGCCGACAATTGGATGGGCTACTGGCAGGACATCCTCGCCGAGAATCCCAACATCCTCAATCCCACCCTCAACAACACCGGCCCCTTCCGTTGGTGGCTTCACGAATCCCTCCTCGATGAGAAACCGCTCGACCTCATGGTCACCGAACTCATTCGCATGCAGGGCAGTCAAAAGCTCGGCGGTCCCGCCGGCTTCGGACTTGCTTCACAAAACGACGTCCCCATGGCCGCGAAAGGTCTCGTCATCAGCTCCGCCTTTTTGGGCTTGGAAATGAAGTGCGCCCGTTGTCACGACGCCCCTTCGCACAAGTCAATTCAAAAAGACCTCTTCGAACTCGCCGCCCTTCTCAGCCGCAAACCCGTCACCGTGCCCAAGACCAGCAGTGTCTCCCTCGAAAGTCTCAGCAAGGGTGGACGCAAACCCTTGATCGAAGTCACCCTCAAGCCCGGCTCCAGCGTCGCACCAGCCTGGCCCTTCAAGGAGTTCATCAACCTCGAGCTTGGTCGTAATCTCGCGGAACACCCCTCCGACACCCGCGACCTCCTCGCCGCTCTCATCACCGCGCCACAAAACGAACGCTTCGCCCAAGTCATGGCCAACCGCCTCTGGCAACAACTCATGGGACGCGGCCTCGTCGAGTCACCCGAGGATTGGGAAAAATCCGCGCCCAGTCATCGACAACTCCTCCGCTGGTTGGGTCACGAATTGGTGCGCAGCAACTACAGCCTGAAGCACCTCGCCCGCCTCATTCTCAACTCGCACGCCTACCAACGGGCAAACGATCTCTCCCTGAAGAAAACATCGCCCCTCTTCACCTCACCCGCTCCGCGTCGACTGAGAGCCGAGCAAATTGTCGATTCCCTCTTCCACGCCACCGGCAAACCCTTCCGCACCGAGGAAATGAACATCGACATCGATGGCCGCCGTCCACTCGTTAGCAGCATCTCGCTTGGTCAACCGCGCCGCGCCTGGATGCTCGCCAGCCTCTCAAATGAACGCGACCGTCTCAGCCTCACCCTCCCCCGCGTGCAAGCCGTCTCGGATGTCCTTTCCGCCTTCGGTTGGACCGCCAGCCGCCAGTCCTCGAGCAGCTCCCGCAACACCGATCCCAGCGCTCTCCAACCCGCCATCCTTTCCAACGGCACAATGGGCATCTGGCTCACCCGTCTCTCCGACGACCACGCTCTCACCGACTTCGCCTTACAAAATCAATCACTCGACTCCTTCCTCGAGCAACTTTTTCTAAAACTCCTCACCCGCAAACCCACGGCCCAAGAAAAAGAGCTTTATCGCGCCCACCTCGAACCCGGTTTTCCGTCCCGCCTCACAGGGACGTCACCCACAACTCCCCCCGCAAAAAACCGCCCCCCACTCTACGTCTCGTGGTATAACCATCTCGATCCCGTCGCCGATGACCTTCGTCGCAAGGAAATCATGGCCGCCCGTGCCGGGGATCGCCCCACCCTTAAACTCACCAGCGCCTGGCGCGAACGTTTCGAAGACGTTCTCTGGGCGATCGTCAACTCACCCGAATGGGTCTACACTCGCTAACAATGAATCTGAAAACCACCTTCCTCGCACTTCTGCTTGCGGCCCACTCCTCAGCTCAAGATCTCCCCAACGTCCTCGGAACCCCGCCTGCGGCCACCAAGGAAGAGTGGCTGAAAACCCAGAGACCCCAAACGCTCGAGCTTTTCAAAGAGAATATTTTCGGACGCGCGCCCATTGGAAAGCCCGCGAACCTCAGCTTCAAG
The DNA here is from genome assembly GCA_937916505.1 of uncultured Verrucomicrobiales bacterium. GTDB lineage: Bacteria > Verrucomicrobiota > Verrucomicrobiia > Verrucomicrobiales > Akkermansiaceae > SW10. Next base: position 22,833 of record CALFSW010000417.1, on the reverse strand, counting down.
ACGATCAAGGAGGACCCCACCGCCATGGAGGGCAAGGCAACCTTGAAAATCGTTGAGATTTCCTACTCCGGACCCGGAGGCGACGGGAAATTCAAGCTCATCGCCTTCATCCCCAACAAGGCTCAAAAGCCCGCTCCCGGATATCTCCTCATCTGCAACCGGGACCGCGAAAACATCGATCCGACCCGTGAAAAGAAGGACGACTTCTGGCCCGCGGAAACCATCGTCTCCCGAGGCTATGTCGCCGCGACCTTCCACAACTCGGAGCTGAGCACCGACTCCGATCTCAACTTCGACAATGGCGTGCACAAGGTCTTCGATCAATACCCCGGCAAACGACCCGGCGACGCCTGGGCCACCATCGCAGGCTGGGCCTGGGGAGCCTCGCGCGTGCTCGATTATTTTGAAAGCACCCCTGATGTCGACGCTTCAAAAATCGCCGTCATCGGTCACTCGCGCGGAGGCAAGGCCTCCCTCTGGGCCGGCGCAAGCGACCCGCGATTCGCCCTCACCATCTCCAACAATTCGGGCTGCACCGGAGCCGCCCTCGCCCGACGTCGCAAGGGGGAACTGGTCGCCCGCATCAACAAGTCCTTCCCTCATTGGTTCTGCGGAAACTACAAAAAATACAACGACAAGGAAAACACCCTCCCCATTGACCAACACCAGCTCATCGCCCTCATGGCACCACGTGCTGTTTACGTTGCCAGCGCCTCTAAAGATGCCTGGGCCGATCCCGAGGGAGAATTCCTGGCCGCGGTCCATGCCGGACCGGTCTACCAACTCTTCGGCCTCAAAGGCCTCGGCACCAAAACGATGCCCGCCAATGACACACCGCTCCAAAGCGGATCAATCGGCTACCATATTCGTTCCGGAAAACACGATCTCACCGCCTACGACTGGGAGCAATATCTCAACTTCGGCGACATCCACCTCAAGTAAATAGATCCCCCCTCATGAACCGTCGACACTTCCTCTCCGCTTCCGCCCTGGCCTCCCTTTCAGGAACATCTCCCGGAGCCACTCAGCCCACCCTGCCCAAAGGAAAGGCCGAACACTGCATCCTCATCTGGCTCGGCGGCGGCATGTCCCAGATCGACACCTTTGACCCCAAAAAACAAGGCAGCGCTAAAAAGCCCTACGTCACCGGTTCGAACTACGCCTCCATCGAAACCGCCGTTCCCGGAGTGAAAGTCTGCCAACATTTGTCAAAAACGGCTCGTTTCATGGACCGCATCACCGCGGTCCGTTCCATCAGTAATCAACTCATCGATGAGCACGCGCTCGCTTCCAACTTTGTGCACACCGGCCGCCCCATCAGCGGCTCCACCACCTATCCCTCGATCGGATCGATCATCGCGCAGCAACGTGGCCCGGCCAATTCCAAGGTCCCCGCCTACATGCTCATCGGCTTTCCCAATGTCAGCCGCGGCCCCGGATTTCTCGGCGCTCAATACGGCAACATCTACCTCACTGATCTTAAATCCGGACCCGCCGGATTCACCGGACCGGACTTCCTCACCAGCGAACGGATTGCGACCCGCAAGAGACTCCTCAAACCCCTGCAGGATCGCATCCCCGCCGACTCCGTTCTGGCCGATTACGAGATGGCCCAGGCCGATGCCCTCCGCCTCGCCGGTCCGGGCTTCATGAAAAATTTCAATCTCGATTCCGAACCAGCCGACCTTCGCCACACCTACAAAAGCGAATTCGGCCAACGCTGCCTCCTCGCCCGGCGCCTCGTTCAGGACGGGGTCCGCTTTGTCGAACTCTCCCACAACCCGGGCTTCATCAACGGCACCGGTTGGGACACCCACGGGAAAGGACAACTCAAGCAACACGAACTCATTCAAGACCTCGACAACGGCCTCGCCACGCTTATGGGCGACCTTGAAGAAAAAGGACTCCTCGACAAAACCCTCATTGTCATCGCCACCGAGTTCGGACGTCCCCCCGAGTTCGACGGCAACGGCGGCCGCGGCCATCAGGGATCGGCCTTCTCGCTCGTTCTCGCCGGGGGTGGTTTGAATCATCAAGGCGCCTTCGGTGCCACCGACGACCTCTCCAAAAAGATTGTCGGGAACCCGGTCTCCATCCCCGACTTCCACGCCACCATTCATGCCGCCCTGGGAATCAACCCCCACCACGAACTCATGGACGGAACCCGCCCCGTCCCCATCACCGATGGAGGCAAGCCCATCGCCTCTCTCTTTTCCTAGACGTCCTCCCTACGATCGACAGCTTATATTCCATCTGGACCCTTTGAGTCCAGAAGCTGCCAGCAATACCATTGCATCCTCGGCAGGTGAAACGGCCCCTTGAATTGATTTCCCTTCACTGGTGACGAGATTCGACCGTCCCGATGCAGATAACCAAACCACTCGCCATTCTCTCGATCTGGAAAAGTCGCGTGAGCATACTTGTGGATCATGCGATGCCACTTTGCATACTTCTCATCTCCCGTGAGTTGGTAAGCCAATAGAGTCGCGATGATCGCCTCACACTGGGGCCACCAAAACTTCATATCGTGCCAATACTCCTGCACCGGCTTTCCGTAAACATCCTTGAAGTAGAGGATGCCACCATGCTCTTCGTCCCAGCCCAGCTTCCACATGTAGTCAAGCATGCAACACCCCAACTCAATCAGCTCCGTATCACCTCCCCGTCGCTTCGCCTCGTCCAAAATAAACCAAGCTCCTTCAATGGCATGCCCCGGATTCAAAGTCCGGGCATCAATGTGATCCACCACTTCTCCATCCATCCCAATCTGTTCCATGACACACTCGATGTCATCCTTCACAAATTCCCTAATCTCCTCGATAAATTCATCAATCTTCCGCTCCGCCAATTCATCCCCGCCATTGGCAACCAGGACCTGGGCCACCTGAAGAAAAATCATGGGCACCCCGATCCCCTTCATCTGCCGCTCGCTTGTCCACTTCGGCTCCCCTGTCGGAATCCGGCCCTCTGCATAGTCCATGCATTTCGCGAAAAGTTGTCGGGCTTCCTCAATCCACTCCTCCTCGCCAGAGGCCTTTCCGTAGGCCGCAAAAGCCATCACCGCAAAGGCTTCCGAAAAATAATACCGCCTCTTCCGCAAAGGCTTCCCCTCACGCGTCATCAAAAAAAACATCCGTCCATCCTCGTCGAAACAATGCTTCTTCAAAAACTCCACCCCGCTTTTCGCCGCCGCCAACCACTCGTCCCGTTTTTCCACCGTGTTGTAGAGCGTTGATAACATCCACGCAAAGCGACCCTGGAGCCAAACCGACTTGTCGTCATCAATCAAACTCCCGTCCCGATCACGCATCGACAAATACCCGCCGAATTCCTCATCGACAATCTCCGGCATCCAGAACTCCAAAGTATCATCGAGCAAACTCGAACGATAAAAATCCCGCAGTCCGTCCAACTCCTCTTTCGAATATCCACTCATCTCTTCTTCTGTGTCCAAATCGTCAACCCCGCCACTTCTTCATTAGTCGCACGCAGGACAAACCCAAGGACAATCCCCGTCAGCAAGGTCGAAAAGAAGCCCACCGCCCCGTAGAGCAAAGGCATCAAGTCAATGATTCCCGCTTCATTCATCAGGTAAGCCGACAGCACGGCCACCACCCCCAAAATCAGCGCCAACAACCCGGCCATCCCATTGGGTCGTCGTGAAAAAATACCCAACGCAAACAGCCCGCCCAAGGGTCCAAGCGCAAATCCAATGAAGCGGTTGAAGAGCATAAACACCTCGTCCGTCTTGATCATCGCGAGATAGCTCGACACTCCAATCCCCACAGCCCCCAAAATAATCACGACCCACTTTGCCACCCCGAGCCGCTGCGCATCGGAACTTTCGGGCTTCAGCAACCTTCCATAAACGTCAGTCACAAAAGCCGTCGCCACCGAGTTCAACGAGCTCGAAATCGTCGACTGAGCAGCCGCGAAAACTCCTGCGATAATCAAGCCCGCCACTCCCACCGGAAGATTCTGCATGATAAAGAAGGGCAGCACGCTGTCCTTGGCCGGCAGGCCCGGATCCATCAACCCGGGCTTGTCCTGGTAGAAGACAAAGAGAGCCGTCCCCAATCCAAAGAAGATCGCCGAACCGATCAACACCATGCCAATATTCATCCACAAGGATTTAGCCGCCTCCTTCTCCGAAGACGTCGTGACATAGCGCTGCACGACATCCTGACCCGAGGTATACGAGGGCAAATTCGCCATCATAAAGGCCACGAACAAGACAAAGCCCGAAGTCGATCCCTTCGCAATCGAGAGATCTCCAAAATCCCAACTCGCGGTGAGGCCCTTTCCTTGCTCACTCATCGCCGAGCCAATCGCACCAAGCCCTCCATCAACTTGCGACACAATCAATCCAAAGCACAGCAAAGCCCCGCCAATCAAAACGAGTGCCTGAATCGCATCCGTCCAAACCACCGCTTCAATTCCTCCCATCACGGTATAAATCACGCAGAGCACTCCGATCACCGCGATTGCCAAAAAGATATCGATGTTCGTGACACTCGAAAGAGCCAGCGCGGGGAGATAGAGAACAATTGCGACCCGACCGACATGAAACAACATAAAGGTCACACTTCCGATCACCCGCGTCGCCACGTTGAACCTCTTCTCGAGATACTCATAGGCAGTCGTGATATTCAATCGCCGGTAAAACGGCAGGTAGCACATCACGACGAGAGGAACGATAATCAGAATGGGCCACTGCCCGATATACCCGTTCCAGTTCGTGGCATAAGCCGTTCCCGGAACCGCCATAAAAGTAATCGCCGACAACATCGTCGCGAAGATCGACAAGCCCGCGACCCAAAATGGAATCTTCTGCCCGCCCCGGAAGTAAGCCTCCGTCGAAGAAGCGGCTTCCCTCTTCATGAACCAGTAGCCAATCGCAACCATTCCCAAAAGATAGACCACCACCACGATCCAATTCACGACTCCGAAGCGCAACTTCGTCCCGCCCATCTCTGCCACCAACACCTGAGGCGATCTCACCCCGGGTTTGATCTCCCCGGTCGGAATGATGACCTTTCCATTCCAAAAAACCACCGGAGTGGTCACCGGAGCAAAAGTCCCCTCCATCGGAAAACTTCCCACCTCCGCCCACCGATCCGTGATCGTATTGTATGAGAGAATCGACCCCGGAAACCCCGGATGCGCCATCCCCTGACCATTGATCTCCGGACGCGCCGCCATCTGCTCCTTCAAAAAATCGACCGTCACCCCTCCCAACATCAGAAAAGAACTTGCCCCCACCGGCAACGCCATCGCCGGGGCTGCCGACCGCGCTTCGGGAAGATCAGCCAACCGACTCCAGCCCCCCGAATCCACATCCAATTCCCAGCAATCCTTCAACCAATCCAATCCAAAAATTCGCTCCTCTTTTTCCTCTTTTGAATCTTCAAAATCTCGTCCGCCAAAAAGGTAAAACTTTCCACCACGAACGCCACCGACGGCATACGTTCGTCCGCGAGCACCTTCCGGCCAGCCCAGTGATTTCCACGCCACTTTCTTTGGACCAAAATCACTCAAAAGGTAAAACTCTTTCAAGGTCTCTCCATTCGCTCCCCCTGCGCCCACAACCACCTCTCCAGCGACCACTCCCGCCACTCCTTCCGCCATCTTACGAGGGAGACTCCCCCACTCATCGAGATTCAACTTTCCATCACGCATCGAAACCTGAATCAAATCACCCCTCATTTCTTCGCCATTCTTCCCACCCATGAACAGCGCCACCCCTCGCTCCAAACTCACCGACATCCCATAGCCCGCCTTTATCGGTAATTTCACCCCGGCCTTCCGCCACGCTCCCCCCTCTTTCAAAGGCAGGACATAAATGTCATCATAGTAGACCTTTTTCCCGTCTTCCCAAGGCCGCCCCTCTGGAAAATTCGCGCCTCCGGCCACGACCAAAAACTCGTCCCCCCCGTCGCTCACCACGCCGGAAAAGACTCCCGCGAAGCCCTCTCGATCGGGCAAGTCAGGGAAACGATCCCAATCCAGATTTCCCCACGCGGAGGCCCATCCAAGAATCCAGACAATGATCCAGGCTTTCATCGCGAGATCACATTGACATCCTGGTCCACCCACTCAAACCAGCCCATTCCTTCGAGCCGTTTTTTGAGGGCCTCAATTTGATCAGGACTTGCCGGATCAATCGGACGGCGCACCGGACCGCAGTCGATGCCCACCATTTGCATCATGACTTTTAGAGAAGCCCGACCACAGGTTTCAAACATCGCGGCAATCATTTCCAGCGCACGCCCTTGCCACATCCGGGCCCGTTCAAAATCGCCCACGCTCAGCGCGGCTCTCACATTGTCATAAATTGGCGCCGCATAATTATAAGTGCTCCCCACCGCCGAGCGAAACCCCTGCGCCACCGACATGAGATAGGCTTCATCCGACCCGGCTAGAAATTCCAAACCCGGCCCGATTTTTTCCAAAAGCGGCAGATGATAAAGCGTTGCTCCATCGGAATACTTGATTCCACAAAAAGTCGGCAAACGATCCATTGCCCGGTCTGTGAGTTTCATCGGATCCAGATTCACTCCGGATAAAAATGGAATATGATAGTAGTAAAACGGGGTCTTGGGAGCCGCTTCCACGATTGGCAGCAAGCCCTCCACCAGCTCTTCTTCACCGCTCACTTTAAAATACCCCGTCGGCGTCGCCGAGACCGCATCCGCCCCGATCGCTTCGGCATGCCCCGCCAATTCCGCGGAAGCCTTCAAGCTGTTATGCCCCACCTGCACAAAGGTCTTCATCCGACCTTTCGCCGCGCCCACATAAGCCTCCGCCACCGCCCGGCGTTCCTCATCAGTCAGTGACATTCCTTCGCCCGTGCTCCCCGCGATATAGATCCCCGTGATCCCGTCTTTCTCCAGGTGATCCAGCACCCGGGGCACCACCTCCAGGTCCAGTTCTCCCTTCGCATCCATCGGCGTCACCACTGCCGCGACCAATCCGCTCATCTCTAAAGGCTTCATTTGCGAATGAATCTATCGGAGTTTTTCCACCACGACGAGATTCGATCTTCCCATCTTTTGAATCCCATCCAAAGACCAGCGATTCGGCCAAACGCGGGCGTTTGCACGGCGGGATCGCCGTTTGCGCCATTGAAGGGAATCGGAGAAGTGAGCACGCCTCTTCCAGCGACTTTGGAATGGGCTCGAGACAGAGCAATTTTCCTCGTTGATTTCAACGAAGAAAGAGATAGGCTGGCAGAAATGCCAAAGAAAGAGGAAAGAGACCCTTCTGATTTCGCCCTCTCCGGCGTAATATCGCGGGAGACGGTGATTCGTTGCGTTTGGGATACGATTCGCAAGGGGCGCAAGGTCATTCTGTCTTCCTGTCTGGTGCTTTTGGTGCCAACAACATCCCGGGCCGGGGAACCGAATCCCGGTTCAAGCAACTGGGCCTTTCAGGCCCCGCAGGCTTCTGTCGCACCGGAGGTTGGGAACGCGGACTGGCCGCGGAGCCCAATCGATACCTTCACCCTGGCGAAACTTGAGAAAGCCGGATTGACCCCTGTTGCCGATGCCGGCCGCGCCACCCTTTTACGGCGTCTCTATTTTGACCTCGTCGGTCTGCCCCCGACTCCCAGTCAAATCCAGGCGTTTGTGAATGACCCGGCACCCGAGGCCGTCGCCAAGCTGGTTGACGAACTACTCGCCTCCCCCCGTTTCGGCGAGCGCTGGGGCCGGCACTGGCTCGATGTGGTGCGATTTGCCGAGTCCAGTGGCAAGGAGTTCAACTTTTCCTACCCCCATGCCTGGCCTTACCGGGATTACGTGATCGACGCGCTCAACGCGGACAAACCGTATGATCAGTTCATCAGGGAGCAGGTTGCCGGAGACCTGTTGCCTGGAGCTCCAGACGAATCAGCCGGGGATACCGAAAATCGACTGGTGGCAACCAGTTTGTTGTCATTTGGGACCAAGCGTCACAATTCCAGCGGCATGGCCTACCGCATGGAGATCGTGGATGACCAGATCGATGTCACCACCCGCGCCTTTTTAGCGATCACCGTCTCCTGCGCGAAGTGCCACGATCACAAGTTCGATCCGATCCCGACCAAAGACTACTACTCGTTGGCAGGTATTTTCCTCAGCACCGAACCTCTGTATGGCACCATCAAACAGAAGTACAGCAACAACCCAACGGACCTCCTCCCGATTGGTCGCGAGGGCGCGGATTTACACGCTGCCGCGGAAGATTACGAAAAGAAGATCGATGCGGCCAAGAAGCCCAGGGACGAGAAGAAAACCGAACTGACGAAAGCTGAAGAGGCGAAGAAAAAAGCGCCCACGAAGGAGATCGCCAAGTCAGACGCTACGGCGACCGGGGCCGGGGCATCGCCTCCGGCAGAAGCCGGAACTGCCAAAAAAGAGGAGGAACCAAAAGAGGCTCCGGAGGCAATGATTGCCAGGCTTAAGGGAGAACTCGCGCCTCTTGAGGCCGCGGTTGCGGAGCTGGAAAAAAACCGTCCGCCGCGACCGCCTTACGCGATGAGCGCCCGGGATCGGTCGGATCCTGCTGACACCAAAATCGCGATCCGTGGTGAACTCAGTCAACCGGGCGAACTTGCCCCACGCGGTTTTTTAACCGCCATTCCGATCCCTGAATTACCCGCCATCGATCCCAAGCAGAGCGGCCGGCTGCAGTTGGCCCATTGGATGGCAAGCCGCCATAATCCCCTGCCCGCACGGGTAATGGTCAACCGCATTTGGCACCATCTCTTCGGTCGTGGCTTGGTCGAGTCGGTGGACAACTTTGGCGCGACGGGCACACCCCCCAGTCATCGGGAATTGCTCGACACCCTGGCGGTTGAATTCATGGACAACGGATGGTCGATCAAGGAGACCATCCGAAAAATAGTGCTCAGCAGGACCTATCAACTCAGCTGTGCGTCCCTTGAGCAGGGCCTGAAAATCGATCCGGAGAACCGCTTGCTATGGCGCTCGATGCCACGCCGTTTGCCCGCGGAGGCGATTCGTGATGCCATCCTCGCGGTCAGTGGCCAGCTCGACATCAAACCACCGGTCGGATCAACCGTGACCGGGCTGGGCGACAAGTTGGTGCGCGGCGTCGACACCAAAATATTACAACCGCCCAGCAATCACCGCAGCGTCTATCTGCCGGTGATCCGCGACTATGCCTCCGAACTCTTTGACCGCTTCGACTTTCCCTCCGCCAGCCTGGTCAGCGGGAAGCGGTCCGTGACCGAAGTCCCCTCGCAGGCATTGTTTCTTCGGAATTCCAAATTTGTCGCGGAGCAGGCAAAACACGCCGCGAAACGCCTGCTCGCCGATTCATCGGCGAAGGATGATGCCGACAGGATCGACCTCGCGATGCAGTGGGTATTTACCCGGGCAGCCACGGCGGAAGAGAAGAAGGGCGCACTCGCTTTACTTGCGCTGACCCAAGACGCCGAAGCTGAGATCGAAAATCGCGATGAGAGTGCTTGGTCGACCCTCTTTCTGTCATTATTTTCAACCGCCGAATTCCGTTACCTGGTCGACATAGAATAGTAAGATGAATCCCGTACAACAGCCCATCAACATCTCGCGCCGTAACTGGCTCAAGCTCGGATCGGGTGGCTTTGGCTCGCTCGCTCTGGCAGGACTGACCGCCAACCGGAGCATGGCTGGAACGAAATCTCCGGGCGGTCCGCATTTCGCCCCGAAGGCCAAGCGGATGATTTTCCTGTTCATGAACGGCGGCCCGTCCCAGCACGACATGTTCGATTACAAACCGAAGCTCTACGTGGATGGCGGCAAGGAAGGGAAGAAGAAAAAGAAGCTCATGGCTCCGATGTGGGACTTTTCGCAACATGGCAAAAGCGGGCTCTGGATTTCCGAACTGCTGCCCCACATCGCAAAGCAGGCCGACCGGCTGTGTGTCATTAACAGCATGCAAACGGACAGCAGCGCGCACCCGCTGGCCATCCCAATGCTGCACACCGGGAGTTTCCAATTCGTGCGGCCGTCTCTCGGCTCCTGGGTCTTGCACGGCCTCGGGAGCTCGAACGAAAATCTTCCCGGCTATGTCACCATCAAACCGACGCGCACTTTCGGCGGACCGTCCAACTACGGGAACGCCTTCCTCCCAAGCGCCTACCAAGCGACCCGCATCGGTTGGGAAGGTCGACCGGTGAAGGATGCCAAAATTAAGAACCTGAGCGGTCACGGGAAGATCCCGGGCGTCTCGGATGGCGTCCTCGACTTCACCCAATCGATGAATCGCCACTTGCTGCAACGCAGTGGAGGTAATCCGAATGTCAAAGGGGTCATCGATTCGCTCGACCTGAGCAGCAACATGCAGGAAGCCGTCCCTCAAGTCATCGACACGATCAGGGAATCGAAGGAAACCCTCGATCTCTACGGCATCGGGGGGAAGCGCACGGACGACTTTGGACGCCAGTGCCTGATGGCCCGCCAATTGGTCGAGTCGGGTGTGCGCTTTGTCGAGGTCGCCTGCAGCGGCTGGGATCATCACTCTGCCATCGAGACCGGTCTTCCGGCGCGGTGTGAAGAGATCGACCAACCGATCGCCGCTCTTCTTACCGACCTCGAACGCCGCGGCCTCTTGGACGATACCCTGGTCTTCTGGGGTGGCGAGTTCGGGCGTCAACCGGAGTCGCAGCTCCTCGATGGCCAAGGTTCCCCCGGTCGGGATCACAATGCAAAGGGCTACACGATTTGGATGGCGGGTGGAGGCGTTCGCGGCGGCCTCGCTTATGGGAAAACAGACGAACTCGGCTACGAAGCTGTTGAGAACAAGGTCCACCTCCACGATTTACATGCCACCATGCTTCACCTCCTGGGCCTCGACCACACGGAGCTCACCTATCGATATGGCGGACGTGATTTCCGGCTGACCGATGTCCACGGCGAGGTGGTTCACGACATCATTGCGTAGCGACCGGGAACTGGAGCGACCCTCTGAATATGAGGTGTTGTGATCGAATCCCGCGCAATGCCTCTCCCCCCTTCTCTAAAAGAGAAAATCCCTCCAGCAATCGCCGTTTTGGATTCGCAGAAGGCGCTCCGACATGCGAAGAAACGCCGTCATCATTCCTGTATCATGAAATCTCTGCTATCAGCCTCACTCCTCTTCGTCGCTCTCCCGGCCTCTGCCCTTGCAGACGACTGGCCGCAATGGTTCGGTCCGCAACGCGACGGGGTTTGGCGGGAGAGCGGGATTATCGACAAGTTTCCAAGTGGCGGCCCCAAGGTTCTCTGGCGCACCCCCGTCAACCGTGGCTATGCCGGACCATCGGTCGCCGGTGATCGTGTCTTCGTCATGGATCGCAAGGCGCTCAACACTCCGGAAGCGCAGGCGGTGGGAGCACGCACCGGTAAAAAGCAGGGAAACGAACGCCTTCTCTGTCTCGATGCAAGCACGGGAAAAGTGATCTGGGAAAAAGCCTATGACTGCCCCTACACCATGTCTTATTCGGCAGGACCCCGGGTCACCCCTCTGGTCGATGGAGACCGCGTCTATACTTTTGGAGGAGAAGGAAATCTCATTTGCCGCTCAACAGAGGATGGGGAAGAGAAGTGGTCTCATGACTTTAAGAAGCTCTTCGCGGTGAAAACCCAGACCTGGGGATTTGCGGCCGCACCTCTCATCCATGGCGATCTCCTAATCTGTCTCGGAAGCGGCGATGGCTCGACAGCCGTGGCTTTCCACAAGGTGACCGGCAAGGAAGTCTGGCGATCCGTCTCAACCAAACATCCCGGCTATTGCCCGCCGCGCATCGTCAAGCATGCCGGTCGTGATCTCCTCATCATCTGGCATCCGGAGGCCGCCAATGCGCTCGATCCACTGACGGGCAAAGTCTACTGGAGTATTCCCTGGAAAATTCGCTACGGCCTCACCATCGCAACGCCACAGATGATTGACGAAGAGCATCTCTTCCTCACCTGCTTCTACAATGGATCCATGCTCCTCAAGCTCAAGAAGGATGAATCGACCCCGGAGATCGTCTATCGCACCGAGCGTGCCAGCGAAAATAAGACCACCCACCTTCATGGCATCATGAACACCCCCGTGTTACGTGACGGTCATCTCTTCGCAGCCTGTAGTTACGGCCAGTTCCGCTGCATGGAAGCTCTCACCGGGAAGCGGGTGTGGGAATCCCTCAAGCCCATAGCCCTTGAGGAACCCGTGCGCTGGGGCACCGTCTTTGTCACCCCTCATGAAGACCGCTACTTTCTATTCACCGAAAAGGGCGACCTCGTCATCGCGAACCTATCCGTGAAAGGTTACGAGGAAATTGATCGCGCTCACGTCATCGAACCCAATGGCCTCGATCTACGGCAACGCGACATCGTCTGGTCACACCCTGCTTACGCAAGAAAGTGCGCCTTCATTCGCAACGACACCGAAGTCATCTGTCTCTCGCTTGCGAAGGAGTGATGAACGCGCCGAGCCTGGTAAATTTCAATCATCAAAGGCCCGGTAATAAAGGCTAGCACCTCCTGCTCTTCGCCATGATTCCAATTTTCCTGCCCGCCCGTAAAATTGATTCCTGGCACGGAGTTAAGCACTTGGTCGGTAAAAGTGGTGCCACCCGGGAGCCCACCGGGTTTAATTTTCCACAAGTTGCTTCACCGCAATAGCCGGTCAGTTTGTGACCGGCTGACCCGGTTCATTCCCTTTGCAAGGGTGATTCATTAAAATGGATAAGGGCTGACCTTTTTCTGGCGGCTCCAATCGCGGAGATGGTTTGGTTCGATGAACTTCAGCGGAGCGAAATTTTCAGCCTCAGGTATTGCTCCCCGCCCTCGTGCAATGGGGTTGCCATACGGAAGGTATTGGCTGACACCTCAATGGCTTCTTCACTCTGCCAGATCAGGAGGTCGGTCGATGACTCGAGCTGGAAGATGACGTCGTTCGCCAGCAGGTTCTTCTCGTAAGTGATGGTGAGGAACTGGTCACCTTCCCCGGTCGTCATACCGGGCCTTGGCAGACTGGAAGTGCTGAACTCGGTCGGAGAGGAGCCAAGGGCGTATTCAACGAAGGAGCTAAGGCCATCGCCGTCGCTGTCGTCATGATCGTCGGTGATGTTATTTTGCATCTTCCACGCCGGGTAGCTGTCGACCTGTAGTTCATCGGCTTGGCCTGGCGCACCGCCGATGACAGCATGAGTGCCCCAACTGGAGGGGAGCGCGTGATCGGGATTGGTAGTCGGGGCGATCAACACAAGTGAAAACCCTGCGCCGTCTGGGAGCGTTGGCCACGGGAATTTGTCGTTAAAGGTAACGTTGCGAAGATCCCCATTTCCCGTCAGGGACAGCGTAAGAGGCTCGCCATCGTTACTCAGACGGCCGGAGTATTCACCAGCAATCTGGATACCTTCTCCATAACGGGCGACGAATGCCGGGGCATCACGGACAAGCACCGCACGGGCACCCACATTAAGAAGGGTGTTTGTCGGAAATGTGAAATTGATCCCGTCGGAGAAATTGACCCCGCTGAGGTTGATCGCCTGTGCTCCAATATTGAGCAATTCGATGAATTCGTAGTCATCGCGGTCAGTCGATACTGCGATCTCCCCGGCCTCCAGCGGCTCGGCGGGATGGTAGTGAATTTCGGAGATCACGAGATTTTCCACCGAAGCCAGGACGGAATTGATACTAAAGAAGGCCGAGGTCAACGCACTCCACTCGCTCGTCGCTGAATTGTAGGCACGGGCATTGAGTTGAGCGGGTTCGCTCAAGATCACCGGTTTGGTGATGTTGTCTCCATTGCTGGTGTCGATCTCGCCTCGCAGGCGGAGATCGAAGCTGATATCCGAGCTGCCCGCAGAGGCGTTGTGGATCTCCACCGCGATGGTGTTCTCGCCGTCGATGAACAAGGATGGCGGGATGATGAACTCGAAATAAGTGCGCTCGTTGGGAGTGCTGGAAGAAGCGAAGGTATCGAAGGCCGCGCCAGCGGAAAGGTTTGTGGTGCGGACTGCCTCGGCACCATTGATGTAGACGGCAGCGGCATCGTCATACTTCATCTTGAGGCTGAAGTAAGAGAACGACGCAGGCTCGGAGATGTCGACCTTATGGCGGAAGTAAGTGGTGGCATTGCGCTGGGTTCCGGCGGATTCAGGATCGACGTCGATAAAGCCGACCAATGTCGCCTCGTCCCCCTCTGTGTAGCCCAGCTCCGAAGGTCCGGCAGGCCAGCCGCTGTCGTCGAAAGCGACCGCGCGCCACGCCGTGCCCTGATTCGATCCGTCGTCGAGGTAACTCCAGCTGGCACCGGTCCCGACAAAATCGCGGGGCTCCGGGACGTCGCCTTCAAACGGGGCGAGGGTTGCCCCCGGGGAGATTGTACCACCAGAGAGACGAGGATCGCTGCCATCGAGCGTGTAGTAGATGGCGGTGGCTCCGGTGGCCATGGTGACGCCCCCACCGACAGGAATGGAGCCGCCGTGCTGTGAAAACACCGGAGCAATGATGTCGGGATACATCCCGGCACTGCGCAACTTAGCCATCTGGGACGCGGTGAGGTTCGCGAGGGTGTTGTTGAGGAGGTTGTTCTGGTAGGCTTCCCATTGGACAGGAGTCCGGTTCGTCTGGTTGCCATTGTGAACTCCCCAGCGGGCAACCTCTGCGATGTAGCTGAGGCGGACTTCATCCACCCGGCTTTGCAATCGCTCGACCAGCTTCGGGCCGGTCATCGCGCCATCGTTGAAGAAGTGCTTGTGGATCTGGTCGGCGAGTAAGATTTTAAAGTCCGGATCGCCCTCGGTCCGATAACGCGTCATCGCATTGAGTGGCCCGTTGTGCGTGACCCCGCGGCTCGGCGAGCGCAGGTGACCGTCCGCGTCTTTAATCATGAATTTGAAACCGACACCATTGGACACCGAACCGCCTGCGCGAAATTCACTCTCAGCATTTCCGGACGTCCACAGCAGCATGAAGTCGATGAGGTCATCGACATCCATGATGTCTTTGGTCGCACTGTATGGACTGGCGCCGTTGAGTAATCCCCGGAGCTCGTTCCACTTGGTGAGATCGCCGTCCTGTAGTTGACCGGTGAGAAACTCGGATCCGGTGTTGTTGGCGTTGATGGTGTCGAATTCTTCCTCGGTGCCGGGGAGGTAGCTCGCCAGCATCGAAGCGTCCCAGCGCTCGCGGAGATGATACTGCCCGCGGTACTGCCCATTGAAGTAGAGGTGGACGAAGCGGCCGTGTGGAGCAACTTGTCCCATGTCGAGCAAGCTGTCGTCGGTGAAACGGTTCGACATGTAGGCGCCACGCGCGACCATGTCGTGGTTGCCAGCGCGGATGTCGAGAGCGTCAAAATCGCTTACCGGAAGGATATTTTTGTAGTCATGACCATCAAACAATGGGTAATTCAGCCGCTTGGCGCCATACTCCGAGCGGAAGTGGAGGCGGATGCTCTTCTTTTGAAAGTTGGTGACGTAGGAGCCATAGCGGGCGACGCCGGCATCGACCTGTTTGGAGCCGGATTCGAAGTTGAGCATCTCGACAGACACCGGGATCTCGCTGCGGTTCGCAGGAACGTCATTGCCCTGGAAGGTGAGAGCGATGGAGGGGATGGAATTGAGAGCGTCTTCCATCTGCGGACCGTAGGTCGGATCCTGGGTGATCTGGGGGCGCATCGCTGCTTGGGTGACAACGTCGGCGGGGAAGATGTAGGTATGGGTATCGACATTTGTGGGTCGGTATCCTTGGCGGAATGCGATCGCACGCACCACCATGGTTTCGCTGATGTGAATTGGTCCAGTGTAGGAGGTTCCGGAGGTCTCGGTCGGCAGTGAGCCGTCGGTGGTGTAGCGGATGGTCGCCTCCGCTGTCGCGGTGCTGATTATCAAATCGAAGGCGGTCTCGTGAAAGCCGCGGTCGGTAGTGAACTTCGTGTCTGCGGTGATGCCCTCGTAGAGGATGGAATTCTCTGCTCCGGGTGTCAGGTCAGGGAAGAAGCCTGGAATTAAATTGGTAACATCTTGCTGGGTGGCGGTGAGTCTCGGAGAGAAGAGGAAGTCAGAGCTGCCGGCAGAGTCGTTGAGCCCCTGGATGGCGAGTATGTTGGAACCGGCAACGAGATTGCCCGAGGCGAGCGGGTAGTCGGAGAACCGGACGACAAGTGTCTCCGGGGAGCGGCCACTGGCGGGGTTGCAGCCAGAGTTCCAGACGGGCGTCAGCGGCGCGCGCTCGCGGTGGATTTCAATCCCATTGAGATAGGCAATGAATCCGTCCTCCCACTGGGCACTCAATACAAAGTCTGCAATCCCAGCAGGCTCGGTGACCTCGAAAGGAACGCGTATGTAAACGCTGGGGTTCTTCAAACGCATCGCGAGTCGCAAATCATCTCCAGGACCGATGTGTGGGAGGTAGTCGCCACCGAGCGGGTTGTCGTATCCGATGCCAGTGGTGCCGGAAGACCAGGTGGAGTCGTCGAAGTCTGGTTGGTTCCAGTCTGTCACGGGCCCGCTTGGGACATGCCATTTGGCATTGACCCCCGAATTGACGAGAGTGATTGGAGCGGCAGTTTCAAATCCTGTGCCGTAGGCGATGTCATTCAATTGGGCCGGGTAGTTGTTGAACTCGCTGGCGATCGTGGTGCCGTCAGGTTTAACCAACGCCAGGTAGCCCCCTGCCATGGCATCCAGTTTAAAGTTGGCATGCACCTCGCCCGGCACGGCGCTGCGATCCTTGCCGGAGGCAAATACGAGAAGGTATTCACCGCTGCCGAGTTGCGCGGCAGGCAGTGTCCATTTGGTGAGAATGGCAGGATCATCGGTCAAATACCACCCGCCTAGATCGCCGCCGACACCGGAAGAGTTCCAAATCTCGATCCAATCTGAACGGTCTCCGTCTTCATCCTGAATCCCGTCCTGATTGCTTGCAAGGAACTCAGTGATGCGGGCGTCAGTGAGGGTCGCTGCTCTGAGGACGGTCAGACCGATGAGCGCAGCGGAAAGCAATAGGAGCGAATGTAGACGAGACGGCATGTTCCATGCGTATTGCAGATTGCCCCCGAAAAGCAATTGCCATTGTTGGGAGTTAACCCGCAACAAACTGGTCAGGCCCGGGAGTTCCGCCCCATTCTCGAGCGCTTACAATCGAGACTCATCGCGTCCTCTGAGCCGGGAAAGACGGATGCCTCCGAATCGCTTTCGATGACGCAACATCACTGCTCAGTCTTGGGATAGGGCCGGAGCCCGAGGAGTACCTCGGCCCTTTCAGTGAGCGGCTTGGCCGCAAATTCTTGGTCGGTGTATTCGGCAAGATTCTGCGCCACCAGGTCGTAGACAGTCTGGCGATCGTGACTCGTGTCTACCTCGAGACACTTGCCCTTGCTCTTGAAGAATTCCACGGTGGGAAGAGTTTCCGCCTTAAAGGTATCGAATCTCTTTTTGATGCTTTCGACATTATCATCGCTTCTGCCGGAGTATTTGGCCCGTCCAAGGACTCGCTTTTCCAGTACTTCGAAGGGACACTCGAAGTATAACATCTTGGGCAGATCTACTTCCACTCCGAATACTTCACGCCAACCTTCGACGTTCTCCATGGAGCGAGGGAACCCATCCAGAAGAAAATTTTTCTTTCCGGTGGTTCGCGTCACAGTCTCCATCGTGTCCTTAAGAAGCGGAACCATGATCGCATTGGGAACCAATTTTCCTCCAGTCACAAACTCCTCGATCGTTGCCGCCGAGAGGCCTCCCGCTCTCCGTGCGACGCGCAGAAGTTCTCCCATCGACAAATGCGTCCAACCCAATTGGGATTCGGCAAGCTCACACATCGTCCCCTTTCCCGCTCCGGGGCCACCCAACACAAAAACAACATTGGGGTTGGGACACGGTTTCCTCGGATCAAAATGATGCAGAACGACATTGGGAGCCGGCGCCACTCCCTTTTTGTAGACATGCCACTCGCGGTCCGTGGGCGGGAATTGATCCGCGGAGGTAATGTCGTAGGCAAGATGACCATCGAGCCGACAGATTCTCCACGACGTGTAGCTGTTGGAATAGGAAAGAGCCGGGCTTCGGGCTGACTTTCCATCCGCCCGATCCCACGCCATCTTTCCATTCCAATAGCCCAAGCTGGAAACTGTCCCGGACTCGGATTCGGCCGACGGGGCGGTGGATGGAACAAAAAGACCATCGACCTCGGGAATACCGGATCCTGTCACTTCAATGTAGAAGGTATTTGGTGGGAGCGCGTTGCTTTCTGTCATAGTCGCTTACGTGGAAATTTCGAATAGAATGCCGCCGAGCCATCTTTTGCAAGGTCTCTCGGATTTTTTTCCCGGCCAAATCTTCAGCAGTGGGTGTCAACACTTCCGCTTCAGCCACAGAAGCAAATTCCTGCGGCGGGGCCCGGACCACGATTTCTCGCAAAACCTTGCCGGCGATGTCGGTGAGTTTGCGAATCTACGCGCAAACCGGTTTGTCGAACGGCCAATCTTTGCAAGGAGGCGCTTCCTCCGCCCAGCCCCAAAGAGGGGCAAGAAAAAGGCGCTCGCGATGATCGCAATAGGTCGCATCAGCAAGCGGGAGAGCGTCTACGGGCGGCGATTCCAACCCTCTTTGGCGGCAAACACCGCCGGGTTCATACGAGACTGCAGGAGACGCCAAAAGCCGATCGCCCTGCTGGAAAATCGCCGTTTTGGATTCGCAGAAGGGGCTCCGGCATGCGAAGGATACCCGTCAACTCTCTTATACCATGAAATCTCTGCTATCAGCCTCACTCCTCTTCGTTGCTCTCCCGGCCTCTGCCCTTGCAGACGACTGGCCGCAATGGTTCGGTCCGCAACGCGACGGGGTTTGGCGGGAGAGCGGGATTATCGACAAGTTTCCAAGTGGCGGCCCCAAGGTTCTCTGGCGCACCCCCGTCAACCGTGGCTATGCCGGACCATCGGTCGCCGGTGATCGTGTCTTCGTCATGGATCGCAAGGCGCTCAACACTCCGGAAGCCAAAGCCGAGGGCGCACGCACCGGAAACAAGCCTGGGAACGAACGCCTTCTTTGTCTTGATGCCACCACCGGAAAAGTGATCTGGGAAAAAGCCTATGACTGCCCCTACACCATGGCCTATTCGGCGGGCCCCCGGGTCACTCCTCTGGTCGATGGAGACCGCGTCTACACCTTTGGCGGAGAAGGAAATCTCATTTGCCGCGCGACCAGGGATGGGACCGAGAAGTGGTCTCACGACTTCAAGAAGCTCTTCGCGGTGAAAACCCAGACCTGGGGATTTGCAGCCGCACCTCTCATCCATGGCGATCTCTTGATCTGTCTCGGAAGCGGCGATGGCACCACTGCCGTGGCTTTCCACAAGGTGACCGGCAAGGAAGTCTGGCGATCCGTTTCGGCGAAACATCCCGGCTATTGCCCGCCGCGCATCGTCAAGCATGCCGGTCGTGATCTCCTCATCATCTGGCATCCGGAGGCCGCCAATGCGCTCGATCCACTGACGGGCAAAGTCTACTGGAGTATTCCCTGGAAAATTCGCTACGGCCTCACCATCGCAACGCCACAGATGATTGACGAAGAGCATCTCTTCCTCACCGGCTTCTACGACGGATCCATGCTTCTCAAGCTCAAGAAAGATGAATCGACCCCGGAAATCGTCTATCGCACGGAGCGCGCCAGCGAAAGGAAGACCACCCACCTTCACGGCATCATGAACACCCCCGTGTTGCGTGACGGTCATCTCTTCGCAGCCTGTAGTTACGGACAGTTCCGCTGCATGGAAGCTCTCACCGGGAAACGGGTGTGGGAATCCCTCAAGCCCATCGCCCTTGAGGAACCCGTGCGCTGGGGCACCGTCTTTGTCACCCCTCATGAAGACCGCTACTTTCTATTCACCGAAAAGGGCGACCTCGTCATCGCGAACCTATCCGTGAAAGGTTACGAGGAAATTGATCGCGCTCACGTCATCGAACCCAATGGCCTCGATCTACGGCAACGCGACATCGTCTGGTCACACCCTGCTTACGCAAGAAAGTGCGCCTTCATTCGCAACGACACCGAAGTCATCTGCGTCTCGCTTGCGAAGTAGCGCAGAGCTGGCCAGGAACAAAAGCAGTGCGCAGGAATTGATTCCAGAGGGGCTGACTTCGCACCGTGAGTTTTTGCCCCTCTCATCCGGTCTGCCGCTCAATTTCAGGACTTCTTTGAATTTTTGCAAATTCCTCCGCTTGCGGACTCTCTGCTCCACGCTCAATCCCATTAAAAATTGACTCGTTCACTGGCAGTCATTATTCCTAGCAGTCCCCGCTCCTTCCTCGCCCCCGTGGACCAAATGCTATGCTGACGCCACCGACCACCGGTTTTGGCGCGCCATCCGCACCCGTTCGCTGTAACAAGCCACCCGATCGACCCAAGCAACGTGACCCAGGACCCCATCCGCTCGCTCTACGAATCGACGCCGTATCCCGCATTGAGCTATCCGTCGTGCGATCCTGCCGTGATGACCGTCGCCGCGAAACTGGGCGGACTCGACTGCCCGTCGCCATCGTGCTCCCGCATTTTGGAAATTGGTTGTTCCTCCGGCCACCACCTGCTGCATCTTGCCGCCCGCTGGCCGGACTCCCGCTTCACCGGCATCGATCTTTCCGCCACCGCAATCAGGCAGGCACGCGCCGCTGCAACCGCCGCCGGTCTGGAAAACATCGATTTCCATGACATCCCGCTGGAAGACTTCGATCCCGGAGACGAACAGTATGACTTCCTCATTGCACACGGTTTCTACTCCTGGGTCCCGCCCGATGTGAGGGACTCACTAATGACCCGCCTGCCCTCGCTGCTTGGCGAAACCGGCATCGCGGCTATTGGCTACAACACCCTGCCGGGATGGGCCCTGCGCCGCCCCATTGGGAAAATCATCCGCCAATGGATGACCCTGCCCGAAGCCCGCGACACCCCACCGACCCGCCTGCTCGAACAGCTTGAAAAGGCTTGCCCGCCCGATACCTACGGCACTCACATTCGAGCGCTGCTCCACCACATGCGCACCGCGGGAGCTTCAACTCTCCCGTTCGACGATCTCGCGGAATGCAACACCCCCTGCACCTTCTCCGATTTTGTTGACCACGCCCAACGGTCCGGACTCCGCTACCTCGGAGAATCTGACTTCACCCAAAACCTGCCCGCCAGCCTCGGCGACGACGCCCTGTCCACCTTGTCTCCGCTCGTCTCCGACCCAATCGGCTATCAGCAAGCGCTCGATGTCTTTTCCGGCCGCAGCCACCGCGTTTCCCTCGTTTGTGCCGACGGGGCCCTGCTCGAACCCCGCCTCACGACCGCCGCCTCACTTGAATTCGCAATCCGCACCGAACATCAGGTCCAGCGCGACGCCACCGGAGTCTCCCTTCGCCATTCATTCCGTCCCGGTGCCCACTTAAGCCACCCGCTCGCCGCCACCTTGTTTGAAATTCTCGCGGAAACCGCTCCCTGCTGTCTTGCGATACCGGACCTGATGGAACGCCTGGACGATCGCCTTGGGCCAGGCACCGACTTGTCCAAGCATCTGCCGGCTCTCGCCAGCTTGCTCACGGACGCCACGCGGCGCGGACTTGTCCTGGCCCGCATCGAGCCGGTCGATTTCCCGGCGACCGTGCCGGACCGTCCCTGTCTCGCGCCCATCCGCCTGCATTCAGTGCACCACGGTCGGTCACTGGTCGACATCTACCACACCCCGCTCGTGTTTTCCGATGCTGAATACGAGCTGCTCGCGGCGATGGACGGCACGCGATCCACGACTGAACTGGAACGCCTGTCCGCTCCGTTTCGCTCGGGACCGGAATTTCATCAGTGGCTCGCCTCGCTATCCCGCCATGGCGTGTTCGAGGAAATCTGAACCGCCCCCACCACCGGCAATATGAGTTCGCAAAAACAAGCGTCGTCCACCCCTTCCGAACAGCACTGAACGGTAAAAAACAACCGCAAAATGAACTTACGGTGTAACACGGCGTGAATGACTCTCGCAAAGATCACCCCAATAAAAAATGAACCTCGGTTTACGTGGCTGTCGGTCTTTGAGGCAATACCGCCAGTGTATCGAGATACTCATCCACAACTTCCGGTCATTTCTCCAGCCCTTGTCTTCCATAACTCAGTTCTGGGATTGAACCGTGACACGCATGAACAACCGTCCCTGGTGACTCAGTGTGGAACGGTAACGAACCACCTCATCCCCATCGACAACTTCTCTTGAAAGCAGTTGGACCGATAATGGACCTCCCGTCCATAACTCGAGATCCGTGGAAACTTCGACAGACACTTCCACACCATCATGGCTGACTGGCCTACGGTACTCGGTGATGAGGTAGTCGCCCCCCACATCGCTTGCGATGGTTGTCACAGGCACGTTCGGGTGATCGCCGCTCCAAGTAAGGGGATTGAGCCCAAAGGCATACTCAAACAGATTTGCGAATTCGTCCCCTTCCGGATTTGCGGTCGTCTGGGCGTTCGGAGCGTTCGTGGGATTGAAGTAGAGGCTGGCCCAATCCAAATAACTCACCGGGGCTACGTTCCCCACCTGAAAGCTCGCCTGAATTCCTGCCAATTGCTGAAAATCTCCGGTGCTTGGCATGCTTTGAAACTGGATGTTATCTCCGTCACCGGGCACGACCCAGCTTGGGTCCGTCACCACGGCATAGTGGGTGTCTCCGGTGATCGTTGTGCTCCCCGATGCCAGGTTGTCGAAGAAGATCACCGCAAATTTGTCGCCCGCATCGATCCCGTTTCCCAGGGTAAACGCTGCAGTGCCATATACGCCATGATAACCGGCCAAGCATTCGCGTCAACTTTTCACCTAACTGACTGAACGATAATGAATTAAACTTAAA
>CALFSW010000416.1 GCA_937916505.1 uncultured Verrucomicrobiales bacterium | reverse complement strand
TACCGCAAGGATCTCGAAATTTGGAAAGGCGGCACAGGCAAAGTGGTTCGGCTTTCCAAGATGCGGAGAGAATACCTCGCACTCCCGAAGGTCGAGACGGGAGTCTATCTCAGTGAACCCTTGCGACATCTCAGCTACGGACGTGTGGTCGATCCGCGAGGAAGCTACCGAATCCGAATCAAGGCTGGCATTGAAGGAACCGTGCAGCCCTTTCGTCGATTTGTTCGGGTCCATCAGGGAGCAGAGGAAATCGCCGGAGTTTTCCGTATCGATGGCACCACGGACAAGCCGTCGGAAAGCGTGGTCGAACTCCGTCCCGCCTCCCTCAAGGGAAAGCTCTCTGGCTACGTCGCTGAAGATCGCTCCGGAGCCTGGCTCTCCCACTATCTCAAGTCTCTGAAGCACTACCATGGAGTCGACCCCGAGAAGGAAGGCCTGATCTGGATCGATTCAATCGCAGTGGAAGGTCCATTCTATCCTGAGAAACGCAGCTTCTTTGAAACCCTGCTCTATCCGGAGCAACCGATCGAAGGGAAACAATCAAGTTTGTCATGGGATGATGAGAATGCCCGCGAGCTGATCGAACGCTTCACCACCGAGGCTTTTCGTCGCCGATCTCTGGACCCCAAGTATATCGACGGACTCGTTTCCTACTTTCAGAAACAACGAAGCAAAAGCCAGCCTTTCGAGAAAGCGATGATCAACACCCTGGCTGTCGTTCTCTCCTCACCGGGTTTCGTTTTTCTCAACGAACAGGCAAACGAAGACCCGAATTCACGAATCTTATCCCCTCGCGACATCGCCATCCGCCTTTCCTATTTCCTGACCAGTGGTCCTCCTGATGATCAATTCTACCAAGCTGTCGAAAAGGGAGCGGCTTCGAACAAAGAAGCTTATCAAGCGGGCATCGAAGATCTCCTGAGCAAAAACAGTCGGCGTTTTGCCGAAGGCTTCGGGAGTCAGTGGGCGGATTTTGTGAGGCTCAATTCGATCTCTGTCTCAAAAGAGTTCCCAACTTATAATGCCGGCATGCGTCATTCCATCAAACAGGAAGTAATCGCCTATTTCCAAACCTTGGTGAAGGAAAACCTCCCTGTCTCCAGGCTGATCAAGTCAGACTTCGTGACCGTGAATGCCCAGCTTGCCACGCTCTATGGCATCCCGAATGTCACTACCAACGAATTTGTCAAAGTGAAGCTCCCGGCTGATTCCCCGCGCGGTGGCTACCTCTCCCAAGCCGCTTTTCTCGTCGCCGGCTCCAATGGAGAACGCACTTCACCAACCATTCGCGGAATGATTCTGATGAACCGCTTCCTCAATGACATGCCTCCGCCACCACCGCCCAATGTTCCGGAACTCGGTTCAGGGGTCGACGGCCCTCTGACCAACCGTCAACTCGTGGAGCTCCACCAATCAAGGGTGCAGTGCTCATCCTGTCACCGCAAAATGGACGCCATCGGTCTTGCCCTGGAGAACTTTGATCTCATCGGGCGCTGGCGAGAGACCGAAAAAACGAGTTCCCGGACAAACGAGACCATCGCCATCAAGGGCTCTTTACCAGGTGGAAAACCATTCACCAATTATAGCGAATTTCAGGCAACTCTCCTCGCGCATGAAGAAGACCTCGCCCGCAATATGCTGGAGTCTCTCCTCGTGTATGCCCTCGGCCGAGACATCGAATTCACCGATGCTCCTCATCTCGACGAGATGATGAACAAACTCCGCCCAAATGGCTTTCGTATGAGGGATATGATTATCGCCGTTGCCGAAAGCCCCCTCTTTTTTAACAACTAATTCATCTCACCAGGTCATGTCGGACATCATCAATACCCACTCACGCCGCTCGTTCCTTCGCCAGGGAGCCTACTGCATCGCATTACCATTCCTCAACTCTGTCGCCCACGCTGCCCCAAAAACAGCCTCACCAAAACGACTGATCTTTCTCGGAGGTGGTTATGGATTTACCGACACCGATCACGAGGGTGGGAAAAGTTTCTTTCCCAGCAAGGCGGGACGATTTTCCTCCATCGGCCTCACCCAGGGACTCAAAGCTCTGGAACGACATCAGGATGATCTCACCATCGTCTCCAATCTTACCAACCTCGGCGTCAAAAATCCGCATGGAGGCAGCGGAGGTTATTTGAATTGCGGGAGCTTTCGCGAACACGAAGACGGGGTCTCCTGCGATCAACTTGCCGCGCGCACCATTGGCAAGGACAACCGCTTTTCCTCCCTCGTCCTCACCGCCCGTGAACCGATCCCGGGACAAGGCACGGGACATGGCAGCGGCTATTCCCTATCCGCCGACAACCGGGGCCGCTCCATTCCCGGAATCCCCACGCCACTCCAACTCTATCGCACTCTCTTTGCCCAAAAAGGAGACTCGGCCGAACGGCTCCTTGAGCGACTCGACAACAAACAGAGCATTCTCGATCTCGTTCGCATTGATGGCGGCAGCGTCAAACGCACCCTCTCCAGGGAAGACCAAGTCAAACTCGACGAATACTTCACCAGTGTCAGGGACATCGAACTCGGTCTCGAACGGCAGGAGAAATGGGCCAACGTCCCCAAGTCAAAAGCTCCCTTCGACACGCCCCCGTCAGAACTGACCGGTGAAAAAGAGATTCGCCTCATGCTCGACATGCTCATCCTGGCTCTCCAAAGCGACATGACCCGTGTCGCGAGCTACCGTCTCCCGGTCTGCTCGTTGATTAACAGTCTCGATATTTCCCTCAGTCCGCACACCCTCAGTCATTATGGATTCTCAGACGATCGTCGGGCCGCCTCGGAAAAACGCGACCGCAAACTCATGGAACTCTTTGCCTGGTTTATTGATCGACTGAAAGAGACCAAAGACCTCGATGGTCGCCGGCTTTATGACACCTGCATCGTCAGCTACGGCAGCAACCTTCGTGCCGGTCACGGACTACAAAGCCTACCTGCCCTCCTCACCGGCGGTGGCGCAGACCATATCAAACACGGCCGTCACATCATCCTTCCCAAAGAAGACACTTCTCTCGCCAACTACTGGCTCACCCTCCTCCAGCAGGCCGGCGTAAACACCCCGAAGTTTCACTACAGTGATGGGGAAGTTTCCGAGCTTCTGGGATAATCGTGATTCCTAATTCCCCAACATCGATAAGAGAAAGAAGTCACTTCATTCCGGGGTATTCAAATCCTTCTTTCTCTCCATGAAAAACTGCATCCTCTGGCCTCTTCTCCTTCTCATCGGACTTCTCTCCGCCCAGCGACAAAACAACAGCTCCGGGCCTAATGCCCCGATTCCCAAATCCGAGGTCCTAAAGCTCACCGGAGATCTCAAAGACGCGAAGCTTGAAAAAGGCGTCAAGATTCTCTGGCTCTACGGACCCGAAGACACCCCCCTTTCACCCCTCTGCTCCGGTCCAAAGGCGGCTTCAAGGCACTCCCGCCAAAAGCAAATTCCTAGCA